>DATFFI010000131.1:0-9719 GCA_035250225.1 Rhizomicrobium sp. | reverse complement strand
ACCCTTTGCCGCGGCGTCCCTGATCCTTGTCCCGCTTCGCAAAGGGGACATAATGACCGACACACTCGCCGTCCTTCATTCCACCCTGCCGTCCGGACGCGCCGCCGGGCCCAAGGCCCTGCTGATCGTGGCGCTGACCGTCGCCATGGCGCTGCCGCTTCTGTTTATCAGCTTCGTCCTGGACGACAGGCGCGGCACGGCGACGGCCGCCGCCGAGGAAATCGCCAACAGTTCAGGCGGGCCCCAGACCGTGCAGGGCCCCATCCTGGTCATTCCCTATTATGTGGAGCGGCCTATTGTCGGAGCACAGTCGGCGCAGCCGGCGCAGACGGTGCGGGAAGAGGGCATACGCATCGTGCTGCCGGAAAATCTGGCGGTCACGGCCCGCGCCGCGACCCAGACCCGCGCCCGCGGCATCTACACCGTGCCGGTCTATGAATCGCGTATCGATATGCGCGCCAATTTCAGCCGCGAGACGCTGGAAAAGCTGTTTCCGGCCAATGCCCGGATTCAATGGCAGGATGCTTCCATCGTCATGTCGGTATCCGACGCCCGCGGCCTGGCCGAAAACATCGCCTTGCGCGAGGGCGCCGGCAGCCTGCCGTTCCAGCCCGGCTTCGGCGCCAACATGGCGAACACCGACGCCAAGGACCGCCAGGGCCTGCATGCCCTTCTGCCGCTGGACGGCGCCCGCGATATCGCCGTCTCGACGCAGATATTGTTGCGCGGCTCGCGTGAGTTGAATTTCGTGCCGCTGGGACGGCGCACGGAAGTCTCGCTGGATTCGCCTTGGCCCAGCCCAAGCTTTGCCGGCGCTTTCCTGCCCGGACAGCGCAGCATCGACCAGCGCGGCTTCCGCGCCAGCTGGGTGGTGCCCTATCTGGCGCGGGGCTTTGAACAGGTGTTCGAGACCCCGGCCACAGCCATGGCGGCCTTTCCGAAATCGGCCTTCGGCGTCCGCTTCTACCAGCCGGTGGATTTCTACCAACTGGTCACCCGCGCCCTGAAATACGCCGTCCTTTTCGTCGCCATGGCGTTCCTGAGCTTCTTCGTGGTCGAGATCGTCACCCAGCGCCGCCTGCATGCCGTGCAATATGCGCTAGTGGGTGCGGCGCAGGTGCTGTTCTACCTGCTGCTGCTCTCGCTCTCCGAGCATGTGGGATTCGCGCTGGCCTATCTGGCGGCGGCGGGCGGCACGGTCCTGCTTACCGGGCTTTATGCTGCGGCGGCCTTCCGCAGCCGGGCGCGGGCAGGAGTGCTGACGGCGATCCTGGCGGCGCTCCACAGCCTGCTCTACGTCATTCTCAATGCCGAGGACGCTTCGCTCCTGATCGGCTCCGGCATGCTGTTCGCCGCCTTGGCGGGCACCATGTATGTCACCCGGCGAATCGACTGGTACGGGGTTGCAGAATCGCAATAGCCACGGGGGGATAGCTTTATTGCCAGCATCGGCGGGGCTTGCTAAGCAGGTCCCGCCGCCCGCCCGGAGTTACGTATGGTCGAGTTTACGCTGCCCAGGAACAGCAAAGTAAAAAAGGGCAAACTCTGGTCCGAGAACAGCGGCAAGAAGCCCAAGCGCTCGAAGGACTTCAAGGTCTATCGCTACGATCCCACCAGCGGCGGGAATCCGCAGGTCGATGTCTATACGCTCGACCTGGACAGTTGCGGTCCGATGGTCCTGGACGCGCTGATCAAGATCAAGAACGAGATCGATCCGACCCTGTCTTTCCGCCGCTCCTGCCGCGAGGGCATATGCGGCTCCTGCGCCATGAATATCGGCGGCACCAACACCCTGGCCTGCACCAAAGCCATTACCGACATATCCGGCGCGGTGGCGATCTATCCCCTGCCGCACATGCCGGTGGTGAAGGACCTGGTGCCGGACCTCACCAATTTCTATGCCCAGCATGCGGCGGTGGAGCCGTATCTGCAGACCAAGACCGCCGAGCCCGAGACCGAGTGGAAACAGTCGCCGGAAGAGCGCGCCAAGCTGGACGGCCTCTATGAGTGCATCCTGTGCGCCTGTTGCTCGACCTCGTGCCCCAGCTATTGGTGGAATTCGGAGCGTTATCTGGGCCCGGCGGCGCTGCTGCAATCCTATCGCTGGCTGATCGACTCGCGGGACGAGGCGGTGGGCGAGCGGCTGGACGATCTGGAAGATCCCTTCCGCCTGTATCGCTGCCACACCATCATGAACTGCGCCAATGCCTGTCCCAAGGGTCTCAACCCGGCGGAAGCGATCGGCGAGATCAAGCAGATGATGGTCAAGCGGAAGGCCTAGGGAGCGACCGGCGACCCGAGCGAAGCGAGGGCCCGTCCGGCGCGACCAAACCAACGGGAGCGTCCGGCGACCCGAACGAAGCGAGGGCCCGTCCGGCGCGACCAAATCAACGGGAGCGACCGCGAACCCGGGTGAAGGCCTCGCGGCGCGACCAAAGTGGAGAAGTCCCGTGTTTCCGGAAAGACTGAGCAAGGGATATCGCGCGTTCCTGGACGGGCGGTTCAAGGAAGAGCGCGGCCGTTATGCCGTGCTGGCCGACAGCGGCCAGGCGCCGTCGATCATGGTGATCGGCTGTGTCGACAGCCGCGTCTCGCCGGAAGTCATTTTCGACGCCGCCCCGGGCGAAATCCTGGTGGCCCGCAATGTCGCCAATCTGGTGCCGCGCTATGATCCGGGCGGCGGCCAGCATGGCGCCAGCGCCGCCCTGGAATTCGCGGTACGGGCCCTCAGGGTCCGGCACATCGTGGTGCTGGGCCATGCTTTCTGCGGCGGCATCAAGGCTTTTGCCTCCGAGGACGCGCCCCTGACCGAAAGCGACTTTATCGGCAAATGGATGAGCCAGATCGCGCCGGCGGCAGACGCCATCACGACGCCCAAGGCCGACTGGGAGGCCTATCTGCACCAGCTGGAGTTCGCTTCGGTGGAACTGTCGCTCAGGAACCTGATGACCTTTCCCTTCGTGCAGGCGGCGGTGGAGAAGGGAGAACTTGCCCTGCATGGGGCTTATTTCGGTGTCGCCAGCGGCAAGCTGCTGATCCGCAACGAGGCCTCCGGCGCCTTCGAAGAGGTCGGTTAGGCCGCCGCCCCGGCGTTCTTCTGAAGACGGCGCCAGACCAGCGAGCCGGCCACGCCAGCCAGCCAGCCATGCGGGTCGGCGCCGATGGCCTTGATCACCATCTGCACCAGTTTCTGGATATGTTTACGGTTGTATATGGCGGCGCCATTTGCCGAGGATAGCCGGGAATAAAGTTTGCGATCGTAAGGCTTTGAGGCTTCTTCCTCAGGTTTCACGTTAGCGCAGTAATAGGCGAAGGCCAGCTCATCATCGTCGCTTTCCCGCACCCGGCCGACCGCGATCCAGAGTTTGCGGAAGAAGCCCAGATCAGGCTCCGGCTGGGCGTGCAGCGTGTCGTAGAACAGCTTGTAGTGCCGGTACTCGTCGGCGGCGATGCGGCCGGCGATATCCCTGAGCAGGGGTTCCTCGCTGGCGTCGCGCATGGCCGAGTAATAGGAGCTGGTGCCCGACTCCACGACGCAGCGGGCGATCATTTCGCCCCGGCGGGACCCGCGCACCGACTGCCTGTCCTCGCCATGGAAGTAGGGAACCCGGTAGCCGCCGCGGAAGCGGGCGAAGGCGTCCTCCAGCTTGAAGCTGGGATCGGCCATTTCGGCATAACGGCCCAGGACCCGGCCATGCTGGCTTTCCTCGACGCCCCACAATTCGATGGCGGCGATCGTCTCGGGGCCGGCGCCTTCGAAGACGCGCTTCAAATAGGCGACATAATCGGGTGCATTATACTCGACCAGGGCGGCGGCTTTGACGGCAGCCAGCAGCCTGGGGTCGACTCGTGAAGGGTCGAACCAGTCCCAATGGACCTCGTCCAGGGTCCAGCCCTGTTTGTAGACGGTGGCGACCGTCATCGCAGCGACTCCCAAGCAGATGCCTTCGGCGGACGCCGAAGCAGCTAAGATATTTATAGCAATAATGTTTCAGGCCGGAAACTGGCCCAATTTCCGGGTCTCTGCGGCTAGGTCACCTTAAAAGGCGGCCCTCACAAGCCTGAGGTCATCGACCATCTGGGCCGCTTTGGCCCGTGCGGCGTCGGTGTCGGCCGCCAGCTCGTCCTCCCGCGCATCGGAAATGCGCTGGTCGAGGATGGCCAGGTCCAGTTCGGTCATCGGGATGGCTTCGTCGGCCAGAACAGTGATCTTGCCGGCGTTGATCTCGGCAAAGCCGCCGCGGATGAAATAGCGGTCGTCCTTGCCGTCGATCTGCACGTCGATCATGCCGGCGCGCAGGGTCGAGACCAGGGGCGCATGGCCCGCGATCACGCCCATATAGCCTTCCGTGCCGGGAACCGTGACCATGTCGGCCTGGACCGAGAGCAGCAGCTTCTCGGGCGAGACCAGGTCGAAGGCGATCTTGCTGCCCGCCATTACGCCGCCTTGCTGGTTTCGGCAGCCATCTTCTGGGCCTTGGCAACCACTTCCTCGATGGCGCCGACCATGTAGAAGGCCTGCTCGGGCAAATGGTCATACTCGCCATCCACGATCGCCTTGAAGGAGCGGATCGTGTCGGGCAGCTCGACGAACTTGCCGGGCGAGTTGGTGAACTGCTCGGCGACGAAGAAGGGCTGGCTGAGGAAGCGCTGGATCTTGCGGGCGCGCGCCACGGTCAGCTTGTCGTCTTCCGAGAGCTCGTCCATGCCCAGGATGGCGATAATGTCCTTGAGCGCCTTGTACTGCTGCAGCACTTCCTGGACGCGGCGGGCGACCGTGTAGTGCTCCTCGCCGATCACCTGGGGGTCCAGGATGCGGCTGGTGGAGTCCAGCGGGTCGACGGCCGGGAAGATGCCCAGCGAGGCAATGTCGCGCGACAGAACGGTGGTGGCATCCAGGTGGGCGAAGGAGGTCGCTGGCGCCGGGTCGGTCAGATCGTCGGCGGGCACGTAAATCGCCTGCACCGAGGTGATCGACCCCTTGGTGGTGGAGGTGATGCGCTCCTGCAGATTGCCCATCTCGGTCGCCAGGGTGGGCTGGTAGCCCACGGCGCTCGGGATACGGCCCAGCAGCGCCGACACTTCCGAACCGGCCTGGGTGAAGCGGAAGATGTTGTCGATGAAGAGCAGGCAGTCCTTGCCTTCGACGTCGCGGAAATATTCCGCCTGGGCCAGGCCGGTCAGCGCGACGCGGGCGCGGGCGCCGGGCGGCTCGTTCATCTGGCCATAGACCAGGGCGCATTTGCTGCCCGCGGTCGAACCGGCCTTCTTCGGGTCCACATTGACGTTGGACTCGATCATCTCGTGATAAAGGTCGTTGCCTTCGCGGGTGCGCTCACCGACGCCGGCCAGAACCGAGTAACCGCCATAGGCCTTGGCGATGTTGTTGATCAGCTCCTGCATGGTGACGGTCTTGCCGACGCCCGCACCGCCGAACAGGCCGATCTTGCCGCCCTTGGTGTAGGGGCAGAGCAGGTCGATGACCTTGATGCCTGTGACCAGGACTTCGGCGGAGCCGGCCTGCTCGGAGAAGCTGGGCGCTTCGCGATGAATCGACGAGGTGTGCTCCGAACTGATCGGGCCGGCTTCGTCGATCGGCTCGCCGATCACGTTCATGATGCGGCCAAGGCAGGCCGGACCGACCGGAACCTTGATCGGGCCGCCGGTGTCGGTGACTTCCTGGCCGCGGACCAGGCCTTCGGTCGTGTCCATGGCGATGGCGCGCACGGCATTCTCGCCCAGATGCTGCGCCACTTCGAACACCAGGCGGACCTTCTTGCCGGTCTTGGCGTCGGTGTTGGTGGTCTCCAGCGCGTTCAGGATGGCGGGCAGCTCGCCGTCGAACTCGACGTCGACGACGGCGCCGATGACCTGGCTGAGGCGGCCTTTGGACTGGGTCTTGCTCATGACTATCTCTCTTTCAATCTCATTTTTAATCGGGCGGTCCGGCTCTCGCCTAACGCCCTAGACAGCGGCAGCGCCGGCGATGATTTCAATCAGTTCCGTCGTGATCTTGGCCTGACGGGTGCGGTTCATCTGGATGGTGAGGGCGTTGATCAGGTCGCCCGCGTTGCGGGTGGCGTTGTCCATCGCCGCCATCTGGCTGGCGAAGAAGCCGGCCTGGTTCTCCAGCACCGCGGAGAGCAGCTGCACCGAGATATTCTGTGGCAGCAGGGCTTCCAGGATCGTGTCTTCGTCCGGCTCGTAGTCGTAGAAAGCGCCGGTGGCTTCGCCCGGTTCGACCTGGGCCGGGATCAGCTGCTTCACCGTGGGGATCTGCGTCACCACCGACTTGAAGCGGCTGTAGATCAGGCTGACCACATCGAACTCGCCGCCGGTATAAAGGTCGAGAACCTTCTTCGCGATCGGCTGCACCAGCGACAGGCTCGGCGACTTCAGGCCCAGCTCATAGCTCTCGACGAAGCGGTTGCCGAACTGGCGGCGCAGCTGGTCGCGGCCCTTGCGGCCGACGGTGAGGATCTTGACGTCCTTGCCCTCGGCGATCAGCGCGTTGATCTTCTGGCGCGCGGCGCGGACGATAGCGCCGTTAAAGGCGCCGGCCAGGCCACGATCCGCCGTCGCCACGATGACGAGATGGCGCTGGTCCCTGCCGGTGCCGGCGAGCAGCAGCGGCGCGGACGGGCCGGAGACGCCGGCGGCGAGGTTGGAGATGATGGCCGACATGCGCTGGGCATAGGGGCGGGCGGCATCCGCCGCCTGCTGGGCCCGGCGCAGCTTGGCCGCTGCCACCATCTGCAGTGCCTTGGTGATCTTCTGCGTGGACTTCACGCTTCCGATCCGTACGCGCATTTCCTTGACGGTTGCCATGAGGCTTCAGTTCCTTAGGCGAACGACTTGGAGACTTCGTCCAGCGCCTTCTTCAGCGTCGCTTCCAGGTCCGGCGTCAGCGCTTTTTCCTTGCGGATGCCTTCGAGGAACTGCGGATAGCTGGCCTTGAGCTTGCCCAGCAGCGCTTCCTGGAACGCCTGCACCCGCTTGGTCGGGAAGGGATCGAGATAGCCGCGGGTACCGGCATAGATCACCGCCACCTGCTCTTCGACGGCGAAGGGCTTGTATTGGGGCTGCTTCAAGAGCTCGGTGAGACGCTCGCCGCGCGCCAGCATCTTCTGGGTCGAGGCGTCGAGATCGGAACCGAACTTGGCGAACGCCGCCATCTCGCGATACTGGGCCAGTTCGCCCTTGATCGGGCCGGCGACGGTCTTCATCGCCTTGATCTGGGCCGAAGAGCCGACGCGGCTGACCGAGATACCGACATTCACGGCGGGACGAATGCCCTGATAGAAGAGGTCGGTCTCGAGGAATATCTGCCCGTCGGTGATCGAGATCACATTGGTCGGGATATAGGCAGAGACGTCGTTGGCCTGGGTTTCGATGACGGGCAGGGCGGTGAGCGAACCGGCGCCATTGTCTTCATTCAGCTTGGCGGCGCGCTCGAGCAGGCGGCTGTGCAAGTAGAAGACGTCGCCCGGATAGGCTTCGCGGCCCGGCGGGCGGCGCAGCAGCAGCGACATCTGGCGATAGGCGACGGCCTGCTTGGACAAATCATCATAGATGATCAGCGCGTGCATGCCGTTGTCGCGGAACCACTCGCCCATGGCGCAGCCGGCGAAGGGCGCCAGGAACTGCAGCGGCGCCGGCTCGGAAGCGGTGGCGGTGACGATGATCGTGTATTCCAGCGCGCCGGCATCGGCCAACGTCTTGACGATCTGGGCCACGGTCGAGCGCTTCTGGCCGATGGCGACATAGATGCAATAGAGCTTCGCCTTTTCATCGGTGCCGGCGTTGACGGCCTTCTGGTTGATGATGGCGTCGATGGCGACGGCGGTCTTGCCGGTCTGGCGGTCGCCGATGATCAGCTCGCGCTGGCCGCGGCCGATCGGGATAAGCGTGTCGATGGCCTTGAGGCCGGTCTGCACCGGCTCATGCACCGACTTGCGCGGAATGATGCCCGGCGCCTTGACGTCGACACGGCGCTTTTCGGCGACATTGGTCAGTTCACCCTTGCCGTCGATGGGGTTGCCCAAGGGGTCGACAACGCGGCCCAAGAGGCCCTTGCCCACCGGCACTTCCACGATGGCGCCGGTACGCTTGACGGTGTCGCCTTCCTTGATGGTGCTGTCGCTGCCGAAAATCACGCAGCCGACATTGTCGGTTTCCAGGTTGAGAGCCATGCCCTTGATGCCGCCCGGGAACTCGACCATCTCGCCGGCCTGGACATTGTCGAGGCCATAGACGCGGGCGATGCCGTCGCCGACGCTCAGCACTTCGCCGACTTCCGAGACCTGGGCCTCGGCGCCGAAATTCTGGATCTCGCGCTTCAGGATCGCGGAAATTTCTGCGGGCTGGATATCCATTTTATCGTTCCTTCATTCTGTCTGTTTCCTCACTCGCAAGTGAGGCACTTAAATCAGTGCCCTTCGCTGACGCTTCGGGCGTTCGTCACTCGAAATGGTCCCTCGCTAGCGACAGCGTAGTGCGAGACCATTTCGTTTGCTTCGCAAACCGCTCCTCACCCTTTCATGGCCGCACGGATGCCGGTCAGCTTGGTGCGGAGAGATGTATCGATCATGCGCGAGCCCACCTTCACGACGAGACCGCCGAGAAGCGAAGGATCGACTTTGGTATTGAGGCGCGGCTCGCGGCCCAGCTTGGCCTTGAGCGTGGATTTGAGTTCGGCGATTTCGCTGTCGGCGAGAGCGCGGGCGGAGATGACTTCCGCTTCGGTTTCGCCGCGCGCGCGGGCGACCATGCGCTCATAGCCGGTGATGATGCCTTCCAGCGCGAAAAGGCGGCGCTTGGCGGCCAGCAGCAGCAGGAACTGGGTGGTAAGCTTGTTGGCCCCCATCTTCTCGAGCAGGGGCCTCAGGGCCTTGGCCTGGTTTTCGCGGGAGAAAACCGGCGACTTCACCAGGCGGGCAAGGTCGGCATTGCTGTCCATGGCGCGCTTGAAAGCCGCCAGATTGGCGCTCACCGCGTCCACGGATTTCTGTTCGCCGGCCAGTTCGAAGAGGGCGGTGGCATAGCGGCCTGCCAACCCGGTCTCGTGCGCCTTTTCCGTCGCCACATTTACCCTTCCGCGGCCTTGTGGGTACGCATCCCTCTGGTGGCCGCCGATATTGTTCTAAGGTGTTGAATTTTCAACTGTATTTACTCACCACGCGAGTCACCCCGCGCAAGGCGGTGCCAGTTAGCATGGGCCATTACGTGGGCGCAATAAGCCTCCACCACGCCCCTTTGTCGCGGCCCAGGGGCGCCATTTTGGCCCCGGGGACGCCCCCACCACGCTGACGCTAACGGGCCGCTCGTCGCTCCTGGCCGGGACCAAACTGACGCCTCTGGCGAGATTGCCGGATCATGTCCCCAGCTTAATGGAACCCGTGGCCTTGCCAGAATTGCCCAAAAAGCGCGAAATCGCCTGAAAACAGGGCATCATCGTCGATTAATTTCAAGGCGAGATGCCCTCATAGTGTTCAAAAACTGTTCAAGGGGGAAAGACATGATCAATAGCGGCGATACCGCCTGGATCATCACGGCGACCGGCCTGGTGCTGATGATGACCATTCCGGCCCTGGCGCTTTTCTATGCCGGCCTGGTGCAGGCCAAGAACCTGCTCTCGGTGCTGGTGCAATGCTTCGCCGTAGCCTGTCTGTGTTCGGTGCTCTGGTTTGCGGTCGGCTACAGCCTGACCTTCTCCGGCA
>DATFFI010000130.1:0-5704 GCA_035250225.1 Rhizomicrobium sp. | reverse complement strand
ATTCCGCGTCTGATCCTTGTTGAAGAGCACGTCATCCAGCCGGGCAATGCGGCGATAAAGATTGTCGCTGCGCCCCAGAAGATCGCGCAGCGCCAGCGGCAGCATTTCGGTGCTTTCGGAACAGGCGCCCAGGCAGATTTCACGCGAGCCCAGGCGATAGCGTTCACCCGCCGCCTGCTCGGCTTCCATATCGCCATCGCGCACCGCGCGCTGCACCAAAAGCCAGCTTGCCGCCTGCATCAGGCGGGTGGTGACACGCATGCTTTCGCCGGCATAGAGCATCGACGCCTTGCGCGGCAGGGCGCGCGCTTCCTCGCGGCCGCGGCCGTCGAGATAACGGGCGGTTTCCTCCACCAGCGCCATGCCTTCATCGAAGGTGCGGTCGAACAGGGCGGAGGCAAGGAAATTCTGCTGCGTCAGGTCGTTCAGACCATCGCTTTCCTGCAGCATCGAAAGACACTCCCCCTGCTTCGTCCCGCACGCTAGCAGCGGCGGTCGGAATCGCAAGCGTCTTGATTGGTAAAGATTAATCCGCAAGCGGCGAAAAGGCCTGCCGTACAAGGACCTCTGTGCATATTAACAATGATGAACGATCAGCGTTTGAAGAAATTTTCCGCCGCCGACTTGGTGGCATGACGCGCCGCGATCGCCTGTTTGCAGCGGGCAATCTCCTCATCCAGCCGGGCGATGCGCGCCTCCAGCTCATGCGCCGAGAGCGCGGAAATATCCTCGCCCAGCGCGATGTCGGGCAATTTCTTGCGCGGCTGCGGGTCTTCGGGATCGATCGGCATGGCGGGCACCGGATAGAGGATGGCCGATGCTAGCGTCCCCTATCGGTCAAAGCCAAGAATGGCCAATGCGCCGGTGCGCGATGGAAAAGGAAAGTGATGAACTGCGCAGTCGGGACATAACGCGCCCGGCCCTGGATCACCGCCCTTCCTGGAAAATCTCGTCGACATCGGCGCGGGCCGGTACCAGGCGCAGGACATAGCAATACAGCGGCGCGCGGCGGTAAGGCGTCCGGGGCGGGCGTGGCACCTTCCCCATCGATGCCGGCCAGGTCCCAGGACCAGTTCCATCGCCCATTCCGCTTCTGAATCCCTGATCTAAATCGATCCCGGGCGCCGTCCGGGGCAGCAAATGAGCGGTTTTTGGGCTTTTTGAGGCTTTTTCCTTTTCCCGGCGGGGGTTTTTCGCTACAAAACACGCCTTCCTCGAAAGGATTAACCTGACGAGGGGCGGCGGGCCCGGCAAGGCCCCCGCTCAACGGGAGAAAATTACCATGGCCGCCGACAACAAGCCGCTGATGCCCAAGGCCACCGCCGTCTGGCTGGTGGACAATACCGCGCTGTCCTTCGAGCAGATCGCCGATTTCTGCGGCCTGCATCCCTTGGAAGTGAAAGGCATCGCCGACGAAGACGTCGCCAAGGGCATCAAGGGCCAGGACCCGGTGGCGTCGGGCCAGCTCACCCGCGAACAGATCGCCGACGCCGAGAAGGATGCCAGGAAGCGCCTCAAGATGGCGCCGCCCAAGCACAAGATGCCGGGCGTGCGCCTGAAGCGCGCCCCGCGCTATACGCCGGTGTCCAAGCGCCAGGACAAGCCGGATGCGGTCTACTGGATCATCCGCAACCATCCCGAATTCGCCGATGCCGACATCATCAAACTGATCGGCACCACCAAGGCCACGATCCAGAAGATCCGCGAGCGCTCGCACTGGAACGCGGCCAACATCAAGGCGGTCGATCCGGTGACGCTGGGCCTGTGCTCGCAGCTGGAACTCGACATGGCCGTCAGCCGCGCCTCCGCCAAGCTGGAACGGGCGCAGAAGCGTGCCGCCCGCAAGGGCGCCACGCTGAAGAGCGTTGCCGAAACCACGGCCGCCGCGCCGCTGACCGAACTGCCGCCGCGCCCGGAAGAGCCGTCGCAGGGCGAGCCGGCGCCGGACAGTTACCGGCCGTCCGCTGAGCTGGAACAGGATTAGGAGCGTCGGCCGTCAGAAAAGATATACGACGGCCACGATCCCCAACACCACGACACCCAGAAATACCAAGAGACTGGCTTCCAGCCTTTTCTCGATGAAGTTCCGCGCCACTTCGCCTTTCCAGGCGATCAGGCCAGCTATCAGCATGAAGCGACCGCCGCGCGTGATGATCGACAGAATGACAAAGCTGAGAAAGCTGTAATGGGCAAAGCCCGAGGTAATAGTCACCAGCTTGTAGGGAACAGGTGAAAGCCCCTTCAGGAGAATGATCCAGGCGCCATACTCATCGTACCAAGCCTGGAACTGCTCCATCCCGGACCCCATGTGATAGATGCGGACCAGCCACTCACCCAAGGACTCATAAAGAAAAGCACCGATGGCGTAGCCTGCGATGCCACCCAGCACCGACCAGAGCGTGCACCAGGCGCCCAGCAGCCAGGCACGCTTGCGATCCGCCAGCGCCATGGGGATCAGCATGATGTCGGTGGGAATGGGAAAGACCGAGGCTTCGGCAAAGGTGAAAGCGGCGAGCCCGGCCCAGGCATGGCGGCCGGTGGCGTTGCGCATCATCCAGTCATAAAGCTTGCGGACCATGCCCTTTTTGGGCTCTTCCGGCAGGTCGACGATAGACATCATTTCTCCTGAAGCACGGCTTCTAGCATCCGCATTCCGCGTGTCCAACCTTGCCGCCGATTGCGGCTTTCTTTAGCGTGCCGCCGCCATGGCCCCACGGAAAAAAGCCAAGAAAAGCAGGCTCCCAAAGAGCAAACCGCTTGGGCGCGGCCAAAAGCCCTATCGGGACGGGCTGGAGCGGACGGGGGCCAATTTCCAGCCTTTGACGCCTTTGACCACGCTGGAACGCGCCGCGTCGGTCTTTCCCGATCATCCTGCCATCATCCATGGCCGCCAGCGTTTTACCTATCGGCAGTTTTATGACCGCAGCCGCCGCCTCGCTTCGGCGCTGAAGACGCTGGGCGTCCGCAAGGGCGACACGGTGGCGGCGATGCTGGCCAACACGCCGCCCATGCTGGAGGCCCATTACGGCGTGCCGATGACCGGCGCCGTGCTGAACGCCCTCAACACCCGCCTCGACGCGCGGGCCATCGCCTACATGCTGGACCATGGCGGCGCCCGGGTGCTGCTCACCGACCGCGAATTCGCCCCCACCATCCAGGCGGCGCTGGCACTGGTGAAGAAAAAGCCGCTGGTAATCGATTATGACGATCCGGAATTTCCGCAAACCGGCGCCAAAGGTTGTGAACCACTGGGCGAGGATTATGAGCGCTTCATCGCCAAAGGCGATCCGGCCTTTGGCTGGAAGCTGCCGGCGGATGAATGGGACGCCATCAGCCTGAATTACACCTCGGGCACCACCGGCGACCCCAAGGGCGTGGTTTATCATCATCGCGGCGCCCATCTGATGGGCACCAGCAATGTGCTGGCCGGCAATATGGGACGTCATCCCGTGTTGTTGTGGACGCTGCCCATGTTCCACTGCAATGGCTGGTGCTTTCCCTGGAGCCTGTCGGTCCAGGCGGGCACCCATGTCTGTTTGCGCTGGGTGCGCGCGGGCGCGATCTATGCGGCACTGGCCGAGCATGGCGTGACGCATCTGTGCGGCGCGCCGATGGTGATGCAGACCATCCTGGGCGCAGCGCCGGCCGAGAAGAAAAGCTTCCTGCAACAGGTCACGTTCCTCACCGCCGCCGCGCCGCCGCCGGAAGCGACACTGGCGGCGATGGCGCAGGAAGGCTTTGACGTGGTGCATGTCTATGGCCTGACCGAGGTCTATGGCCCGGCTGTG
This sequence comes from Rhizomicrobium sp., assembly GCA_035250225.1. GTDB lineage: Bacteria > Pseudomonadota > Alphaproteobacteria > Micropepsales > Micropepsaceae > Rhizomicrobium. The sequence goes on along the minus strand of DATFFI010000130.1, from coordinate 1,916 downwards.
GTCAATGAGTGGAAGCCGGGTTGGGACAAGCTCGATGCGGGCAAGCGCGCGGCGCTGAAAGCGCGGCAGGGTGTGCGCTATCACGCGCTGGAAGCGCTGACGGTACTCGACCCCAAAACGATGAAGCCGGTGCCCGCCGATGGTGAGACTCTGGGCGAAGTCATGTTCCGCGGCAATATCGTGATGAAGGGCTATCTCAGGAATGAGAAAGCGACCAGGAAAGCCTTTCAGGGCGGCTGGTTCCATTCCGGCGATTTGGGCGTGATGCATCCCGACGGCTATATCCAGCTCAAGGACCGTTCCAAGGACATCATCATCTCCGGGGGTGAGAATATCTCCTCCATCGAAGTCGAGAACGCGCTGGCCAAACACCCTTCGGTGCTGGTTGCTGCGGTGGTGGCCAAGCCGGACGAGAAATGGGGCGAGACACCTTGCGCCTTTATCGAACTGAAGGCCGGCAAAAGCGCTACGCCAGAGGAAATGATGGAGCATTGCCGCCAGCATTTGGCCCGCTACAAGGTGCCGCGCACCATCGTCTTTACGGAACTGCCCAAGACCTCCACCGGCAAGATCCAGAAATTCGTGCTGCGCGAACGCGCCCGGACATTGTGATCATGCTATGAACAGCCGCTGGGCGCTGACCTTCATTTTCCTCACCATGCTGATCGACACGATCGGGCTGGGGCTGATCATTCCGGTGGCGCCCGGCCTGATCGCCGAGTTGACGCATGAGGATCTGTCCGGCGCGGCGAGCTGGGGCGGCTGGCTCTTCTTCGTCTATGCGTTGATGCAGTTTCTCTGCGCTCCGGTGATCGGCGCGCTGTCCGACCGCTTCGGCCGCCGGCCGGTGCTGATCCTGTCGCTGGCAATGCTGTCCTTCGACTATATCGTCACCGGCCTCTCGCCCACCATCTTCTGGCTGTTCGTCGGCCGCACTTTGTCGGGCATGGCGGGGGCGGCCTATACCACCGTCAACGCCTATATCGCCGATGTCTCGCCGCCGGAGAAACGCGCCGCCAATTTCGGCATGGTCGGCGCCGCCTTCGGCCTGGGCTTCATCCTGGGCCCGGCGCTGGGCGGCTTGCTGGGCGAGCATTTCGGCCTGCGCGTGCCCTTCTTCGTGGCGGGCGGGCTGGCGGCGGCCAATGGCCTGTTCGGCCTTCTGGTGCTGAAGGAGTCATTGCCGGTGGAACGCCGCCGCGCCTTCGAGTGGAAGCGCGCCAATCCTCTGGGCGCGTTGAAATCCCTCAAACGCTATCCGGCGCTGGCCTCAATGTTCGGGGCCTTGGTGCTGCTCAGGCTGGCGCATGACTCGCTGCCTTCCACCTGGAGCTATTACACCATGCTGAAATTCGGCTGGGGGCCCGCCGACGTGGCCTGGTCGCTGGTGGCGGTGGGGGCGCTGACCGCCTTGTCCTTCGCCGTGCTGCCGCGCCTGCTGACGCCCAGGCTGGGCGAAACACGTTCGGTCTTTTTCGGCCTGGCGGCGGGCGCCATCGGCTATGCCGGTTATGCCTTCGCGCCCAGCCCGGTATTTTTCTACGCCTTCATGGTGGTGTTCTGTTTCGGCGGCCTGGGCGGGGCGGCGCTGAACGCCATTCTTTCGCACCTGGTGCCGGACAATGAGCAGGGTGAGTTGCAGGGCACTATCGCCAGCATCGGCAGCCTGACCGCCATCGCCTCGCCGCTGATCATGACCAATTTGTTCGCCTATTTCACGGCGCCGGGTACGCCGGTCTATTTTCCCGGCGCGTCCTTCCTGGCGGCTGCGATTTGCGAATTGGGCGCACTGGCGATCTTTGCCGCGGCCAAGGCGCGCAAGGCGAAGACGGTGGAACCCATTACTTAACGGGCGCGTCGGCCCGGAAAAGTGTGCGTCTCGTTCGGCTCAATAACCGAACGGCTTCCCAAACGGC
>DATFFI010000129.1:0-3364 GCA_035250225.1 Rhizomicrobium sp. | reverse complement strand
AGCGCCGGTGCTGGTTGCCCTGGATGGCCCACGTAAAGTGGGCCATGACATTTTGACTATGTGGAAGCAGCGAGGAAGATCACCCGCGTCTCGCCATAGTCGCGTTCGTCCAGTTTCTCGTAACCGGCAGCCGCCAGTGTTTCGTCGATGGCGGTCTCAACCACCAGCAGTGCGCCAGGCGCCAGCCAGCCGCCATCGCGCAAACTTTTCAGGGCCGCATCGGCCAAGCCCTTGCGATAGGGCGGATCCAGGAAGGCGAGATCGAAGGGTCCGCCGCTGCCGGTATTCATCGGGCCCAGCTCTGCGGCGTCGCGCCGCCATATCTTGCTGATGCCGGTCAGGCCCAGGGCTTCGACATTCTGCCGCACCAGCGCACGGCTGTCCGTGTCGTCATCAACGAAAAGACAGAAACGGGCGCCGCGCGACAGCGCTTCCACACCCAATGCCCCTGTTCCGGCAAAGAGATCGATTGCGCGCGCGCCTTCGAGGGTGAAATCGCCGAAATCGCGATGCTCCAGGATGTTGAACAGCGCCTGGCGCACCTTGTCCGAGGTTGGGCGCACGCGCCGGTCGTCCGGCGCCACAAGCATCCGCCCGCCGAATTTTCCGCCTGCAACCCGCATGATATCTCTCGCTGCGTCGCGTCATGGCGGCTCTCATTGACCCTGCCGCACCCCCCTAGCTAACGTGGCTTCAAATCCAGAACAACCGTCCGGGAAGCAGGGGTTTCATGCACAACAGGTCGAAGGTTCGCGTCTATCTGACGTTTTTTATCTTCCTCCTGGCGGCGATCAGCTACCTGGACCGTACCAATATTTCCATCGCCGGCGTGCGGCTGATGTCCGAATTCGGCATGACCAACCAGGAACTGGGTTATGTCCTCAGCGCCTTCCTGGCCGGTTACGGCCTCTGCCAGATTCCCGCCGGCTGGCTGGCCAAGACGTATGGCCCGCGCAAGGTCCTGACCTGGGGCCTGGTCTGGTGGGGTGTGCTCACCGCCGCCATGACCCTGATTGTGCCGAGCATGGCCAATGCCTTCCTGCTGCTCCTGATCGTGCGCTTCCTGCTGGGCGTCGGCGAGGCGGTGATCTATCCCGGCTCCAACCAGTTCACCGCAACCTGGATTCCCACCCAGGAGCGCGGCAAAGCCAATGGCCTGATTTTCGCCGGCACCGGTACCGGCGGCGCGGTGACCGCGCCCTTCATCACCTGGCTGATGGTGAGCTATGGCTGGCGCGAGGCTTTCATCGTCTGCGCCATCATCGGCTTCGCCGCCGCTATGGGCTGGTATATCTATGCCCGCGATACGCCGGAAGAGCACAAAAGCGTCAATGCCGGGGAGCTGGCGCATATCAAGGCGGGTCTCACCGGCGTCAGGACGGGCAGCTCCCGCATTGCGGTCCCGTGGGGCCGTATCCTGGGCAGCAAGGACATCGTGCTGCTGAATTTCGCCTATTTCTGCTTCTGCTGGATCACCTTCATCTTCATCTCCTGGTTCTTCATCTATCTGAAGCAGGCGCGCGGCCTCGACCTCAAGTCCAGCGCCATCCTGACCATGCTGCCCTTCGCCATGATGGTGGTGGGTTCGATCTCGGGCGGGGCCATCGCCGACGCTCTCGTCAAATCCCGGGGCAGCCGTGTCGGACGCTGCCTGTTCTCGGTTTTTGCGCTGGTGCTGGCGGGCGGCTTCCTGATCGTGGGATCGCAGGTCCCGGGCGCGATCATGGCCACGGTGGTGCTGGCCCTGGGCGCGGGCGCGATCAATTTCGCGCAGAGCGCTTATTGGGCGCTGGCCGCCGATTTCGGCGGACCGCATGCCGGCGTGGTTTCGGGCTTCATGAATATGGCGGGCATGCTGGGCGGGTTCTTGACCTCCAGTGCCACCCCCTGGCTGCAGAACCATTATGGCTGGACGTCGGTGTTCTTCGTGGGAGCCGGCGTTGCCCTGGCCGGTGCGCTGGCCTGGCTGGCGATCAACCCGGGCAACCGCATCCATCGCGAGGAAGACGAGCAGCTAGTGGCCTGATTTCAGCGCCGTTCCCGCCACCCTGCCTTTCCTCCGGCTTTTGCGCTAAGACCGGCGCATGAAACGCCTTTTCCTGGCCTTATGCCTGCTGCTGGTTGCGGCGGCTCCTGCCTTCGCCCAGGACCGTTCGCAGCGCGTCGCCGTTCGCCTGGTCGCGGAAGGCCCGGTGGCGCCCGGCGGCGAGGTCTGGATCGCGCTGGAGGAAATCATCCGGCCCAACTGGCACACCTATTGGGTCAATCCCGGCGATGCCGGCGAACCCACCTCCATCGACTGGGTGCTGCCCAAAGGCTGGAGCGCGGGTGAAATCCAGTGGCCGACGCCCAAGCGGCTGCCGGTCGGGCCGCTGATGGATTACGGCTATGAGGGCAAGCTCTGGCTGCTGAGCAAGATCACCGCGCCTGCCGACGCCAAGCCCGGCGAGCGCATGACCTTGCGGGCGAATGCCGCCTGGCTGGTGTGCGAGCGCATCTGCATTCCGGAAGAACAAGCGCTCAGCATCGAGGTGACGATCGGCGAAGGCCCGCCCTATCTCACCGTCGCCAAGGATTTCGCGGCGGCGCGGGCGCGGCTGCCCACGGCTTCGCCCTGGAAAGTCGCGTATGCGCCCGGCGCCACGCTCGATCTGCATGTCGCCGCGCCCGCCCTGGTGACGGCGCGGCCCAAAAGCGTCGAATTCTATCCCCGTGATGTCGGCGCGATCCGCAATCCGGCGCCGCAACTGGTCGGCACTGCCGCCGATGGTCTGGTGTTGCGCCTGACGCCCGGTGCCAAGGCGGGAAGCCTGGAGACGCTGAACGGCGTGCTGGTGCTGACCGGCAGTGACGGCTCGGTGCAGGCGCTGAACATCAATGCGCCCAAGGGCGTGGTGCCGGCGGCCGATTTCAGCGGCAGCACGGCCGACGATTTTCCGCTCTGGCTGGCGCTGGCTTTTGCCGCGCTGGGCGGCCTGATCCTCAACATCATGCCTTGCGTGCTGCCGATCCTGGCGATGAAGGCGCTGGCGCTGGCGAGCCACGCCGGCAGCGAACGGCGCGTGGTGATGCATGAGACCTTTGCCTATGCCGGCGGCGTGATCCTGAGCTTCCTGGGCCTGGGCCTGGTGCTGGTGACATTACGCGCCGGCGGCGAGGCGGTGGGCTGGGGCTTCCAGTTGCAATCGCCGGTCGCGGTCGCCGGCTTTGCCCTGCTGGTCTTTGCCGTCGGTCTCAATCTTTCCGGCGTGTTCGAATTCGGCAGCATTAGCGCCGGCGAAAATTTGACTCGCAAAAGCGGCGTCACCGGCGCCTTCTTTACCGGCGTGCTGGCGGTGGCGGTGGGTGCGCCCTGCACCATGCC
>DATFFI010000128.1:0-3511 GCA_035250225.1 Rhizomicrobium sp. | reverse complement strand
CTGCCTGCTTCGCCAGATCGCTGAACCGCTCCCGGTTGACGTTGAACAGAGTGGGATCAGCGCCCTGGAAGCTGAAGATGGACTGCTTTTCGTCCCCGACGGCAAAGAGTGTCCGGACATTCCGGGGCACACCTTCACCGGCGAAGAACTCTTCTGTCAGCTTGCGCAGGATCGCCCATTGCTCCGGGCTGGTGTCCTGGGCTTCGTCGACCAGGACATGATCGATGCCGCGATCCAGCTTGTAGAGCACCCAGGCGGCGGCGCCGCGTTTTTCCAGCAAGGCGCGGGTGGCGCCGATCAGATCGTCATAGTCCAGCATGCCGCGCGCCCGCTTGGCGGCGTCATACGCGCCGCGCACGGCCCCCAGCAGCGTCAGCACCGCGTCTGCCAGGGCGGCGGCGCGGGCGGCGCGCCAGCGCTCATGCACGGCGCAGAAGCGCTGTTGCAGCTTTTCCAGATAATCGGCCAGGTCGGCGCGGGCCTCGGCCAGTTTCTGCGTCACCAGCTTTTTGCGCGGATCGCCGGTGGCGGTGAGGAACAAATCTTCCAGATGGACGAAACCAGCCTCGCCCGCCATGGCGAACGCCATGAGATGGGCCGCGTGCTCATGGTCGGTTTTTTTGCCGCCGGCCAGCCAGGCGGCGGACTCGCGCAGCGTCTCGATCTCCAGCGTCAGGGCGCGGCAGAAATCTCGCGCCACCGTCTCCGCCGGTTCGTCCGGCGCGCCATGGGCCCGGCGGATGCGCGCCGCCTGTTCCTCTTCCAGGCTGCCAAAGAAACGGTCCAGCTTGCGCCGGTCGCTGCCAAGCCCGGCATCCAGCAGCGCCCCCAGACTGGCTTCGCCGGTTTCGCGCACCAGCAGCGACACGGCGTCCGTCAGGACTTCATCGCCGCTACCGGCGCGTTCCAGCACCGTCTGCCGCGCTTCGCCGGCCAGGGTGCGGGCGGATTGCTCGTCCAGCACGTCGAAGGCGGGCGCGATGCCGGCTTCGATGGGAAAGCGCGCCAGCACCGCCTGGCAGAAGGCATGGATGGTGAGAACCTTCAGGCCGCCCGGCGTTTCCAGCGCCTGGGCGAACAGCCGGCGTGCCTTGGGCAAATCATCCGAAGCGCCACCGATGGCCGCGATCTTCGCCGTCAGCTCCGCGTCGTCCAGCATGGACCAGTCGCCCAGCTGACGGAACAGACGGTCCTGCATTTCCGCCGCCGCGGCCTTGGTAAAGGTGAGACAAAGAATGCGTTCCGGCGGCGTGCCCGCCAGGAGCAGGCGCGCCACGCGGTTGGCCAGGGTATAGGTCTTGCCGGCGCCGGCATTGGCGGCGACCCAGACCGAGCGTGCGGGATCGGAGGCGGCGATGGAGGGATCGCTCATTCCCATCCCTCCTCGGGGGACCACCCCGATGGCGCCCACTCGCGCACCCGCGCCAAATGATCGTAATCGCCTTCATCGTCCAGGCTGCGGGGGATCAGGCGCGGCGGATAGGGCGTCGCGGGTTCGTCGAACCAGGCGATGCGGGCCTTGAGTTTTTCCAGCGCCGCCGCCGGGAGGTCGGAGGCTTCTTCCAGCCAGCGCGGCTCGCCCGGCACGGCCCCGCCGGACAGCTTGACGTAAAGCAGTTCCGCCGTCGGCAATGCTGGGATATCGTCGAAGCCGCCGGCTTCCAGGATGGCGCCTTCCAGCGGCAATTGCGGCATCAGGAAGGTGGCGGTGTCCTTCTTCTTCGGCAGGGCGCCGGTCTTGTAATCCAGGATCGCGGCGCCGCCCTGTGTGAGACGATCGATGCGGTCGGCGCGCGCCACCAGTTCGAAATCGCCGCCCGGCGCGGGCAGGATCAGGCGGCCTTTCCTTTCCAGCCAGGTTTCGGCGATGCCGTCGCGGCGTGCTTGTTCGAAATCCACGAACCATTGCGCCGCCGACAGAAAGCGCGGCCGCCACAGCGCCAGCGCCGCCTTGGGCACGCCCATTTCGGCGAAAACCTGGTCGGCGATCACGGTCAGAGCCACCGCAGCATTGTCCGGCAGTTCCTGCGGATAGCGCGCGACGAACAATTCCAGTGCCCGGTGCAGCGCGGTGCCGCGCTCCAGCGGGCCGACAGCTTCATCCAGCGGGTCCCATTTCTTCAGGCGCAGGACATGCTTGGCATAGATCGCATAGGGATCGCGCAGCCAGGTTTCGATTTCGGTGACGGTGAGGCGGCGGGGCCGCGCCGTCACCGGCGGGGCGGGCCGCGGCCGCTTCAGCCGCTCATCCTGCGGCACGCTCAGAAGCTGGGCCGCCAACCGCGCCTTGTCTTCCGCGGGCGACAACCGATCTTCCAGTTTCAGTCCGCGCGTCAATTGCGTCAGGCGTTGCAGCCAGCGCGACGGCACCGTAGGCGTGCCATCGGCTTTCAGTGCGCGGGTGAGCAATACCTCCGGTCCGGCCGCCAACATGGCGAAGTCATGGGCCGAAAGCCCGATGGCGCGTTCGGGCTGCTCCAGTCCCAGCGTCGCGCGCATCGGGCGCGAGAACCAGGGATCGGCCGCGGCGGATTGCGGCCAGCTGCCTTCATTCAGTCCCCCAAGCACCACCAGGTCGAAATGCTGCAAGCGTGCTTCCAGCGGACCCAATATGGCCAGCCGGGGATGCCGGCCGAAAGCGGCGCGCACCGGTTGCTGCATCGCCAGCCGCCGAAACAGCGGCGCGTAGGAAGACGGCTCAATGGCCGGAAGATCGGCGGCGGCATCCTGCAGCGCGGCCGTGAATTGCGCCGCCGCTTCGCCGTCGGGATTGCGCCAGAGCAGGCAATTTTCGCTGGCGTCGCACGCCAGGGCTTCTGCCGCCGCCAGATGCGCGGCGACCAGCTCGATGAGCGCGATATCGCCTGCGCTGAACAGCGACTCCAGCGGCGCCAGCAGGGCGGCAATGTCGCGCCACCATTCCTGCAGGGTGGCGGGTGCGCCCTGCAGCGCCCGTGTCACGCCGGCAAGGCCGGGATCGGGACGGGGACCGCGCAAGGCGCGATCCAGCAGGCGCGCCCGGGCCCGGAATTCCGCCGCATCCTGGCCGCTTCCCGCAAAAGGATGCTTGAGCAGCGCCAGCAGCGGCACCGGCGCGAATTGCGCCTCTGCCGCTTCCGCCAGCAGGCAGAGAAAGGCGCCGGCGCTGGTATGGGCCATCGGCCGGCCGGCGCTGTCATCGATGGCGATGTCCCAGCGTTTCAACTCCGCCGCCACCCGCCGCGCCAGGCCGCGGTCCGGCGTCACCAGTGCGGCGCTGCGGCCAGGCGTTTCCAGCGCTGCCCTGAGCGCCAGGGCGATGGCGAGGGATTCTTCGGCCGGATCGTTGGCGGCGATGGCGGAAAGTCCGGTAAGACCGTCCGCAATATCGTCGCCGCCACGTTCCACGAGCGCGCGCCAGGCATCGGTGGTGGGCGCGGGCCGCAGGCTCTCGCGCAGCAGATGTTCGCGCGCCGGGCCAGGAGAAGGTTCATGCCAGTCCGATACTTCGTCGCGGGCGACGCCGATGCGA
>DATFFI010000127.1:0-8298 GCA_035250225.1 Rhizomicrobium sp. | reverse complement strand
CGTTGAGGATATTCAGCAGCCATGGCAGCGGATGCTCCTTGATCTGGCGATAGCCGGTCGCGGTTTCCTCGAACGTCCCGAACACGGGTGAGAGCTTGAGCTGGGTCAGGCGCCAGTCGGCGATGTAGCGGATATAGGCCTTGATGGCGTCTGGCGTCATGCCTTCAATCTCGCCCATGCCGAAAGCAAGATCGATGAAACGATCTTCCAGGCCGACCATGGTCTTGGCGACATCGATAATGTCGTCGCGCACCGCTTTGGTGACGGCGCCGGTCTCTTCGTTCCAGGCATGATAGAGCCTGGTGATGCCTTCACAGTGCAGGCTTTCGTCGCGCACCGACCAGGAGACGATCTGGCCCATGCCGTTCATCTTGTTGTGGCGCGGGAAGTTCAGCAGCATGGCGAAGCTGGCAAACAGCGACATGCCTTCGGTGAAGCTGCCGAACATGGCCAGGGTGCGGGCGACATCGGCACAGGTTTTGGTGCCGAACGTGTGCATATAGTCGGCCTTGGCCTTCATCGCGTCATAGTCGCGGAAGGCCTCGAATTCGGCCTGCGGCATGCCCAGCGTCTTGAGCAGCAGGGCATAGGCATCGATATGCACCGTCTCCATGTTGGAGAAGGCCGCCATCATCATCTGCACTTCCAGCGGTTGGAAGATGGGGATGTAGCGCTTGAGGTAATTGTCGCCCACTTCCACGTCGCTCTGGGTGAAGAAGCGGAAAATCTGGGTCAGCAGATTCTTTTCCGATGGCGCCAGACGGCCGGACTGCCAGTCCTTGATGTCGGCGCCCAGCGGCACTTCTTCGCCCATCCAGTGGGTCTGCTGCTGGCGCTTCCAGCAATCATAGGCCCAGCTGTAGCGGCTGACGTCATAGGTGCCGGTGGACTTCAGGAGACCGACTTTGCCGCTGCCGATAAGCGACCGGGGATCTACCTCGCCAAGATTCATTGACATGCCAGGCACTCTTCATAGTCGGTTTTTTCCATGGCGACGACTTTAGAACCGCCCTTCTTTTCCAGCTGGCCGGCGAAACCGGCGCGGCTGATCGACTTGGAGCGGCAGTAATACAGGCTTTTGATGCCGCGCTCCCACGCCGTCCAGTGCAGCATGTGCAGGTCCCATTTGTCGATGTCGGCGGGCAGGAACAGGTTGAGCGACTGGCTCTGGCAGATATAGGGCGTACGGTCGGCCGCCAGCTCGATGATCCAGCGCTGGTCGATCTCGAAGGCGGTGCGGAAGACGGATTTTTCGTCTTCCGAGAGGCAGTCCAGATGCTGGACCGAGCCTTCATGCTCGACGATCGACTGCCAGGTGGGCTCGGTGTTCTGGCCTTTCTCTTCCAAAAGGTCGACCAGGTAGGGATTGCGGACCGAGAAGGCGCCCGAAAGCGTCTTGTGGGTATAGACATTGGCGGGGATCGGCTCGACGCAAGCCGAGGCGCCGCCGCAGATGATCGAGATCGAAGCGGTGGGGGCGATGGCCAGCTTGTGGGAGAAACGAGCCTTCATGCCTTTTTCTTCGGCATCCGGGCAGGCGCCGCGCTCGACCGCCAGGTTATAAGAGGCGGCATCGGCCTCGCGGCGGATCTTCTTGAAGATGCGCAGGTTCCAGCTCTTGGCCATGGCGCTTTCCAGCGGGATGCCCTTTTGCTGCAGGAAGGAGTGGAAACCCATCACGCCCAGGCCGACCGAACGCTCGCGCAGGGCGCTGTACTTGGCGCGTTGCATGCTGGGCGGGGCTGTCTCGATGAAGCTGGTCAACACATTGTCCAGCATGCGCAGGACATCCTCGACCAGGCCTTCGTCATTGCCCCACTGGTCCCAGGTCTCGATGTTCAGCGAGGAGAGGCAGCAGACCGCCGTCCGCTCCTGGCCGTCATGGTCGGCGCCGGTCGGCAGGGTGATCTCGGAGCAGAGATTGGAGGTATTCACCTTCAGCCCCAGCTCGCGCTGGTGCTTGGGCAGGGCCCGGTTCACATGGTCGATATTGAGAATATAGGGCTCGCCGGTCTGCAGGCGGGTTTCCAGGATGCGCTGCCAGAGCTGGCGCGCATTGATGTGGCGCAGCACTTCACCCGTCTTGGGAGACTTCAGCCCGAACATCTTGTTATCACGGACACAATCCATGAATTCGTCGGTGATGTTGATGCCGTGATGCAGGTTGAGGCCCTTGCGGTTGAAGTCGCCGCTGGCCTTGCGGATTTCGAGGAATTCCTCAATCTCGGGATGGGTGATGTCGAGATAGACCGCCGCCGACCCCCGGCGCAGCGAGCCTTGGGAAATCGCCAGGGTAAGACCGTCCATCACATGGATGAAGGGAATGATGCCGCTGGTCAGCCCGGACTTCACCTTTTCGCCGATGGAGCGGACTTTGCCCCAATAGGTGCCGATGCCGCCGCCATTGGAGGCCAGGGCGACATTCTCGTTCCAGGTGCTGACAATGCCGTCCAGCGAGTCCGGGACATCGTTGAGAAAGCAGGAAATGGGCAGGCCGCGGCCGGCGCCGCCATTGGACAGGATCGGGGTCGCCGGCATGAACCAGAGCCGGCTCATGGCGTCATATAGGCGCTGGGCATGGCCGATATCGTCGGCATAGGCGCAAGAGACGCGCGCAAACATATCCTGGAAGCTCTCGCCTTCCAGCAGATAGCGGTCCTGCAGCGTGGCCTTGCCGAAGGCGGTCAGCAATGCGTCGCGGCTGCGGTCCAGTTGGAGGTCGGACGGCTTGGGCCGCGGCGCCAGCGGATAGGGCAGCGGCGGCTGCGGCATCTCATGGAACAGATCGTTGGTCGGTCCGGCCTTGACGGGTTCCGGCTGGGCGACCGGTGTCTCGGTGACCGTGCGGGTAACGATCACGCTGCGTTCGATCACGCGCTCGGCGGGTGTCGCCTTGCTTTCAACCAGCTGGCCGTTGGAATCGAAGTCGCCGTAAACCTTGCCCAGTGCCGACATGCGAACTGCCCCCGAAACCCGATCCTGAAGGGGACAAAAAGGCGCCGGCCGAGCCCGGAATCGGGACTCACCGGGGTCTTTGCTAGCCCCTAAATGTGACACTGGTCTGAACAACCAGGCCTATATCTGGTGGTGATTTGGCCTGGAGCGTCAAGCCAACTTTTTTGTCCCCAGGGCTCATTTTTCGCTTGGGGACAAGAGTGTTAACCCGAGCGAATCTCCCTTGCCGGTCATGAAGGAAGCCACTCCGAACACCTTGTGGATAAGTTCCTCTGTGAGCGAGTTTGTGTCTGAAACAAGGCGGCCATCCACAAGCGCGATGATGCGCGTGGCATGACGCGCCGCCAGCGTCAGATCGTGCAATGACGCAACCACAAGCTTTCCCTGTCGCGCCTGCAACGCGAGCAAACGCATCATCGCCATCGCATGCTTGGGATCGAGGCCGGTGATCGGCTCGTCCACGATCAGCATTTGCGGTTCGCCCACCAGCGCGCGCGCCAGCATGGCGCGGGCAAATTCGCCGCCCGACAGGGTGGTGGCGGGCTGGCGGCGCTGAGTCACCAGGTCGCAGGCTTCCAGCGCACGCCCGATGGCCGGTTCGAATTGTTCGGGCAGCGGCCCCACCGCCGGCAGATGCGGGGTGAGGCCCAGCGCCACCAGCCGTTCCACCGGCAGCGGCCATTCCAGCCGGGGATTCTGCGGCAGATAGGCCCGCCGCCGCGCCAGTCGCGCCAGCGGAACCCGATGCAGCGGATAGGCGTCGAGAGTCACCGAACCGTCATCGGGACGGATCAGCCCGGCCAGCGCCGACAGCAAGGTCGACTTGCCGGCGCCATTGGGTCCGATCACCGCCACGAACTCCCCCGCGTGAAGCTGGAGAGAAATGTCTTCCAGTATGGCGCGCTGCCCACGCCGGACAGTGAGATGTTCGGCCGCCAGCATGGTCATGGCGCCACCTTGCGGATGCGCACCACCAGCCAGAAGAAGAAGGGCGTGCCGAGCAGGCTGGTGAAGACGCCCAGGCGCAATTCGGGATTGGTGTGCACCAGCCGCGCGGCGATATCGGAACAGAGCAGCAGCACCGCCCCGGTCAGCATGGCCGGCAGCATCACCTGGCGCGGCGCATAGCCCACCAGCGGCCGCACCAGATGCGGCGCCACCAGGCCGATAAAGCCGATGGCGCCGGTGACCGATGTCACCGCCCCGACCGACAGGGCCGTGCCCGCCACGGTCAGTGCCGTCAGGCGGGTAAGGCTGATCCCCAGGCTCTGCGCCTGCGTGTCACCCAGCGACAGCGCATCCAGCCCCCTGCCCGTCAGCGCCAGCAGACTCAGGCCCACCGCCACAAAAGGCAGGATCAGCAGCACCTGGCTCCAGCTTTTGTCGGCCAGCGAACCCAAGAGCCAGGTCATGATCTCGTACGCCGCATAGGGATTGGGCGCGAAATTGAGCGCCAGGGCGATGCCGGCGGCAGTGAGACTTGAGACCGCGGCGCCCGCCAGCACCAGCGCCACGGTGCCGCCGCGCCCCAGCGCAAAGGTCAGGGCGCAGGCGGCCAGGCCTCCCATCATGCCCATCAGCGGACCGATGGCGGGCGACAACAGCGTCAGGCCGAAATAGATCGCGATCACCGCCCCCAGCGCCGCGCCGCTGGAGACGCCCAGCAAAGCCGGCTCCGCCAGCGGATTGCGGGTAAAGCCTTGCAGCACGGCGCCGGCCAGGCCCAGCACGGCGCCGGTCACCAGCGCCAGCACGGTACGCGGTAGGCGGATTTCGCCCATGATCAGCGCCACCATGCTGTCCGGGTTGAAGACAAGATCGGACAGGCTTTCGGGCGGCAGCCACACCCGGCCCGCCAGCAGCGAAGCCGCAAAGGCGAGAATGCCCAGCAACACCAGCGCAAGATTGAGCGTGATGCGTTTCACCGCGGCACCGCCTTGCGCAAACCGGCCTGCAGCGTCAGCGCCGCCGCCGCCAGTTGCGGCACGCCGCACTCATAGAAGGAAGAATAGGACAGGCGCGGCGCCTTCAATGCCGGATGATCGTCCTGGTCGGTGCGCAAACTCGCCATGCCGGCATAGGTGTCGGTATAGATCAGCGCCTCGGGCTGACCGGCGATCAGGGCTTCGACATCGTAGAAGCTCGCACCATCGGCAATACTGACCGCGCCGATGGCGCCCAGTATGGCACCGAACAAGCCGTTATTGCCCGGGACATAGCCGCCATTGCCCCACTGCGCGATACGGAAGGGTTTTGCCGGTTTGCGTTTCGCCGCCGCCCGCAAATCCTCATTCATATGGGCGATCAGCACCTCGCCCCGCGCTTCGGTGTGCAGCGCCGCCGCGACCTGACGGGTGACGGCGCGAATCTGGTCGAAATTTTCCGCCAGCGGCACTTCCACCAGGGGGATACCGCGCGCCGCCAAAACCTTGCGCGTCAGAGGCGCCAGGAAGGGTCCCGCCAGCACCAGGTCGGGTTTGGCGGCCAGGATTTCTTCCGCCGAGCCGTAGTTGATCGGAATGCGCGCCGCCTGCGGCCAATGCCGGAGCGGCAGCTGTTCCTGCGCCATGAAGGTGATCGAGGCGATACGCCGCTCCGGCGCCAGGGCCAACAGAAGCTGATCGGTACAAATGTTAAGCGACATCACCCGCGCAGGCGGGGCGGCCGCGGCGGTCTCCGGAAGGAGGACCGCCGTGGCCAGGAGAACCACCTTACAGCTTTGCCTGCACACCGACATAAAAGGCCCGCTCCGTCCCTAAGAACCCGACGGGATTCTGGTAGGTCTCATCGAACAGATTATCGCCTCGGGCGAAAAGGGCGAACATTTCCGTCGCCTGCCAGCGCGCCGCCAGGTTGACGGTGGCATGGCCGTCGGTTTTCAGCCGCGGGATCGAGAAATCGCGGCTGCCGTCGATCCAGGGCCCGACATAGAGCAGCGTGGCGCTGACATCGACATCGGGGCGGAGGACCCAGGTTCCGGTCAGGCTGGCCTTATGGCCCGGCCTCCGCAGCAGCGCCAGATTGGTGGTCTCATCCACCGACTCGGTGAAGCTGTAATCGGCCCTGAGCTTGACCTCTTCCAGCGGCTGCCAGCCGACAAAGGCCTCGACGCCTTCGGTGCGCGCCTTGCCGATATTGATGCTGGTGGTGAAGAACAGGTCGGGCGCGATCAGGTCCTCGATATCATTGCGGAACCAGGTGGCGCCCACCGTCAGGCCGAACAGCGAGCCGTCAAAGCCGATTTCATAGCCGGTGCTGGTCTCGGGCTTCAGGTTGGGATTGGAGAAGAAAAAGAAGGCCGGATAATCGTGATAGAGCTGGTCCAGCGACGGCGCCTTGAAGCCGGTGCCGGCGCTGCCCTTGAGACGGAAGCCGGTATCGCCCAGCGCGATGCTGGGCGCGATGCGCCAGGTCAGTTTGTTGCCGAACTGGCTGTTATCGTCATAGCGCAGGCTGGCGCTGGCCCGGAGAAACCCGAAGTCCGAGTTGATCTCGGCAAAGCCGGCATTGGTGGTGTAGCCGGCGCTGACCGGCAGGTGCACCGCATCGCGTGCCGTTTCCGCGCCCAGCACCAGCAGATGGCCGTCCGCCAGCGGGATATTGCCTTGCCAGTCCAGCTTGATGCGGTCGCCCGAGGTGGCGAAGGGACCATTATCCGGATCGGCGGTGCGGCTCTGGCCGCTGCTATAGGCAAAGCCCAGCGTCTGATCGATCCATTCCAGGTCCCAGTGCGCCGTGCCGCGCGCCGCCCAGTTCTGGCGGACGATGCGGGTCTGCGCCGGCGACGGAAAGGAGGCAAAAGTGATGGGATCGAAGGCGTCGCCCGTGACCTTGGCAAGGCTTTGCGACCAGCGTGCCGTCAATCCCAGATCGAAACCATCCGCCACATCCAGGCCCAGCGTCGTGCTGGCGGTGACATTGTCGAAGACATCGTCCCTGCGGACCTGGCCGGGCGGCAGCAGGTTCAGCGGCGTCACCGGCGTGGCGCCGGCGTGGCTGTGCTGCAGCGTGGCGCGATAGCGCAGGGCGCCCTCCGCGCCGCTGATCGAGGCCGACTGGTTGAAGGTATCGAAGCTGCCGGCCTCGGCGCTGGCGCGGAGGGTCAAGGGTCCTTCGCCCTGTTGCGTGATGATGTTGATTACCCCGCCGATGGCGTCGCTGCCGTAAAGGCCCGATTGCGGCCCGCGCAGCACTTCCACCCGCGCAATATCGCCCGCCAGCAATTTTCCCAGATCGGTGGCGCCGGACGGCGTGGTGGTATCGGCGATATCGATGCCGTCCAGCAGGATCTTGGTGTGGTTGGAGTTGGTGCCGCGGGTGAAGAGCGAGGTCTGGCCGCCCTGCCCGCCGGCCTGCACCAGATTGAGGCCGGGCACCGTAGACAGAATATCGGGCAGCGAACGCAGCTGGCGCGCTTCGATCTCGGCCTGGCCGATGACGGTGATGCTGCTGGCGACCTGGTTCAGCGGCGTCGCCACGCGGGTGGCGGAGACCACCACGGTTTCCTGCGCCCGCACCGCAAGGGGCGTCAGGCAAAGCGCGACGGCAGTCGTCGAATAGAGAAAAGATTTCACTCTGCAGTCTCCAAATGAGGAGACGCCATGGCGGATGGTTTGGAAAACTCCCCGCGGCGGCTCCAGCTTTGTCGCCGCTGCGGTTTACCCCGCTGCACCCCGCGCACCCCGGCAGGCTACAAGACGACGGCGCGAGGCAGGTTTCCTGGCTCCCGGGTCATTGCCCTCGTCCGCCTTCCCAGGAAATGTTTCCCAGTGGCACGTGAACGAAAAGCTCTCCGGTTACAGTTGCGGGGGCAGCTAAGGTCTTGAACCTTATTCCCTACACCTTGCACCTGAGGGGCTTATCGCCCCGGAGCCCGCCGCCGTCAATGCCGGAACTGTCATGCAGGGGAAGCGGGAGCGCGCTACAGTCTGGCGAGATGGCCGACCCTATACTAGAGGTTGCCACTAGGAATTCGCCGGAGACCGCAATGACCCTCGCCATCAACGATATCGCGCCCGATTTCACCGCCGACACCACCGAGGGCAAGATCCGTTTTCATGACTGGATCGGCGACAAGTGGGCGCTGTTCTTTTCCCATCCCAAGGACTTCACGCCGGTCTGCACCACCGAACTGGGCGCGGTTTCCAAACTGAAACCGGAATTCGACAAGCGCGGCGTCAAGGTGCTGGGCCTGTCGGTCGATCCCGTCTCCAATCACGAAAAATGGGCCGCCGACATCGCCGAGACGCAAGGCATGGCCCCCAACTTCCCCATGATCGGCGACACCGACCTCAAGGTCTCCAAGCTTTACGGCATGCTGCCCGCCGACACCGAAGGCACTTC
>DATFFI010000126.1:0-2858 GCA_035250225.1 Rhizomicrobium sp. | reverse complement strand
ATTTTAGAAGAAGGCGACGTACCCTTGGCTTAGGGCAAGATGCGTTTGCTTGGCCGCCCCCAATGTCATTCCCGCTTTCGCGGGCATGACAAGAAAGTTGATTGGTTAGGCGCGTCCATTTCTAGTAAAGCGGTTTGCGTTCTGCGCCGCTGGCCCAGACTTCGAGTTCGTCTGAAACGTCTGGCATCAGTGTTTCCCAGTCACCGAACTTTTCCGGCCAGAACACCTTTGTCCTGGCGTACCAGGGATACTCGGCGGTGCCGAGCTGCGGCCAGGTGCGGCCCGCGGTGACGAACCAGGTTTCGGCGCCGACGCTGGCGGCCGTGGCCGCCGCGGCAGTGGGGGCAGAAATCACCAGGTCCAGCGCGGTGCAGAGCGCGGCGGCGCCGTCGATATCGTCCTTCAGGTCCAGGCCTTCGATCTGGTGCACGGTGACGCCGAACTGTTCGGCGGCGCGTGTCAGCTCCGCGGTGCAATCGCCATACTGGAGATTGACGAAGGATATGCCGGGCGTCTGCAGCACCGGTGCCCAGCCATCGATGCTCGAATAATATTTGGCGCGCTTGGCCGCCAGCATCATGGAGCGCCAGCACAGTCCGACCTTCTTGCCGGGCAGGGCGGCCAGCTTTTCGCGGAATTCCGTCACCCGGGCCGGATCGGCGACCAGGAAAGGCTTGCGCGGGAAGTCCGACAGCGACTTGCGGTAGTGCTGCAGGGCTGTGCCCATCGGCGCCCACAGGTCGGGCTTATTGTCTTTGGCAGCGAAGGGAATCAGGCGCAGCGCCTTGTTGCCGTCGGCATCGACCAATGTGCGGTCGTCATAAGTGCCGACCTCGGCCCTGGGAAAGGAACGCTGGAAAAGCGGGATCAGGCGGGGATCGACGGCAATCTGCATTTTGCCGTCTTCGCCCACGGCGTCCTGGATGTCGGGCAGGATGCCGGCGAACATGAATTCGTCGCCCAGGCCCTGCTCCCCGACCATCAGGATCTTCTTGCCCTTCAGCTCCTGGTTCGACCAGAGCGGGGCTTCGACGATGTGATGGAAATAGGCGCGGAAACGCTGGTCGTTGCGGATCTCATATTCGCGGAAGCCTTCTTCCAGCTTGCCGGCGCCGATCAGGCAGATGCTGCGGGAATGGCGGGTCTCGCGCTTTTCGGTGGGATCGATCACCCGCTCCAGCGCCATGTCATAGGATTCCAGCGCCTCTTCCAGCCGGCCCAGATGCTGATAGGCATAGCCCAGATTGTGATAGGCGCGGGCGAAATCCGGCTCCAGCCGGGCTGCTTCATTGTAGAAGATCAGGCTTTCATCGGCGCGACCTTCCTCGGCCAGCACGGTGGCCAGGCTGTTCCACAGGATCGCTTCGTGCGGCATCTTGTTGATGGCATCGCGCAGCGTCTCGATCGCCACATCGGGCTGGCCCAGATCGCATTGCACGCTGCCCAGATTGTTGTAGCCCAGCGGCGATTCCGGGCAGGCGGCGATGTAGAGGCGGAACATCTTCTCCGCCCCTTCGGTCAGCTTCATGTTCCAGGCCGCCAGGCCCAGATTGATCAGCAATTCCGGATCTTCCGGATCGAGCTGGTAGGCGCGCTCATAGGTGACCAGGGATTTGTGCAGATGGCCCATCCGCTCCAGCGCCATTGCCAGGACATGGAAAGCCTTGGAATTGGTGTCGTCTATTTCAGTGGCCCGCAGCGACCATTGTGCCGCGCCGGGATGATTGCCGCGGCGCCAGATCCTGATGGCGCGCTTGAGGCAGATGTTGGAGCGCTGCCGCTTCTTCTCGGCGACGACTTCGGAAACCAGGTCTTCCAGCTTGTCGAGCGCCTCCATGCGGGCATCGACGCCGGACAGGCTGTCGATGCTGGGAAGCGGAACGGCATTGGCCATGGAAAGCCCCTTACGACGTGGAAATTGGGGAGGATCAAAGCCTTTTATGTTTAACCTTCCGTAAACCCGAATGATCGAATTGCGCAGGTCTTTGTTAACCAAACCGGGCCTATGGTCCCTCGCGTATCGACCACCTAGGGGCCCCCATGCCGCTCAAACTGTCGTTGAAGCCGGGCGAAAAGTTCGTGCTGAATGGCGCCGTTCTTGCCAATGGCGACAAGCGCATCAGCCTGGTGATCCAGAACAAGGCCTGTGTCCTGCGTGAAAAGGACATCATGCAGCCTGAGGCCGCCAATACCCCCGCCCGCCGCATCTATCTCGCCATCATGATGATGTATCTGGACGGCGAGGCCAGTGAAGAGCCTTACAATGATTTTGCGTTGCGCATGACCGAATTCATGGGCGCCATCTCCAATCCGCCCGTTCTGGCCGCTTGCGTCGAAATCAGCCGCGACGTGGCGCAGGGCGCCTACTACAAGGCCCTGATTTCCTGCCGGAAACTCTTCGACTATGAACAGGAGCGACTGAATTATGACCCTGCAAGCGTATAAGAATACCCAGCGCGCCACGGAAGACCCGCGGGTGACTGAGTACCGCCTGTTCGGACAGGTCACGGGCGCCCTGCTGGACGCCAGGAACGCCAA
Source organism: Rhizomicrobium sp. (assembly GCA_035250225.1). Taxonomy (GTDB): domain Bacteria; phylum Pseudomonadota; class Alphaproteobacteria; order Micropepsales; family Micropepsaceae; genus Rhizomicrobium. The sequence continues at coordinate 320 of DATFFI010000126.1, read as the reverse complement.
CGCCGCCGGCACGCACCTGATCGAGGCCATCGACTGGAATCGCCGTATGTGGCGCACTCTGGCGGCCGATTGCATGGATGACCGCAATGGGCTGACCGAAGACCTGCGCGCCAGGATCATCTCGATCTCGCTCTGGGTCTCGAAATATTCCCGCCAGGTCACGCGGGAAAAGGCGCCGATCGATCCGCTCATCGAGATCAACCGCAATATCATGCAGGGCCTGCAACAGGCCGGCTAACGCTCAAGCCAGTTACGAATTGTGAAAGGCCGGTGCCTAGCGCCGGCCTTTTGCTTTTATTTTTGATCCCCCTCCGTCACAG
>DATFFI010000125.1:0-34789 GCA_035250225.1 Rhizomicrobium sp. | reverse complement strand
CCTGACCGCCAATGCCGTCTTCGCCCGCAACGCCATGCGTGAACTGGAATTCTTCCTGCCCGCCGCCTTCCTCTTTTCCGGCCGGGACGGCATCGATGGCTGGATCGTGCTGGCGGGTTTGGCCTGGTGCGGGATATTCCTGTTCTTCCCGCTCTTCAACCGCGACCGATTGCGGGTCGGCGACCTGGTGGCCGGCACCTGGGTGGTGGTGGCACCCAGGCGCATGCTGGACGCCGAGCTTTCGGCGGGGCCGGCCGCAGCACAAAGCATCTTCAGCGATGCGGCGCTGGATGCTTACGGCATCAAGGAACTCAACATCCTGGAGGACGTGCTGCGCCGCAAGGAGCCCGCCACCATGGCGGCGGTGGCGTCACGCATCCGCGCCAAGATCAAATTCGAGGCGCCGATGCCGGACGGGGAATTCCTCTCCGCCTATTATGTCGGCCTGCGCGGCCGCTTGGAGAACAGGCTGCTGTTCGGCACACGGCGGCAGGACAAGCACCAGAAGGTTTGATCCGCTGCGCTGGCCCTTCGGATCAAACTTAGTCGAAGGCCGCGGCAAGCTGTTGCGGCGCGATACCTTCCTTGACGGTGCGGAGTTCGTAATAGATCGACGCGATGCCGGCGCCGATGATGGAATAGATCACCGCGCTGACCAGCCAATTGCCTACCAGGAAAGGAATGCTGCGCATGGCGGAATCCTCGCCCGGCGTGATCAGGCTGACACCAAGGACCAGTGCCATCACAAGCACGATGAGATAGGCGATGATGCACCCCAGCAGTGCCACCAGGAAAATCTGCCAGCGTGATCCCTTGGTCAGGGCCCGGCTGCGGGCGAAGGTCTCGCCGATGCCGGTATTTTCCACCACACGCACCGGAACCACCACGCTCCACATCACGGCCAGGATGATCCCGGGAACGATCAGCAGCAGCACCCCAACGACCATGCCGAGATACGCCAGGATGGAAATCACGACGACAGGCCCGACCACCCGGAATCCGGATGACAGCATCGTGCCGAACTGCGGCTTGACCCCGTTGAGATCCGAAACCGTGCCCTGCACCAGGCAGGCCTGGAGCAGATAGGCCATGACGACCCCCAACAAGCCCATAGGCAACGTGATCGTGAGATTCTCGAAAACGGCCATGGGATTTTCCTCGGACGGCGCCAGCGCATCCTGGAAATAGAGCGAGAAGAAAAGGGACGGCAGGGTCAGCAGCGCCGAAAGCAGCAGGAACGCCACCGCATTGCGGCCGATAACGCTGAAAGTCCGGCTGACCACCCGGCCGATCTGGAAAGTGTCCTGAACGTCTGTCGTCGTCATGCTTACCCCCGGGTTTGGGGTACATTACACGGCGGAAAGATGATGGGCAAAACACGGACATTGCCGCGCGCGGCAATAAGCGGGCGCAAACATTCAATTCCCGGCCCTGAAATCCACGCTTGCCGGGGTCAATCGAAGGCCGTTGCCAGAAGCTGCGTCACTGTACCCTCCTTTGCGGTTCGCAGTTCCCACCAGGTCGCGGCGGCGGAGGTCGCATTGCCGTCCGCCATGGGCATCCAGTCCTGATACCGGTGCCATTATTGCACCGGCACCAGGCGCACCACCATGCCGACATTGCCGTTGGTGATGCCGCTGGCGGGCGTGTTGCCGGTGGGATTCTGCAGGCAGAGATACAACAGCCCGTCGGGACCCTGCTTGACGTCGCGCACGCGTCCGGCCTGGTCCAGCAGCAACTCGCGCGAAATAATGTTCTCGCCCTTCACCACCAGGCGATAGAGCTTCTGGCCGGTCATGCCGGTGATGAAGAGGTTGTTGCGCCAGCCCTTATACCTGTTGCCGGTATAGAAAGTGATGCCGCCCGGGCCGATCGCGGGATTGAAGAACATCCTGGGCTGCTCCATGCCTGCCATCGCCACCGCCTCAATGCCCGGCTCCAGGCCGCGCGCGATCTTGCCCCAGCCATAATTGGCGCCGCGCTTGATGATATTGACCTCATCGCCGCCGGTGGGACCATGCTCGGTCTCCCAGAGGCGGCCATCCACCGGGCTCCAGGCCAACCCTTGGGGATTGCGATGTCCGTAGCTCCACACCGACTTCAAGGCACCGGGCCGGTTGAGGAAGGGATTGCCCGGCGCCGGCCTGCCGTCATCCAGCACGCGATGAATCTTGCCGATGGGCGAAGCCAGATCCTGGGCGTCGTAGAGATAATGCCGGTCGCCCAGCGTCCAGTAGAGCCGGTTCTGCCTGTCCCACAGAAAACGGATGCCGTAATGGTCGGTGGGCTGGGTGTAGAGCGCGTTGGCGGCGCGGAAAATCTCCTGATTGTCCACCCACGCGCCATCGCGGATACGACCGCGCACGATCACGGTCATGGTGGGCGCGGCGGGATTGGGCGGAATGTGAGAGTTGGGCGCCGGCGTCACCCCGGGGCGGACATCGACATAGCCCAGGTAGATCCAGCCATTGCGCGCATAATTGGGATGAAGAATGACATCCAGCATGCCTGCATCCTGGCGGACATAGACTTTGGGCGTGTTGCGGATCGGCTCGGACAGCGCCTTGGTCGTGATGTCGAGAATGCGCACCTTGCCGCCGCGCTCCGGCACGATGGCGCGCTTACCGTCCGGCAGGAAGGCGATGCCCCAGGGCACATCCATGCCCCCGGCCACCACGTCCAGGCGGAAGCTGCCATTCTCGTGGCGGACGGTCAGGCCATCGGGATCGGGCGGATTGAACACGGGCCGGTTCAACCGGCCGCCGACGATGCGCATGTAATAGACCAGCTGATGCGCCAGGGCCTCGCTGATGCGATCCTGGAAGGCCGGCATCTTGCCGGCGGGAAAACCCGTCATGATGGACCGGACAATTTCATTGTCGCTGCGGTTGGCCAGGAATTCGGCGTTGAACAGACTGCGGGCGCGCGGCGTACCTTCCAGGCTGTTGCCGTGGCAGCCGACGCAATTGGTGTTGAACGTGATCTGCGCCGTGGAGGGCGCGAAAGGCGGCAGCCGGATATCCGGATTGGGCGTCACCGGCCCGCGGCTGCCCGGCTGGGCCAAGGCAAAGGTGGCGGCCGCCGAAAGCATGACGGCTGCAACGATGATCTTACGCATGGTTCTCCCGGACCTATTCTTCCAATGTGCAAAAAACATAAGCCATTTGGCGCGGCAGGAAAGCCCTGCCCGGCATTCCGGATTAAAAGGCTGACAGAATCCCCGCGGGCGGAAATCGGAAGCTGGCGGAGGCCGCCCGCCGCGGCTCAGAGCAACTTCTGGTAGATGCGGTACCTCTTGTACGGCATGCCGCCGACCAGCTCGATGATGTGCTTGACGCGCTCATTGCCGTCCAGGATCCAGGACAATTCGCTGGCCTCGACGCCGTTGGAAAAATTGAAATCCCGTGTCGCCTGGATCACCGCCAGGGCCAGGGCCGCGCCCATCGGCGTATTCTGAAGCTCCCGGCGCACGCCCATCAGCGGCATGCGGCCGCTCTTCGGGCGCCGCACCTTCATGCGCCAGAGCAATTTGGCCCAGTTGAAGGGCAGCAGCCTGCCATCCATGTCGCGGATCGCTTCATGCAGGTTGGGAAAACACACGGCCATGGCGGCGGCCTGCCCCCGATATTCGGCGATGGCGACATCGCCGGGCCGCAGCAGCAGCTTCAGCAGGCCGGCAAGATCGGCAATTTCCGCTTTGGTCATGGGCACGAAGCCCCAATTGCCAGACCAGGCATCGTTGAGAATTTCGAGAAGCAGAGCGACTTCGCTTTCGAAATGCGCCTTGTCCATGCGGATCGGCCGCACCACGACATCGTCGCGCTTCTTCAACCGCTCCACGATGCGCAGCGCTATGGGCGGCAGGGCGGCATTGTAGCGATAGGCGAGCAGATCCTGGATCGGCGCGAACCCCGCCGCTTCGATATGCGGCGCGAAATAAGGGCGCGCATGGCCCATCATCACATAAGGCGGCGTGTCGAAGCCCTCGACCAGAAGACCGGGCTGGTCCCACAGCGAAAAGCTGATCGGACCGACCGCGCGCGTCATCCCCTCGCCGCGCAGCCAGTCCTCGCCCGCCCGCAACAAAGCCGCGAAAATATCGGCGTCGTCGATAGCCTCGATGAAACCGAATTGGCCCGCACCGTCGCCATGCGTTTCCAGATGCAGCCGGTCGATCTGCGCCGAGATGCGCCCGACCGGACGCTTCCGATCATGAGCCCCGTCATAGGCCAGCCAATAGGCGGCCTTTGCATGCTGGAAATAGGGATTATGCCTGGTCGAGAAATGCAGCTTGCGTTCCAGCAACAACGGCGGAACCCAGTTGGGATCGTCCCGGTAAATATGAAAAGGCAGATGGTGGAAATCGCGCCACTGCGCGCGCGTCCGCACCGGTACTATGTCGACAGACAAACTGGCCCCGCCATCCTGCAATCCCCAAGGATCGGAGGGGGGAAGCGCGCCAGTGTCAATATCGCCGGCCGTAATCGGCCCTTACCCGCCCAAGCGGGCTGGCCTATAAGGATCGCAGTCGGACGGGGCATGATGGCAGGCAGCATACTGATTACCGGTGCATCCAGCGGCATTGGCGCCGCTTTGGCCCGCCGCTATGCGGCACCGGGCGTCCGGCTTCTGCTCTGGGGACGACATGAGGCCCGCCTGGCCGCGGTCGCGGCTTCCTGCAAGGCGAAAGGCGCCGCCGTATCGGTGGAAACGTTCGATATGCGCCAAGCCGACGCGCTCAGGATACGGCTGGACGCGCTGGTCGAGGCACCCGCACTCGCCATTCTCAATGCCGGCGTCGGCGGCGTGCCGGACGCCGAAGGCGAAACGGCGGACCATATCGAGACAATCGCAGCGGTGAATTTCACCGCACCGCTTCTGGCCGCCACCCTGCTGTCGCGCGCCATGGTTTCGCGTGGGCGAGGCCATATCGTGCTGATGGGATCCATCGCCGAATGCATTCCCCTGCCCATGGCGCCCAGCTATGCCGCCAGCAAGGCCGGCCTGGCCCTGTTCGCCGAAGCGCTGAATTTGAAACTAGCAAAAACCGGCGTCGCCGTGACGCTGGTTTCTCCCGGCTTCATCGACACACCCATGAGCCAGGGCCTGGACAAGCCGCGACCGTTCCTGGTCAGCGCCGAGGCAGCTGCCGATATTCTGTTCCGCAAGTTGCCGCGCCGGCCGGCGCGCATCGTCATACCGTGGCAATTTGCAGTGATTGGCTGGCTGATACGCAACCTGCCCCGCGCCCTGTTGCGCCCCATACTGGCCCGGGTATAGGTGGAATGATGCCAGGCGAAATCTCCCAACCGGGCGCGGAACCTCAGCAGACGCAAAGCCGGTTTTCGGCACAGATCACCCGCCTGCGGGCCTGGGCGGCACCCCGGATCAAAAGCCCCGGCTTTGCGCGCGCGAGCCGCTGGACCCGGCATGGCGTCACCCTGGTCATCCTGCTGGTGCTCGGCTGGTCGTTGGCCCGCCTGGGCTGGCGCCAGATCATCGAAGGCCTGCCGACCAGCCCTCTCTTCTATCTGGTGTTGCTGCTGTCTTACCTGGTGCAGCCGCTGGGAGAACGCTCGGTCTATCGCGCGCTCTGGGGCAAGGACAGGCAATTGTCCGTCCTGCTTTTCATGCGCAAGCGCGTCTATAGCAGCACGGTGCTGTCTTATTCCGGCGAGGCCTTCCTTTATATCTGGGCCCGGCGGCACCTGGCCCTGCCCGAACGCTTCATCCGGCACAGCATCAAGGACAGCAGCATCCTGTCCGCCACGGTGGGCCTGCTCGTGCTGTTCGCGCTGCTGGCGATCATGGCGGTGGGCGGCGTCTGGCGCCTTCCGGCCCTGTCGGGGGATTATGGCTGGGCCTATTGGGCGCTGGCCTGCCTGCCGCTGTTCCTCTCGCTGGGACTGGTCTTTACCCGCCGCCGGGTGACCGTCCTCAGCCATGCGCAGATCCTGCGGGTGTTCCTGATCCACCTGTCGCGAAACCTGCAATCCCAGGCGGTCCAGTTGCTGCTCTGGATGATCGCGTTGCCCGCCGTGCCCTTCGCGGCCTGGCTGAATTTTCTCGTCGCCCGCCTGCTGGTATCGCAAATCACGTTCGTGTCGAGCAGCAATCTCTTCCTGCTGACGGCCGGCATCGGCATGGCCGGCGCGCTGGGCCTGCCCCCATCCCAGACCGCCGCCATGCTGCTGGTCAGCGCCACGGGATGGCAATTGCTGCATTTCGTGGTCATGGCCATCAGCCCGGTGGCCAAACCTTCGGCGGACGAACGGCAGATCTCGTCGCCCGCAACCTCGCCATGAAACTGCGGTCGCGGTCGCTGCTCGTCAAATACCAGTTCAAATCCACCGCCTTGCGGCTATCGCCGCGCTTTTACTGGGCAATGCGCCGCTGGCTCAAGGGCTGGGGCGAACCGGAACTCGCCCTGCTGCCCAGCTTTGCCGATCCGGCCCGGCCCGCCTTCGATATCGGCGCGCATTTCGGCCTTTGGACCGCGGCTCTGCGGCCGCACTTTTCGCAAATACATGCCTTCGAGGCGATGCCGCGCCTGGCAGGCGTGCTGCGCGACGGCTATCGCGGCGACGACCATGTCCACGTCCATGACGTGGCTTTATCCGACCGGAACGGACCGGCTGCCATGCGCATTCCGATCGCCGGCCTGGGGCGCGGCACCATCGAGCCCGGCAACCGGCTGCAGGGACTCAAGGACATGAGCCAACCGATCCGGGAAATTTCGGTCGAGGCCCGGCAACTGGACGCGATGAACCTGCCCGATCCGGCCCTGATCAAGCTCGATATCGAAGGCCATGAACTGGCCGTATTGCAAGGCGGCGCGAACATGCTGGCGCGAGCCAGGCCGGTGTTGATCATCGAGATGGAAGACCGGCACGCCCCGGAAAGCCGCGCCAGGATCATGAAGATGCTTTCGGAGCTGGGTTACGCCGCGCTACAACTGCCCCGCAGCCGCAACACCATATTCCTTCCACGGGCCTGATGCGCTTTGCTTCCTATGTCCTTCTGGCGAAATACGCCCTCAAATCCGCCCTGCTGGCGCGGATGCCGCTGACTTATTATCGCGTGCGCGGGTTTCTGGGGCTGAAGGTGGAACGCGAATTGCGCCTCGTCGCCTGTTTTGCCGACCCTTCCCGGCCGGCCTTCGATGTCGGGACGCATTTCGGCGTCTGGAGCGCGGCGATGGTGCCGCATTTTTCCGCCGTCCATGCCTTCGAGGCGATGCCGCGCCTGGCCGAGATGCTGCGGCGAGGCCATCGCGGCGGCCGCGTGATCGTGCATGAAGTGGCCGTATCGGACAGCAATGGCCGCACCACCCTGCGCGCGCCCGTGATCGGCTGGGGCCGCAGCACTGTCGAGCCGCAAAATACGCTGGTCGGATTGCGTGACGAAAGCTCGCCGGTGCGCGAGATCGACGTCACCATGGCCCGCCTGGACGACATGAACCTGCCGGATCCCGCCTTTATCAAGATCGATGTCGAGGGCCATGAACTGGCCGTTCTGGAAGGCGCGCGCGCCCTGCTGGCCCGCGCGCGGCCGGTTTTGGTGATGGAGATGGAAGACCGCCATGCGCCGGGGAAGCGCGCCGCCATTCTCGAATTGCTGACGGGGCTCGGCTATACCTGCCTGCGCCTGCCCGGCAGCGAAAACCGGATATTCCTACCCAGCACCTGACGCCAGGCGATTGCGGATAAAACCCGCCACGCGTTCCGCCCGCGCCTGCCAGCTATTGGCCAGGGCCGCGTCCCGCCCCGCCGCACCCAGGCGCGCCCGCAAGGCCGGATCGGCGGCCAGGCTGCGCAGCACCGCAACGAAGCTTTCACCCTCATCGGGCGGCACCAGCCGGGCATTGCTGCCGTCGGCAAGCACTTCCATCACGTCCGGCGTGGCGGGCGCGACGATGGCGCGGCCGGCCGCCATATACTGGAACGTCTTCAGCGGCAGCACCGTATTGCCTGTCCGCTGCAACGGCGCGGCCGTGGGCGGAATAATCAGGATGTCCGCCGCCGCCAGCAGGGCGATCACCGCCTCCGGTCTCTGCCAGCCCAGCACACGCACATTGCCCATGCCGCGTGCCCGTTGCTCAATCGCGCCTTCCCCGGTGGATCCGGCCAGTACGAATTCCAGCTCCGGCAAGCGCTGCGCGGCATCCAGCACCAGGCCAAGGCCCTTGGTGGGCGAAACATGTCCGGCATAGACCGCAATGATCTTGTCCGGATCGAACCCAAACCGGGCGCGCGCCTCCTGACGCGACGGCGCAGATTCAAAAAGGCGCGGGTTGATCCCGTTATGGGCCACCAGCAGCCGCGCCTCATCATAACCCAGGGGCGCGTAGCTGCCGGCCGCCAGGGCGGAATGCAGGATCAGTCCGGCAAAACGGCGTTGCCGCGCCAGCGCCCGGAACAGCAGGCTTTTTGCAGCCGACTGGGCCGGCCAGGGACGATAGGTTTCATAGAAAACCGGCAGGCCGGTCAGCAGCAGCACCGCCAGCAGGGACGGCAGGTTGCGGGTATAGACCGCGTCGATCTCGCGACCGCGCAGATATCGCGCCGCCTTCCAGCCATGCAGCAGCTTCTCCAGCCCGCGAAACAAAGCAGGATAGGGTCCGGGTAGCGGATGCCAGCCGAAGCCGGGCGCAACGCCATAATGGGCAGCGACGTTTGCGGCATCAGGAATGCTCTGGCGGGGCGCCGGCGGCATCAGGGTTACGGCATGGCCGGCCACCGCGAAGGCCGATGTCATGGAAACCAGCTGGATGGTATCGGCGCCGTCGCTCGGCAGGAATTGGTCGGTGACATAGGCCAGGCGCAAGGCTCGCGTCACGCCTTCACCTGGCGCTTGGAGAATTCGGCCTCGGCATGGGCCAGCATCTCCGGCGTATCCACATCCTGCCAGAAGCCGTCGCCGATATCGGCGACCAGCATGTTGCCCTTGCTTGCCAGCGCCTGCACCCCATCCGACAGCGAAGCGTCGCCCCTGGCGTCATAGACCGAAGCAATCGCCTCCATCAGGGCGGGGGAACAGACGAACACCCCGCAATCGACGCAATTATAGTCCGGTATGGTTTTTCCGATGCGGCTGATGCGCCCGTCCCGTGCCAGCACCTTGGTGGCATCGTCCATGTCGAAAATACTGTCGAGCTTGTAGTCCACCAGCAGGACCGCGGTGCCGGGCGCGGGCATGGTGTCGCGCGCCAGCGCCATGACCTCGTCGCCGACGACGTGATCGGCCATGGCGAGCACGAAATCGCCCGCTACATGGGGACGCGCCGCCAGCACCGAGACGCCGTTGGCAAGATCGTGCCGCGGATTGTCGGCAAAGACGATTTCGCCGGCACCGCGATAGCCGGCCAGCCCGGCGATGACCTCGTCCTTGCCATGGCCCACCACCACGACGATGCGGGCGCAGCCCGCCTTTTCCATGCTGCGCACGGCGCGTTGCAGCAGCGGCACGCCGGCCACCAGGGTCAGGGGTTTGAGCGACCCGGCATCGCGCAGCCGCGAACCGAAACCGGCAGCCAGGATGATGCCGGTGCGGTCCGCCACCTCAGACCTCGAAGCCTTCGCTGAGATGGGTTACCGGCTCCTCGCCCGCGATGACCCGCAGCGTATTTTTCAGGCGCATATGCTGGATGAAGAGATCATGCTCGGGCACATGGCCGCGCTCGACATGGGGGCTCTTGAAATAGAAAGAGAGCCATTCCTGCACGCCGCTATAGCCGGCGCGCTTGGCCAGATCCATGAACAGCGCCAGGTCCAGCACGATCGGCGCCGCCAGGATGGAATCCCGGCACAGGAAATCGACTTTCATCTGCATGGGATAGCCGAGCCAGCCGCGGATATCGATGGCGTCCCAGCCTTCCTTGGCGTCGCCGCGGGGCGGATAATAGTTGATGCGCACCTTGTGATAGAGGTTGCCGTACAGGCTGGGATAAAGATCGGGCTGCAGGATCGAATCCAGCACGCCGGCCTTGGTGACTTCCTTGGCGCGGAAGGAATCCGGATCGTCCAGCACCTCGCCGTCGCGATTGCCCAGAATGTTGGTGGAGAACCAGCCATCCAGGCCCAGCATGCGCGCCTTGAAGGCCGGGGCCAGCGCCGTCTTGACCAGGGTCTGGCCGGTCTTGAAGTCCTTGCCCGCCAGCGGCACGCCCTTTTCCCGCGCCAGCGCTTCGAAGGCGGGATTGTCGGCGGACAAATTGGGGGCGCCATTGGCATAAGGCACGCCTTCCATGATCGCGGCATAGGCATAAAGCTGCGACGGAGAAATATTGGGATCGTTGGCGTCGAGCCCCTTCTCGAAGGCTTCGATCGAGGCATGGCAGGAGGACGGCGTCAGATAGATTTCCGTCGAACCGCACCAGACCATCACCGCCCGGTCGGCGCCGGTGCGCTTGATGGCGTCGCGAATATCCTGGCGCAGCGCCTCGGCAAGCCCGCGCTTGGAATTCTGCGCCTTGCCGTTCGGCCCATCCAGCCGCGTCACATAGCGGATATCGAACGCGGCCTTCATCGGCTTGATCTCGTGCAGGAAATCCCTGAGCGGCTCCAGGTCGTTCCTGTTCAGCACATCCGCGCGCAACGCCGCTTCATAGGCGCTGTCGGAAAATATGTCCCAGCTGGCAAAGACGATGTCCGCAAGCGGCGCCAGCGGCAGCAGGTCCCTGATAAGCGGATTGCGGTTCTTCGACCGGCTGCCCAGGCGAATGGTTTGCATCTGGCTGAGGGAGCCGATCGGCGTCGCCAGGCCACGGCGGACGGCTTCGACGCCCGCAATGAATGTCGTCGTGACCGCACCGAGGCCGGGCGTGAGAATCAGGAGCTTGCCCGGGGCCGGGGGAATAGAAGAGGACATGACATCATCCAAGGCTGCGCACCCCTCTAGCATACGGATTTTGCAGGCGCTACGCGGCGGCCAGAGCCCGCAATTCTTGCAGAATGCGTTCGCAATTGCGGCCATCCGCGCCCAGCATATGGCGGTCCAGGAAGGCGCGCGCGGCGGCGTGGCAGCAGCCCGGTTCGTCCAGGGCGCGGTCGATGCCGGCGATCAGGGCGGCAAAGTCGCGCACCTGCAGCCCGCCATGATCTTCCGGCGGCAGCTTCCAGACAAAGCGGGCATTGGCAACCGTGCGGGTGCGCTGGCCCAGCACCGTATGGGTCCGCCAGAGGAATTCCTCGTCGGCATCCCGGACCGGATAGACGTGAATCGTCGGACGCAAGGTTGCGTAGTAAAGATTGGCGATGGAGGAATAGTTGCTGATCAGGACGTCCGCGACCTGCAAGTCCAGGAAATTGTCGGGATGCCGGTCCTTGAACTTCAGCAACAGGCCCGGATGCCGCCGCGCCAGATCGTCGAGAAAATCCAGGTAACGACGCTCGAAACGAAAGCGGTCATGCATCCTGAGGATCACATTGACGCCGCGCCGGTCCAGATGGGCCAGCAGCCGCTCGATCAGGTCGGCATCTTGGCCCCAATGGGCGAACAGTTCGCCATAATGCCAGGTCGGCGCGATCAGGACGGTGCGGCGATGCCGGATATCGAAGGGATAGAAGGGCTGGGCCAGCGCCTTGTCCAAAGGCCGGCGCAAATCGTCATGGCTGGCGGCGCCGACCATGCGGCAATTTTCCGGCGCGAAGCCGGAAACTTTGGTGCGGTGCTCGAAATCGAAAGGCCCGAAACAGGACCAGCGGAAATCGGGGTTCGGCGCCAAGGGATCGCCAAAGGCCGTGCGCAAACGCGCATGCAAGTGCTTGAACTCCTCGCGGTCGTTGGGGCCCTTCCAGCCGAAGCCGTGCCAGAGGACAAAACCCTTTTTCGACGTGGCTCGCAGCGGCACGCGATTGTCCAGCACCGTGATGTCGGGACGAAATCCGGGCAGGCCGAACAGGTGATGCCACGACCGGCGGTCCACCACCGGAATGCCCAGGGGATATAATTGTGCCACGCCTTCGCGGCGCCAGGCGTCCGCATCCGGCGCCACCACCCGGACATCGAGATCTTCGCCGGCCTGCTGCCGGGCCGCCAGGTGCCGCGTCAGGCTCCACAGATCGGCGCCGAAGCTGGTGGCCCAGACCAGGATCTTCATGATGATGCGCCCGCGAGCTTTTCATAGAAGGCGAACAGCCCGGTGAAATGATCATCGAGCGACCCGATCCCGGTGGCCGGTGGCAATGGACGTTTCTCTCCCAACATCTCAAGTATGGCGGCGCTGCAAGAGGCGGCGTCACCGGCCTTGTAGACCCGGGAGGCGCCGCGCGATGCCAGGTCGAGAGCGCCGCCGCTGTCCGGAACCACCACCGGCAGGCCCGACAGCATCGCCTCGGCAACGGCAAAGCCATAGGTCTCCGCCGCAGAGCCATGCACCAAGAGGTCGGCGCTGGCGTAAATATCGGCCAGACGGTCCCGGTCGGTGACGGCGCCGGCCATATGCACATGGCCGATGCGTGTTGCCTGCGCGGCCACCGCCTTGTGCCGCAGGCCGTCGCCGACGATCACAAGCCCCATGGGCCGCTTCTGGCGCGCACGGGCGAACGCTTCCAGCATGGTGCGATGCCGCTTTTCCGGGTGCAGCCTTCCGACCGCCAGCAACAGGCTGCCATCGCCGGCGATGCCGCAGCGGGCGAGCAATTCGCGGCGGAGGGTCTCATTGCGGCGCACCGGGCTGAAAACACCCGGCGATACGCCGAACGGCACCGCATGCGGACGATGCACGCCGAATTCCTCCAGCCGCTGCGCCAGCCAGGCCCCGCCGGTGACGGTCGCATCGAACCGGGCGCTGAGACGGCGCAGATAGCGCCAATAGGGCGTAAAAAGGCGGTCGATCGCCGGCCGCGCCATCACGCCGTCCAGAAAGGTATGCGGATAGCCGGCAACGAAATCCTGGTGGAAGACCAAAGCCCGCGCCGCCTTGCCGGGCCAATGGCCCGCCAGCCAGCCGCCGCGCCAGGGCGTTGACCCTTCCACCAGATCCGGCGCCGCCGCGGTAATGGCGCGCCACACCGGCTCCGGGTCCCAGAACATGCGATAGTTGCGGTCGACGGGCAGATGCGGCGCCCGCACCCAGACCACCTTGCCGCCCTCGCGGCTTTCGGTGCGGTCGCTGGCGCCCGGCGCAATCAACGTCAGGTGATGACCATGGCGCGCCGCCGCCGCGAATTTGCGTTCGACATAGGTGTAGACGCCGCCGCGGCCGGAATAAAATGCGGACACATCGGCAATTTTCATGGGACAATTCTCATGGGGCAATTCTCATGGCGGCGGCCCGCAGATTGCCCGGTAATAGCCCAGCAGCCGGGCCATCATTTCGTCCCAGCTGAAGCCCAGCGCACGGACACGACCCGCCGCGCCCATGCGGGCGCGTGCGGAGGCGCCCTGCACCAGCGACTGGAGCCGCGCGGCATAGACGGCGACATCGCCCGACGGCACCAGAAAGCCGGTAGCGCCCTCTTCGACCAGGGAACGGCTGCCCGTGGCGTCGGCGCAGACACAAGCAAGGCCGGAGGCCATCGCCTCGAGCGTGACATTGCCGAAGGTTTCGGTATCGCTGGGAAAGAGGAATATGTCCGACGAAGCGTAAGCCGTCGCCAGTTCGTCATCCACCAGGAAGCCCGCAAAGACCGCATTGGGCAACCTGGCTTGCAGCGCCGCGCGATCGGGACCATCGCCAACCACCAGCAGCCGGCAGGCGACACCCGCCGCTGCGAGCCGCTCCTGGATCTCAGGCAGCAGGGCGATCTGCTTTTCCCGCACCAGCCGGCCGACAAACAGGATCACACATTCATCCGGCGCGATGCCATGCCGAAGCCGCCAGGCGTCCGATCGCTTGGCGGGATGGAATGCTTCCGTATCCACGCCCCGCATCCACAGGCGCATATTGTCCCGCAAGCCTTCGGCGCGCAGCTGTTCGATCATCGAAGGGGACGGCACGTAAAGCTCGCGGCAGGCGCCATAGAAATTGCGCAGATAAGCCGCCAGGGGGCGGCGGATCGCAGCGAACCAGTAATGCTGCATATAGGCCTCATATCGCGTGTGATAGGAGGCGACGACGGGAATATTCCGCTTTTTGCCGAAGCGCAGGGCGCCATGGCCCAGCAGATCGGGAACCGCGACATGGATGACGTCCGGGCGGAACGCGTCGAGGCGTTCGCGTACCCGCCGCGGCAGCCCCAGCGCCAGGCGGTATTCGGGCCGCGGCGGCAGCGGGATGGACGGAATCTCGACAATGGTGCCCTTGTGCGCGAAGGCGGGCTTTTCCCCGACCGGCGCGAACACCAGCACTTCCACGCCCTGGCGTTCCAGATAGTCGACCAGTCGGTTCAGGGTCAGCGCGATACCGTCGCGCAGGTAATTGTAGGAACTGGTGACCAATGCGACGCGCAATGGGCGCGATGGCGCCGTGTGTGCGGGGAACTCACTCATGTCGTGAAACTCACTCGGCCGCGGCCGCCGCACGCAGATCCATGCGCTCCGCCAGCGCCGGAGCGCCCACCCAGATGCTGCGATCGAAATGATTCAGGTTCTTGTTGGCGACGACCTGGAAGCAGGCGGCGGTGCCCTCGCCCGCGATCGTCACCGCCCAGGCCAGGAAGACATGCCAGATGCGGTACCAGCGCTCGCCGTAAGCCTGCAGGATGGTTTCGCGGTTGCTGATCCAGTTGTCGTGCCAGCGCTTCAGGGTAATGCGGTAATGGCTGGTGACATTCTCGACGCTGTGGATCTCGAAGTTCGCCTTTTCCATCGCATTCATCATCGGCGCCAGCGGCAGGCTGGCGTCGGCGCCGGGGAAAATATACTTCGCCATGAACAGGCCCCAGATCAGGTCTTCGACGCTGGAACGGCGGCGCAGGCCCGTCCACTGCATGTAGAACAGGCCCTGGTCGTCCAGCAGGTCATAGACCTGGCGGTAGAAACTGCCCAGATTCTTCACGCCGACATGCTCGACCATTTCCAGATTGGCGATGCGCTTGTATTTCCGCTTCGGCGTGTCGCGATAATCCAGGCAAAGAATGCGGGCGCGCTCGGAAAGACCGGCCTTGGCGATTTCACCATTGCCGTAAGCCGCCTGGTTCTGGCTCAGCGTCACGCCCGTCGCATCGACACCGTGATGCCTGGCGGCGTAGCGCGCCAGGGTTCCCCAGCCGCAGCCGATATCCAGGAAACTCTCGCCCGGCTTCACCATCAGCTTGCGGCAGACCAGTTCCATTTTCTGGTCCTGGCCTTCTTCGACGCTCTGGCCCGGACTGTTGAAATAGCCCGAGGTATAGACCATGCGCGGGCCCAGAAAGGCCGCGAAGAAATCATCGCCGCGATCGTAATGGCTGCGCACCAGCTTCTGGTCCTTGGCTTTGCTGTGGACCACGAATTCCGGCACGAAACGCGTGAGAAAATACTTCCAATGCGCCGCGGTGAAGACCGGACGGCTAAGCGCGCGCCGGTCCTGCATCAGGGCATAGATGTCGCCTGGAATATCGACGGCGCCGTCGAAATAGGCCTCGAACAGCGTGTCCAGGGGAATGGGCCGGCCGGCATAGCGGGCGCCAAGCTTTTTGTCGTGAAAAACGACATGTTCCGTCAGCGCCGCCATGCCCGTATCCCCATTCCCAGATCGCGGCACCTTCGGCCTTTCCTCCCGGAATATCAACGGAAAAGCGCCTTTGGAACGCCCGCCTTGTGGCGCCGGGCAGCGCATACTAGCGTGAATGCGCATCACCCCGGAGCACAGCGTGTCGAACTGGTCAGGCCTGCGTCCCAGCAACGACGCCGACTTCCGGACCCTGTTGTGGCTGGGCATGGCCATGGCCTTGGCCGGCCTGCTCTATGCCAGGCCGGACCTGATCGTCTGGCTCTGGCCGGTCAGCCTCTATTTCGCGCTGGCCTGCGGCACCATCGCCCACAACCACAATCACTGCCCCACCTTCCGAAGCGCGGGCGCCAACCAGGTCTTCTCGTCCCTGGTCTCGATTTTCTACGGCTATCCGACCTTCGGCTGGATTCCGACCCACAACATGAACCATCACCGCTATGTCAATCGCGCCGGCGACGCGACCATCGGCTGGCGCCATTCCCGCAAGCACAGCCTGGCCGTGGCGCTGACCTATTTCTTCGTCTCCAGCTATTGGCAGAGCGGTCCGATCCGCGAATTCATCGCCAAGGCCAAGGAGCGCAGCCCTTCCCTGTATCGCCGCATTCTCTGGCAATACGCGATCTTCATCGCGGTCCATGTCGGCCTGCTCGCCATCGCCCTGGCACTGCACGGCGTTTGGGAAGGCCTGTTCGTCTATGGCATGGTCTTTCTACTGCCCTGCTTCTTCGCGCTCTGGGCGGTGATGACGCTGAACTATGAGCAACATGTCCATGCCGACCCCTGGTCGGACCATAATCATTCGCGCAGCTGGGATGGCCGGCTTCTCAACTTCCTGCTCTTCAACAACGGCCTGCACGCCGCCCATCACGAGGCGCCAGGTACCCATTGGAGCAAGCTGCGCAACGTGCATGAGGCGTTGGCCCACAAGATCGACAATCGGCTGATCCATCGCGGCATCTGGCCCTATCTCGTGCGCCAGTATCTGCTGTCGCCGCTGCTGCCGCGCCTGGGCACGGTCCAGGTCGGCCGCGCCGCCTATGACCAGCCGGACGGCATGACGCTGGTGCTGGCAACGGCGGAAGTCGAACTGGGCGAGGCCGGCACCAACGCCGAAATGGCGCGCGGGCCTTAAGCCGACCGTGCGCGCGTCACGCGCGAGAACAGCGAGTAACGGTCGTCGAAAATGAACCGCAGCAGAAGCGCGGTCCAGGATTTTTCCGACGTCAGCCCGTCATAGAATTCCGGCGCGATGGCGCGGATCCGCGGCAGCCGGCTCCAGGGCACCGACGGAAAATCGTGATGCTCATTGTGATAGCCGACATTCAGGGCGATCAGGTTGAGCGGCCCGTAATAGCTTGAGGTTTCCTGCTCGGGGGTGAGCGTGTAGTGCTCCTGGATCCAGCGTCCGCCCAGCGGATGCAGCCCGATGGCGAAGACGAGCGAGGCCAGAAGATAGAGCAGCGCGTTCCATCCGAAAAACAGCACCATCGCCATATTGAAAAGCAGCGATGCGGCGATGCCCGCAAAAGTCCAGCCGTTGAAAATCGAAAAGGATTTCATCCGCGACGGGCGGGTCAGTTGCAGGAAGGTGTAGCAAAGCAGCCAGAGCGCCTTGGCGTACCATTTGTTGCCGACCAGCCGGGCTTCCCAGACGCTGGCGATATCGCCGTCGCGCCCATAGTCCCCCTGATGGGCATGGTGCTGCAGGTGGCAGATGCCGAAACCGATGGCGCCGGGCACGACATTGGGCAGGTCGCTGATGATGGCCGCGATGCGATTCAGAGCCCGGTTGCGGAAGATCAGATTATGGGTTGCGTCATGGATGACGACATAAAGTGCGTGATTGACGAAGGCGCCGATGCCATAGGCCGCCAGCAAAGCGAGCCACCAATAGTCCAGCCCGGCATATCCCAGCGCAGCCGCCAGGACGCATTGCAGCAGGACCGCGAACAGCATGATCGCCGCCGTCCAGGGATTGGTTCCCATCAGGCCGCGAATTTCCGGATGCGCGCTGAGGATCTCGCGGGTCCGCGCGGGGTGCGGCTGGTCTTCCGGCGAGGTGTGGAACGTGGCCTGCATCACAGATAACGCAGGCGAATGGGAATGGCCGTTTCACCCTTGGCCGCCTGGAAGGCCGCCGCGCTGAAACCGGGCGGGCCGACCAGAGTGGTGGGATTGTTGGAAAAGCCGAAGCCTTCCACGGGCAGGCCGAGGAAATTCTGGTCGAAACGGCGATTGGTGTTGGCGTCGTGATAGATTGAGATGCCATAACGTCCCGCTTCGGGCAGCCAGACACAGACATGCGTCACCGGCGTGTCCGCCGGAACCGCCAGCCCGGAGAGACCGCGAACAGGACCGCCGCGCTTGAGAAACCGCTCCGGATCGTCGGGATAGACCGTCACCATGATGGTGCCGCCGCGCGACTTTACATTCTCGACGGCAATGACGAGGCGCACTTGGCTGGCGGTGCCCAGACAGGCAGGATCAGCCGCCAGGGCGGCCTGACCGGAAAACAGGGTGCAGAAAGTGGCTATGAGCGCAATTCGCATCGACAGGTCCGCATCGGGCTGGACATCAAGCCCAATACCGCTCCCCTTTCAGGGGAATTTGGCATAGGATTCCAGCAAGGACAAATGGGGACAGGATGGGCCATTCATCACATCGGCGGCGGCGCTTTCTTATGGCTTTTGCCGGGCTTTTGCTGCTGCCGGCGGGCGCCGCGCTGTCGCAACAACCCGCCAAAAAGCCCAATGCCGGCGCGATAGGCCAGATTGTTCCCGCCAACGGCGTCATCCTGCTGGGTGGCACCCCCGGTGCGGTGGTGCGCGAGGTGCGCGTGCGGGCGGGCGACATCGTCAAGGCCGGCACCGTGCTGATGACCCTGCAGGGCAGTTCCATCCAGGCCAATCTCGCTCTCGCCAATCAGGAACTCCAGGCCGCCCGGGCCGGCAGCGCCGCGACCGCCGCGGCCCAGGACCTGGCGGTGCAACTGGCGCAACAGCAATTGAACGAAGCCACGCGCCAGCTGACGGCCTATACATCCCTGGGCCCGCAATCGGCCGCAACCGGCGAGGTGGCGCGCCTCACGGCCCTGCAGAACCAGGCGCGCCTCTCTCTTCAGATCGAACAGGCCAAGCAGCGCGCGACGCGCAGCGACACGGCCAAGAGTTTGCAGGCCGCGACAACCCGCCAGGCCCTGGCGCAAGCCGGCGCCGAGATTCGCGCGCCCAGCGACGGCACCATCCTGCGGATCGATCGCCGACCCGGACAAAGCCTGACGGCGGATGCGGCGATCCAGATGGCCGATCTGCGCGTCATCTATGTCAACTGCCAGGTCTATGAAGGCGACCTGCTGCGGCTGCGGCGCGGCATGAAGGCCAGGATCACCAGCGCCACCCTGCCCCGCCCGCTCACCGGCACCGTCGATGAAATCGGCGGCATCGTCGACACGCGCGCCAGGCTGGGCGATGTCCGCATCCGCCTCGACAGCGTCGAGACGGCCAATCGCCTGATCGGCATGGACGTCGAGGTCGTCATTGGCAATTGACGCCGCCAAGCTGCGGCCAAGGCTGCCGCAATGGCTGCAGCGGATACCGGAGCTTGTCGGCAGCTGGACCAGCATCTGGTGGCGCCGCAACCGCGCCTGCCTGCCTTTTGCGCTCGCCAATCTGCTGCATCACCGGCGCCGGCGCCTGGCGGCGGTCGCCGGTACCACGGTTCCGATCCTGCTGCTGCTGTTCCAGATGGCCTTCCTGGACGCCACGCGCCTCCAGGTGACGCGGCTGTTCGACAATCTGAACTTCGACCTGGCGATGCTGCCCGAAAGCTATCAGTTCCTGTTCCAGGGCGGCACCTTCAGCCGCGCGCGCCTGATGCAGGCCCGCGGCCTGCCGGGCATCGCCGACAGTTTCAGCCTCAATATCGGCAGCAACAGCTGGATCGCGCAGGATAGCCGCCGCCGTTCCTCCCTGCTGCTGATCGGCATGGACGAAAAAGAAAACTTCATCCGCGACCCGCTGCTGCGGCGTGAACTGCCGGCGCTGTCGGGCGGACAGAAAGCCCTGGTCGATGATTTTTCCAGCGCCGATTATGGCCCGCGCGACACCGGCACGACAGCGGAGATCGCCCGCCAGCCGATGGAGATCGCGGGCCGTTTCGAACTCGGGCTTTTCTTCTATACCGACGGCAGCGCCATCGTGCGCAACTCGGATTTTCCCCGGCTGCAGCGGCGCAGCCTGGACGAGGTCAGCATCGGCCTGATGCAGGTGGCGCCCGGCACGGATATCGCCGCAGCCAGGCAGCTTCTGGCCCAGAACCTGCCCGATGATGTCCGCGTGCTGACGCGCGAGGAACTGATCGGCCAGGAGCGTACTTTTTTCGTCTCCACCAAGCCGATCGGCATCCTGCTGCAGGTCAACATGCTGATCGCCTTCGCGGTGGGCGCGGCGTTGCTGTGGCAGGTGCTCTCCACCGAAATTGCCACCCGCATGCACGAATTCGCCGTTCTCAAAGCCATGGGCTTTGATCGCATCTTTGTGTTCGGCATTGGCGTGGCGGAATCGATCTTGATGGCGCTGGTCGCCTTCCTGCCCGCCCTTTTGGCCGGCGCCGTCATCCTCCTGGCCGTCCGGTTCGCCACCCATATCCCGACCGCCCTGACGCTGGCGCTGACGCTGAAAGTCCTGGCCATCGTGCTGGCGATGGCGGCGGCGGCGGCGGCAGCGGCGCTGCAGCGCGTGGCGCGTCTCGATCCGGCGGAACTCTATTGATGCGCCGGCTGGAAAATCGCTGGGGCGCGCAAATGATCCTGTTCGACAGGCGGCGTCTTCTCGCCTCCTGCGCCGGCATGGCGATCGCCGTGCTGGTGATGTTCATCGAGCTCAATCTGTTCCTGGGCATCCTGGATTCCCAGGCCATGATCCCCAGCCTGGTCAAGGGCGACCTGGTGGTAATGAACCGGGCGCGCACCAACCTGCACAACTGGACCGATATAGACCGCGTGCGGCTGTCCCAGGTCGCCGGCCTGAACGATGTCGCCCAGGTCATTCCGATCTACCAGGGCATCATGGGCCTGCGCGATCCCGGTCAGAATGCGATCCGGCGAATCCTGGTACTGGCCTTTCCGCCGAACGACGATCCCCTCGCCATCGGCAATCCGGACCTGATCCGCCAATCCCTGCAAGTACCGGGCACCGTGCTGTTCGACCGGCTGTCGCGGCCCATCTATGGCGATGTGATGCAAAGCCGGACGCTCGAGCTTGACGGAGAGACGTATCGCATGGGCGGCACCGTCGCGATCGGTCCCGACATCGTCACCGACGGTAATCTGGTCATGAGCGAAGGCAACTGGCTGCAGCGCTTTCCCGCCGACCGGCCGATCATGGGCGTCATCCGGCTGAAGCCGGACGCCGCCGCCGATGCCCAGGCGCGCATCCAGGCGCAAATGCCGGCCGATACCACGGTGATGACACCGGGACAGGCCTGGTGGCGCGAAACCTGGTTCACCATGCGCTCGGCACCGATCGGCATCCTGTTCGGCATCGGCATGATCGCCGGCCTCGTGATCGGCGCACTGACCTGCTACCAGATCCTCTACAACCAGATTGTCGATCACGCCGCGCAATACGCCACATTGAAGGCCATGGGGTTTGCGCCGGGCTTCCTGCGCGGCCTTGTCCTGGAGCAGGCGCTGCTCCTGTCCGGCGGTGCCTTCATCCTCGGCCTGGGGACCGCCTGGCTGGTATTGCTGTATCTGGCCGGGCAGACCGCGCTGGCTGTGCATATCGGCTTTGGCTCGGTGCTGGCCATTTTGGCGCTGGAAGTCGCGATCTCGATCGGATCGGGCCTGCTGGCGCTGCGCCAGATTGCCGGCGCCGATCCCGCGGAGCTGTATTGAGCACCATGTACACACAGATCAGCAACGAAGACATCGTGATTGACGCCGGCGGGGTGGGCTTCGCCTTCGGCACGGGCGCGGCCCGCAAGCCGGTGCTGCATCATATCGATCTTAAAGTGAGCCAAGGCGAATTCGTCATCCTCACCGGACCGTCCGGCGCGGGCAAGACGACCTTGCTGTCGCTGATCGGCGCCCTGCGCTCGCTGCAGGCGGGCAGCATCACGGTCCTGGGCACGGAACTGAGCGGCCTGACGATCGAAGGCCAGACCCGCATCCGCCGCCAGATCGGCTACATCTTCCAGGATCACAATTTGTTCGACGCGCTGACGGCCTTTCAATGTTTGCGGCTGGCAAGCGAATTGCGGGAACAGACGCCGACCAAGGAACAGGCGCTGGCCGAAGCGCAGGAGCTGCTGGAACAATTGGGCCTGGGCACCTGTCTGCATGCGCGGCCCGGCGAGCTTTCCACCGGCCAGAAGCAGCGCGTCGCCATCGCCCGCGCACTGATCAACACGCCGCCCATCATCCTGGCCGATGAACCCACCGCCTCGCTGGATCTGGAATCCTCTCGCCTGGTGATGGCGCGGTTGCGCGCCCATGTCGCTGTCGGCGCCAGTATCGTGATGATCACGCATGACAGCCGGATTTTTCCGCAGGCGGATCGCCTGATTCGGATGGCGGATGGCTACATTGAAGGCTAGGCTTTGTGTTCTGGGCCGTCCTGTCACGGCCGTTGGGGTGACATGACGGTCGCGGCAAAACACTGCAGGATCGCCCGTGGCGGCCCGTTGATCGGGATGCTGCTGGCGGCGCTCGCCGCGATACCGGCCAGCGCCGCGCCTTTGAGCCTTGAGGATGTGATCCGCGCGGCGCAGAGGGGCAAGGGTCTCGCCCTGCAGCAGGAAGATGCCCGGGTGGCGCGCGCGCAAGGCGCAGCGCAACGGGCTTCCGGCGCCTTCGACTGGACCGTGTTCGTGGAGAGCGGCTGGGAACGACTCTATTTTCCGGAATCCGTCGGCGGCGTCCTCACCACCACCCTGCAAACGACCGACACTTGGCACACCACGGCCGGCGTCAGCCGCCTGTTTCACAACGGTATCTCGATCCAGCCCGGCATCTCGATCTATGACGCACCGGCCAGCACCGTGGGCCGCACCCTGGGTCTGACGCGGACCCGGCCGACACTCAGCCTGTCGATTCCGCTTTTGAAAGGCAGCGGCCGCAACAACATGGCCGCGGCCAATGAGCGGTCGGCGCAGATCAATTACCAGGGCGCGCGGCTGGCGCGGGACTTCGCCGCACAGCGCGAAATCTACGACGCGGTGCGAACCCATT
This sequence comes from Rhizomicrobium sp., assembly GCA_035250225.1. GTDB lineage: Bacteria > Pseudomonadota > Alphaproteobacteria > Micropepsales > Micropepsaceae > Rhizomicrobium. Next base: position 11,960 of record DATFFI010000125.1, on the reverse strand, counting down.
GGCGCTGCCTGGCGACGCAGGCGCAGGCCGTGATCCTGATCACAGTGCAGCAGCAGACCGATGCCGACGTCGCCACCATGCGCAATTCGGTCAAGGTCGGCCTGACCGAACCGGTGGTGCTGGACCGGACCGTGGCAAGCCAGGCCATGCAGATGGTGGCGCTGGGTCGGGCCCAGGTCGCGGAAGATGCCTGTCATCGCGACCTTGGCCTGACGCTGGGCACGGGCGGCTTGCCGACCGCGCAGGGCGAACTGCCCAACCCGGCCGGCCGCCGTGATTCCCTCGCCCAGCTGGATGAGGCGGCGCTGATCGAAACCGCATTCCGCAACCGCAAGGATTTGCAGGCTCTCACCCGCTTCCAGGAAGCGGCCGACGAGACGCTGGCGGGGGCGCGCAACGGCGACCGGCCGCAGGTCAATTTGATGGTGGACACCACCCAGGCCATGGTGCGCCTGTCCATGCCGATCGGCGGCGGCGTCCAGCAGGGCCAGGTCAATGAAGCCCTGGCCGGCCAGAGCGAAGCCCGACTCAAATTGCAGGAACTTCAGGCCCAGATTCGCCGGGATATCGGCACGGCGCTGGCAGGGGCCCGGCAATATGCCGGCTTCTGGGAGACGCTCAACCGGTCCCAGTCATTGCTGGAAGGGGTGGTGGCGGATGCACAAAAGCGCCAGCAAAACGGCACGATTTCCGCCCAGGATTACCACCTGGCGCAGGACGAACTGGGCCGGGTGAGACCACAGCTTATCGAAGCGCAGCTGCAATATGCGTCTAGCTTGGCCGATCTTCACTTGCTATTAGGGACGATCCCGGTTGGGGAAGGTATGCCAGCCGCGGATGTGGCGAGAATGCTGCTGGTTCCGCCGGCGGTGTTGCTGCCTTAAATTCGGGCATTGTTCGGCTGAGGGGCCGCGCGGGTTTGCTGAGTATCAGGGATAGGTTATTTCGGCCCATTGGCGCCGCGCGGAGCATTGGTTGAACAAGATTCCAGAACATCTCGTAGCCGCCACGAAAATAGCCGACGGCGCGCCCGAGGAGCCCATGGGCTTCGTCGAAAGCTTCGCCGGCTACCGCAACCTGCGCCGCCGCTTCGCCAAGGTGGCGCGGCGCGGCATCTCCATTCCCTTCTTCCAGCCGCGCGACGGCGTCAGCCTCAGCACCATTCGCTGGCAGGGCCGGGAGCTGATCAATTTTTCCGGCTACAATTATCTCGGTCTCTCCGGCCATCCGCGCGTTTCCGCGGCGGCCAAGGCGGCGATCGACAAGTTCGGCACCTCGGCCTCGGCCAGCCGCATCGTCTCCGGCCAGATCGAGCTGCACAATGAACTCGAACGGCGCCTGGCCGCCTTCATCGGCACGGAAGACGCCATCGTCTTCGTCAGCGGCTACCTCACCAACGTCACGGTCATCAGCCACCTGATGGGACGCGCCGATGGCGTCATCCTGGATTCCGGCGTGCACAACAGCATCCTGACCGGCGCGCGCCTGTCCGAAGCGCGGGTGCTGAATTACCCGCTCAACGATTTCGACAATCTGGACGGACAGCTCCAGAGGTCGCGCGGCGACTTCAAGCGCGGCTTGCTGGTGGGCGAAGGCGTCTACAGCATGGACGGCACGCTGCTGGACCTGAAGCGCGCCATCGAAATCAAGCAGCGGCACAATCTGGTCCTGATGGTGGATGAGGCCCATTCGCTGGGCACGCTGGGCAAGACCGGCCGCGGCATCTGCGAGGCCACCGGCACGCCGTCCGGCGAAATCGATGTGCATATGGGCACGCTGAGCAAGGCGCTTGCCAGCTGCGGCGGCTATATCGCCGGCTCGCGCAGCCTGATCGAATATCTGCGCTTCCTGGCGCCCGGATTCATCTTCAGCGTTGGGCTTTCACCGCCCGACACGGCCGCGGCGATCGCGGCGCTGGATATCCTGGAGCGCGAACCGGAGCGCGTGGGCCGCCTACATGAAAAAGTGCAGTTGTTCCGCCGCCTGGCCATCGAGGCCGGCCTGCCCATGCAAGGCACCGGCGTTGCGCCGGTCGCCTCGATGGTCGTGGGCGATGGCGATTCCTGCATGCTGATGTCGCAGAAGCTGCTGGAACAGGGCATCCATGTGCAGCCGGTGGTCTATCCGGCCGTGGCGCAGGATGGCGCCTGCCTGCGCTTCTTCGTGACGCTCAATCACACCGAAGAACAGTTCCGTGCCACCATCCCCGTGCTCGCCAGGGAATGGGAGCGCCGTACCAGGTTCGGCAAGGAGACGCCGGCCTCCTGACGGAGACTGGGCATCGACCTGAGAAACGGAACGTCCTTTACCGGCCATTGCAATTGCCCATATTGGGATTGGCGTTGAAGCTTCTGACGCCGAAATTTATCGGCAGTTCGCCATCGACCCGATCCAGTTTCATGCGATCCGGAATCGGCGGCAAGGGCTGGGCTTTCTGCAGGATGTCGGTGGCGGCCTTGTCGAGGCCGGCGTCACCGGACGACGTGCCGACTTCCAGCCGGTCGAGCCGGCCATCACGGCGTACCCCGAAACGCATCGTCACCACGCCGGTGGTGCGCGAGGCCAAGGCCGCGTCCGGGTAATAGTAGAACTGGCGCACGCGCTCGCTGACCGCACGCATCCAGACCGGGTCCAGGCAACCGCCCGATCCGGCGCCGTTGCCGTCGGTGCCATTGCCGGACGCCGCCTGTCCCATGGGACCGTGACCGGCCGTGCCGCCCATCAGCGGCGAGGATGTTGCCGCCGATGCCGGAAGCGGTGCGGGCGCTTGCGGCGGCGCGCCGGAAGCAATGGTGACGACCGGCGGTGCGGGCTGCTCGGCGCGCGGCCGGATCCGTTCTTCCGGGACGGGAGGCGCGGGCGCAAACACCGACTTCCTCGGCACCTCCCGCAGGATGGTGGTGAGGATTTCGGGCTTGGCCGGGCTCGCCGGCGGCGCCACGGCGGCGAACCACATCAGCAGCGCGAAAACCGCATAGACCAAGGCCGTCAGCAGCCCCGCGGCCACGCGGTCGGAAGTCCGCGGCGGCGTCCCGCGCGCGAACTCCGACAGCGTCATGGCGGCGCCGGCGTCGACAGCAGGTAGTCGCGCCACTTGCTTTCGTACCAGGCCCAATAGCTGCCCCGGGCGCAGGCTATGGCCGGCAGGTGGATATCCGAACGCTCAAGGTCCGGACGACAGGCGATGGCATTCGCATCGCCGGCTACGGCATCGGTCGGCGCGCGGGCGGATTTTTCCAGTGCCGGACCTGTTGCGGTGAGATTCGCCACGATCGTGCTCTGCACGCACAGTTCGCTGCCGAGTTGTGCGGCCAGCGCATCCAGCTCCGGCGGCTGGCAGATCATGTAGCTCGTAAAAGGCGGGGACGGCGCGGTTTGCGGCCCGGCGGAGACAAGCCTGGCCTTCTTCGCGATCAGGTAATTGGCGTAGAAGTCGTCGGTACGCGCCTCCTCTGCGTTCTTGAAGTCAGCCGCTAGGGTGACACGCCTGCCGATCGCCATTTGCGCGGCGTCCGCGGGATTGGCGAGCTCGACATTCACCAGCACATTGCCGCTGCGTCCCCGGCCGCAGAACCCCTCACTTACCATTATCAGACGCGCCGAGACGACCCGGCCGCTTACGCTTCTGTTGGGGCAGTCCGTCCGGTCGGTCGGATTGAGCGAACTGAATCGGCCGCTGGTGCTCTGCAGGGGGGTGGGAACCACCGTCACCTGCGGAAACGCAACCGGCGGGCCCGGCGGCGCATTCTGGGCCGGCGCGGGGGCCGGACAAACCAGCAAAAGCAGTGCGCCAATGGCCATGGGGAACTTCATCCCTGCCTCCGATGCATGCATCGTTATAATACTACGCCGCTTTGCTATCCGTGTTCCTTCAGGGCGCAGGTTAGGGGCCATCGGCGCGCGGACGGGAGGCGCCGGCACCTCCGCCCTGCTCTTCGCGTAACCTTCTGGGGTGCATTCGCCATGGCGGTGACAGCCGGTATTGGCCTGCCGATCGGAAGCGCCGTCTGGACGGCGGCCGGGACGCACGCTTCGAGCAATATTGCATCAAGGCCTGGACACTCGCTAAGATTGTCGAGCGGGGGCGGATGCTGAAGCAGTTCCTGAATTCTCATTGGACATTGTGGTTCGCGCTGGCATTGCCGGCGGCCGTCATTCTTTACCTCTATTGGCGTGACGCTTACTCGTATGGCGAGGTCATTCACGCCAGCGGCGAATGGGCGGTCCGGCTCCTGGTCTTGACCCTGGCGGTCACGCCCCTGCGCCTGGCCTTCGCACGGGCCCGCTGGCCGTCATGGCTGGTGCAGCGCCGCCGCGCCCTGGGTGTCGCCGTATTCGGCTATGCCTTGCTGCACGCGATCGTCTATATCGCGCGCAAACAGGATGTCGCGCTTATCCTGGAAGAAGGCGTGGAATGGGATTTGTTGACCGGTTGGCTGGCGCTGGCCGTTTACCTGCCCCTCGCCCTCACCAGCAACGATTCGGCCGTCCGGTTTCTGAAACGCGCGTGGAAAAAGCTGCACCGGCTGGTCTATCCCGCTGCGGTGCTGACCCTGCTGCACTGGGTGCTGACGGCGTTCGACATGACGACGGCGCTCATTTACGCGGGAATTCTTGGGCTGCTGGAAGCCCTGCGGCTGGTCTTGACATTTGTGCGCGCCAGGCAGCGATCGTCTTCTGCCTGACGCGCGCCAATGCACTACTGCAGCGTCACATAACTCGCCAGCCGGGCCAGTTCCGCCGCATTGACGTATTTTCCGATTTCACGATTGAACTGCGCCATGTCCTTATAGGGGCGGTACTCCAGAAACTCGTCGATCATTTTCGGCGTTATGCCGGGTATCAGCGCGATATCCTCTTGCGATGCCTTGTTCAAATTCACAGGCACGAAAAGGGCCGTATAGACCTGCTTGGCCTGATCGGCACTCAGCTTCTTGCTGACCACCTTGTTGAAAGCGCCCATAGTCGCATAGGGCTTGTTTTTCTGAATTTCGGCAATCAGCTCATCATTCAGGCCCGCAACGGATTTCAGCTGAGCCGGTGTTGCGCTGTTGGGATTGAGCCGGTGTGTGGCATGGGCGTCCTGGGCGACGGCCCCGGGGATCGTGGCGGAAACAAGGGGCGCCACCATCAGCAGCGCCGCCAATGTACCCGGGAGAGTGAAATTCTTCATGGCGTTAACTCCTATTTTCGATTGTCATTGCATCGGAATCCGGGCGGCGACGCGACCAAATTGCGGTGGCATACCCGCCTGACGACCAACGGTTGCAAGTTGGTGTCTCGTACCGGGCTTGAGTATGATGGTTTGAGACGCTGGCCGCAAGCCGGTCCATTCCACTATTTGAGCCGATCCGCCCTTTGCACAAAGCCGTTGAAGCTGCTGGCTTTCCAGTAGCGCGGCACGGCTCTACCCGCCCCGGACTTCCGCGCGGGCAATGCGCTTGGCCGAGTCCGCCGACTGCTTTCGGTAGTAACCGACGAAGCGCCGCGGCTCATGGGCATCATAATTTTGCAGATTGGTGGCCCAGCGAAAACCGATGGATTCGTAAAGCAGTTCGGCCGTGATGCTGTAGGGGCCTGGGGCCGGCGCGGGCACGTCATAGCCGACGCTGTCGCCGCCGCCGGTGAAATCGGCATCGTCGCGTGCCCCGCCCACCACCTTGATCCGCTCCTCCGCCGTCGCCTTGTTGAAGCCGCGCGGTAAAAGGCGATTGTCCTTGAGATAGTGCGAACCGTAGAGCAGGCCGGTGGTAGGCCGGCCGCGAAAATCACCCATGATGGATTCGTAGATCTGTACCTGTCCGGGCTCGGTGATACGGGTGTGGTGCGGCTCGAACTTCAGCCCATCCTCGTCATTGTCGTTGCCTATGATGGACCCGTCCGGGCGGGGGGCACCGGATTCGAAGACCGTGCGGCCCTGGGCATCGCGCACCGTCACATGCAGCCAGACCCTTCGCGCCGGATAGCCGGTGGGCAGCTTGTGCCCGGTCCGGCTGACGATACGCACACCGAATGTCAGCCGCCTGCCGCTCAGGCGCGGCGGACTGACGGACAGGTCTGCCGTCTCGCCAGCCAGCAGCGCTTCGCTGAGGCGGGCGGCAGCCTCCAATTCCCCGGAGGTAGCGGCGACACCGAGTTCGTCGCGATTGTTCTTCAGCATTCGCAGCAGGAAAGCGTTGCCGCCGACAAAGGTGTGCCGCCGCACACCCTCATGCATGCGGGCATGGATGGAGGTGGTGGGTGCCTGCCCCTTCACTTCGGGCATGTGGCAGGACTGGCAAGACTGGCTGCCGGCGAATTCGCTGTGCTGCCATTCCTGATACGGCATCTGTTCCGGCAGGGTGCCTGCCGGGTTGCCCTTATCGTCCAGCGCAGTGGTGAGCAACGTATGGCAGGAGGCGCAGAGCGCTGAATCGCGGATGTGATCGCCCTTCACCGGGATGTAGCCGGTCGTCGAATTCATCAGCCGCCGCCGGCCGGCATCGGGATCGTCGAAGGGCCCGAACATCAGCCGTTCTTCGGGTTTGCGGCTCACATCGATCAGGAAGCCGCCGTCCAGACTGTCTTCCTTGCCGAAATTGTCGGGCTTGATCTGATGGCAAAGGGCGCAGGAGACGCCGTCAGCCGCCAGGGCGGCTTTCGGGTCAGGCGCATCCTCAAGCACGCCCTCCGGCTCGTCCATGGCCGCCCCGCTGCTGATGGATGCCAGGTATTTCAGGACTTGCCCGCGCAAACCCTCGGCCTTCGCCTGATAGCGCTCCATCGGCATATGACAGGTGGCGCACTTGTCCTCGATCTGTGCCGCGGCGGCGGGATGGTCCATGGTCTCGCGCCGGACCGACGCCTGCCAATAGGGATCGCGCGATGAGTTGGCCATGACCGAGGCGCGCCACTGGTAGCCGATGGAGATATCCTCGCCATCCGGCGCCTTCACCTGGCTGTGGCAGGAAATGCAATGGCTGGAAGTGGTGAAGAGAAGATGGCTGATCGGCAGGCTTGCGCCGCCGGTTTCTGCGGCCCGCACGCCGTGTATCAAAATCAGCGCAAAACCGCCTAACGCAGCGCCACAAAGCAACAGTGCGGTCTTCCTGAATTTGCGTATCAATTGCATTCGCGCACGATCACAGCGGGATGAACGCCGAGTAAGCAACGCGATGCATGTTGCGTCAATCCGCGTCCCCTCATAATGCTTTGGCTGTCCGTTGAAGGTGACACATGCGCCATTCCTCCAGGTATCTTTTTGTCCTGGGTGCAGTCGCAGCAATTGCGGTGTTGCCGGGCGCGCTGATGGCAGCTGCGCCTGGGTCGCAATCCCCGGCTGACGGTCACGATCTTTTCCTGCGGAATTGCGCGGCCTGCCACGGCGAAAAGCTGCAAGGTGAGCGCAAGCCGGTTGAACTGGGCTTTGATTTGCCCCTGCCGGACTTCACCGATTGCAGCTTTGCCAACCGCGAGGCGGACACCGATTGGTCCTCCGTTATCCATCGCGGCGGGCCGCGCCGCGGCTTCGCGCGCCAGATGCCCGCCTGGGACCAGGCCCTGAGCGATGACGAGATCAATGCGATCCTCGGCTATCTGCGGGGCCAATGCGCCGATTCCGGCTGGCCGCGTGGCGAATTCAATCTGCCGCTGGCGATGTTCACCGAGAAGGCTTTCCCGGAAGATGAAGCCGTCAGCCTGACCCGGTTCAATGCCGGTGGCGCCGCCGGCTTCACCACCAACGCCATTTATGAAAAGCGCTTCGGCCCCAGGGGCCAGCTGGAAATAAATGTTCCTTTTACCAGCCAGTTCGACGGCACGCGGATGCAGAGCGGGCTTGGCGATGTGGCGTTGGGCTGGAAGCAGAATCTGCTGGCCGATGTGGATAGCGGCACCATCTTCAGCCTGCTGGGCGAGGTGGTGCTGCCCACCGGCAACGCGCGCAAGGGCCTGGGCAGCGGCGTGTGGAGATTCGAGACCATGGCGCTGTTCGCCCAATTGCTGCCCGGGGATTTCTTCCTGCAGGGCCAGGTCGGAAGCGTCTTTTCCACCGGGGTCGGCGTGCCGGTGGAAGGGGAAGCCCGCTTCGCGTTGGGACGCACCTTCGCGGGGGATGAAGGATGGGGGCGCTCCTGGACACCGCAGGTCGAGTTGCTCGCGTCCCATGAATTCGCCCGCGGTGGCGGCGTGGACTGGGACCTCGTTCCCCAGCTCCAGGTCAGTCTTTCCACGCGCCAGCACGTTCTGTTCGCCGTCGGCGGACGCCTGCCGCTGAACGATACCGCCGGGCGCAAGCCGGAAGTCATGTTCTACCTGATTTGGGACTGGTACGACTCCGGCCTTCTGGACGGCTGGTAGACGCCATGGCACAGCGGTCGCGATCGGTCTTGCCGGCATCGTCCTGGCCTTCGCCATTTTATGATGGTCAACGCTGAAAATTTTGGGTCATTCTTCGTCAAAGTGCGTCATGAGAAACGCCGATCGTTTGTGGAGGGGAAAACAGCCATGAAAATATCACCATTGTTCGCTGCGCTTTGTGCGGTTGCATGCGCGGGAACCGCACCGGCCCTGGCCCAGAATATCGCGCCCGCGGGCTCGTTTCCGCTTGCGGCCAAGGTCGGGGTGGACAGTCGCGCCGACAAGGTTGCGCCGCCCGGTTCGATCAACCGGGGCCCTTTCAATATGAACAGCTGGAAGTTTGGCCCTGCGTTCGACACGCCCGCGAACACGCCGCTCTGGAATCCCGTCAAAGTAAAGATGAGGCAGGGCGGGAAAATCACCAGCGTCACGGTCATGGGCAATGCCGACCCTGACGTATACTGCGCCGCCGCGAATTCCGGCGTGGATTTCGTTTGGACGGAAATGCAGCATTCCGCCGGGACATGGGACTCCGTGGAAAAAATGTGGAACCGCTGCCCCAGCACCAAGGGTGTTCCAGGCGCGCGCATTCCCAGCGCCAACCAGATTGACGAACAACACGCGCTGGATCTGGGAGCCATGGTGCTCGTCGTTCCGACCGTTCGTTCCGTCGCGGAGGCGCGTGAAGCCGTCAAGTGGGCCTATTATCCGCCCATGGGCGGACGCAGCTCGGGAAATATGACCGCCGCCTACAGCAAGGTGCCCGGCGGTTATCGCAATACCTTCAACAACAATCTGGTTTTGATCGCCATGATCGAAACCCTGGACGGCCTGAGGGATGCGGACAAGATAGCCGCTTTGTCCGGGATAGACGCCGTGTTTGCCGCCTCCGGCGACTTGGGCAATTTCACCGGCTACAAGCAGGGGACACCGGATTATGAGCGCGCGATCAACATCGTTCATGATGCCGCGCTGCGCGCCGGTAAATACTTATGCGGTCCCTGGTTCTGGCTTAATCGTCCCGACTTCAAATGCTTCCAGGGTCACGGCGGCGACAAGCTCACGACACCGGGACCCGGCCTTCAGGCTGCCTTTGTGGAGGCGCAAAAGCAGGAATTCGGTCCGCTCTGGAATACCCCGGGCCATGTTACGGAAGGACCTTTCGCATCCACGCAGGCCCCGAAGCCACATGGGAAGTAACGACTGACGTCCGCTATTGGCGGACATGGCGCAAATACCCGGCTGGTCTAAGTGTCGGCGGCGCGACCATTCAACCCGCCAGATTCCAGTTCAACCCGGATTGAACGGCGGGGGCAACGTCAGCGAACATCCACATCCGCCGCACGCACATGTCAATTAAGTATTATGTCCCTCGAATTCGACCCGAGATGAAGGCAGGATTAGGCTAACCGCGTGTCACTCAAACCGGGTGCAGGCCAGAGCAGAAAACACGCTAATGCCAAGCCTATTTTTTCGACATGATCCAGCCCCGCCAGCAGTATGGGCACCAGCTAGCGATGGATCGAAGTGCTCCGCAACACGCACTCATGTATACAGTCGCGCCAGAAATTTTTCGCAACCAGATCAATGCCTTGCTCATTGAAGAAGTATCGCTTTTGCTCGAATGCCGGTCTGCTCTCGCGATAACTTGAACCACAGAGAAGCATGGCATACGCTTTTGGGCGTGGGGGCTCTAAAATGCAGCCGAGTAGCGCAAGTGCGTCCGTCCGCGCTCATACAGTCAGTGTTGCATCCAACCAGCATACGAAACGGCTGAAACTAGCCGTGACGGTTACCGTGTTGGCGACCGTGTGGGCTTATGCCAGGTTCGGCGAACACATTGCCCAAACGCCTTACGTTCCTGTTATAGGCCGTTTCTCGGAGCCCTGGCCGTTCGTGGCGCTGCCGGCTGCTCCATATCTGCGCATCAACGTCAGAGCCGGCCCTGGCCCGGAGTATCGCGTGAAGGAGGAGATCGATCGCGGTACGACAGTGGTCGGCATAGGCCGCGCGATTGACAAGGCTGGTGCTCACTGGATCGAGATGGCGGACGGTCGGGGGTACGCCAAGGAAACGGTATTGCGGCCCACTAAGCCCGGAATGCCCTAATCATGAGCACCGCACTGCAGCTGCCCCATTTCGTTGATGATGCAGTCGCGCCACCTGAAATTCTGACCAAGCCCTGGTTCAAGCAGTATTCGGTATTGGCCGGTCTTGGTCTGATCATTATCCTCATCAACTTTCCAAAGCTTTGCATGAGGCTCATTGACGCTAATATTCCCTATCCTACCTTGCGTGATTTTCTGAGCGCTCCTGTAAAAGCACTACAAGCATTACTGCAATTCTTGGTTGGATCAGACCCGACAGCTTTTTTCGAAAAGGCAATGACCAGCACGTTCGTGTTTCTCTGGTTTTTCCTGCTGCTGCTAGCCACCCTCTCCTTCCGTGCCCGCAACTTTAGAATGCTTGGTTATGGTGTCTTGGGTATTGTAGTGGGCTACGTCGCGCTTGATCTGATTGCGTGGACCGCTGTCGCCGTGATTGGCACTATCAATGCAACCGTATACGTGTTCGAGGCAGTGGGTGCAGGCATTAGCTGGATCATTCGCAGAGTAGTTAGCATACTGCCCTACTTGCTGTTCCTCGTGATCGTGGCGGTAATGGCTTTCGTATTTCTATTCGCCCGCGACAAGTGGATGCAGTTCGTTACGTTTCTGCTCGCAAAACTGAAGGAGCATTCGAAGACGATATTTCTAATTGGGGCGCTGGTAGCATTCCTCTGGATAGTGGTACCACTCTTTTACCGTTGGATCGTACTGCCCCTTTTCATTTATGTTTTTAAGCCAATAGGCCTTGCAATCTTCTTCGCTGTGAAGTGGCTTTTCATCATTGTTCTGTCCACCGTCTTCTTGGTGTTTCTGTCGATTGCACTGTTCCTGTCACTTGCGTTTCTGGGGAGCCTGTTCATTTCTCAGTTACAGGCCGGTTGGAAAGCGGCTTGGAGTATCCGACACGCCCTGATCGCAGGGTTCGCGATCGGGAGCGCGCTTGCGCTGATAGCTTTAGTGAGTATCGCCACGCCCGACTTGGCTAACGCTCTGAATCAGAGTTGGAGCACCGCTATACTTTTCGGTGGCAGCGAGAATTCCCAGTTTCTTACAAGTTTTATGCAGTCGCTTATGCCTTCCAGGATTGAGCGCTTTGCTTTTGAATACCTGACCAATCAACAAGCGCCCGCTTTTGATAGCTTCATTTTGCTCACTGTTTTGGTACTGTCAGTGGTGAGCTCACTATTGCGCGCGGCCTCCAAGACACCGATTACAGACGAACAGATACCGCTTCGGTTTGTTTTAACCGAGACTGGCTCAATGATGATCGGGTTGTTCGTCGGCGTAGCGCTCATTGTCTTTGGCGCAATGCTGGGAGAAACAAGCAATTAACCTGACGCACATACCGGCATCTTGCGGTCGATGGTCTGTCGACTAGGTGTTTAGTCCCAGGGTGTGGTGAAGCGGGTTTAACCTGAACCGTTTTGGGTGCGTCGTCCAGACTTTGCAGATGTACTCATAGGATGTGAGGCCTCTGAGGGTTTTGAGCCGTTTGGCGAAGTTGTAGGCCATGAG
>DATFFI010000124.1:0-9023 GCA_035250225.1 Rhizomicrobium sp. | reverse complement strand
CCCACCATGGCGGTGGCGCTATAGCTGCCCGCCGGCGCCTTGATCAGCAGCCAGGGCGCGTCGCAATGGGTCTCCAGCACCGTGGCGCCGTTGCGGGTCACCCGGTAATGCGCCGCCGCCAGGTTTTCGCCGGCGTCATTGGCCAGCACGATCTTGATCGGATAGCTGGCCCATTCCGGATTGTCCTTGGCCGAGCCGACGCCGGTGCAGACCGCCGTGACACCGTTCTGGGTGAAGGGCTGGTCCTGGACCGCGTAGGCGGCCGTTGCGGCCCCGACAATGCCGATGGCCACGGCCAAAGGCGCGACGGAAAAGATGAAGCTGCGCATGGGGGAAGTCTCCATTACCCGCTTCCCTAACCCCCCGGAGGCCCGCGGGTTCCGTCTGTTCCCGCGGGCGCGCGGCTGACCCGCGGTTCCCCCAAGGTTTCATAAGTCCCTCCCGCCCCCTATATTCCGCCCGCGATTGGAGAATCCGCCTTGGGCCTGGAAAAGCCTCTGATTTCGAGCCTTCAGCCCGGCGACCTGATCGACGCCGGGGCACTGGCGCGCGACCTGGCCGATCTGGCCAAAGGCAATGAAGATCGGACGGCGTTGCGCCAGGCGGGCCTCGCCCTGATCAAGGCCGCCTTCACGCACGGCCGCGCCAAGGTGCGCAAGGCGGTGGAGGAGCCGCCTAGCGGCAGCGTAGGCGGCGGTTTGCAGGGCCTGGCCGCCGCCCGCGCCCTGTCGGAATTGCAGGACGCCGTCATCGGCGCCATCCATGACTTCGCCATTACCCACGTCCACAAGGCGCCCGCCGCGGAAAAAATTTCGGTGACCGCCACCGGCGGTTATGGCCGCGGCGAGCTGGCGCCGGGATCGGACATCGATCTTCTCTTCCTGCGTCCCGCCCGTTCCACCGGCGCCGAAGGCGAAGCGGTGATCGAATTCATTCTCTACATGCTGTGGGATCTGGGGCTGAAGGTCGGCCATGCCACCCGCAGCGTCGCCGAGTGCCTGCGCCTGGCACGCGGCGACGTCACCATCCGCACCGCCCTGCTGGAAGCGCGGCCGCTGTGCGGCGACCGCGCCCTCTATGAAGAGCTGCGCAAGAAATTCTGGGACGACGCCGCCAGCAACGGCCGCGATTTCGTCGAAGCCAAGCTGGCCGAGCGCAAGGCGCGTCATGCGCGCCAGGGCGAGAGCCGTTACCTGGTCGAGCCCAACATCAAGGAGAGCAAGGGCGGCCTGCGCGACCTGCAGACGCTCTACTGGCTGGGCAAGTATCTTTATCGCGTCGAGGATGCCGCCGACCTGGTCGAGCATCACGTCTTCAGCAAGGACGAGTTCAAGGTCTTCCAGAAGGCGGAAGCCTTTTTGTGGAATGTGCGCGTGCGGCTGCACTATCTGCTGGACCGCGCCGAAGAGCGGCTGTCCTTCGATGTCCAGACCGCCCTGGCGGCGGCCCTGGGCTATCACGACGCGGAAAAGCCGCGCCGCGCCGTCGAAGCCTTCATGCGCGCCTACTTCCTGGTGGCCAAGGATGTCGGCGACCTCACCCGCATCTTCATCGCCGCCCTGGAAGAACAGCACAAGAAGCCGCGTCCGTCCCTGCGCCGCATTCTTCCCGGCTTCCTGCGCCAGCGCAGCCCGGATGACGATTTCTATGTCGAGAATGGCCGGCTCTCCGCCAATCCCGCCATCTTCAAGAGCGATCCGGCCAATCTGATCCGGCTGTTCCATGTCGCCGACACCAAGCAGGTCGATATCCATCCCCATACGCTGCGCACCGTGACGCGCTCGCTGGACCTGATCACCGATGAGGTGCGGCGCGATCCGGCCGCCAACCGCGCCTTCCTGGAAACCCTGACCTCGCGCCACGATCCGGAACGCGCCCTGCGCCTGATGAACGAGGCCGGCGTGCTGGGCCGCTTCGTCCTGGAATTCGGCCATGCCGTGGGGCTGATGCAGTTCAACATGTATCACCATTATACGGTGGACGAGCATCTGATCCGCGCCGTCGGCAATATCGCGGCGGTGGAACGGGGCGAGCTGGAAGACGCCCATCCGCTCACCACCGACGTCATCAAGCGCGTCAAGTCGCGCGAGGCGCTTTATTGCGCCGTGCTGCTGCATGACATGGCCAAGGGCCTGCCGGGCGACCATAGCGATGTCGGCGCCGCCATTGCCGAAACCCTCTGCCCGCGCCTGGGCCTGTCGGAGAACGACACCCGCGCCGTCGCCTGGCTGGTCAAAAATCACCTGGTCATGAGCGACACCGCCCAGCGCCGCGACGTTTCCGATCCCAAGACAGTGCGCGATTTCGTGGCCCTGGTGCAGTCGCCCGAGCTGCTGCGCCTGCTCTTGATCCTCACCGTCTGCGATATCCGCGCCGTGGGGCCGGGCGTGTGGAATGGCTGGAAGGGCCAGCTGTTGCGCGAACTCTATTACGCGGCAGAAAACATGATGACCGGCGGCGACCAGGCGCCGGCGCGCGATGCTCGTGTCGCCGCCGCCAAGGAAGAAGCCGCGGCGCGGCTGAAGGATTTCACGCCGGCGCAACTGGAGCGCGCCCTGACCCGGCACTACGACAATTACTGGCTGGCCTTCGAGCCGGCGGAGCATGAGCGCCATGCCCGTCTGATGGCATCCGCCGATGGCAGCGGCGAGCTGCTGACGCTGGGGGCGGAAAGCAACGCCTTCCGCGCCATCACCGAGATCATGCTCTATACCCCCGACCATGCCGGCCTGTTCAGCCAGCTGGCGGGCGCCATCGCCATGTCGGGCGGCTCCATCGTCGACGCCAAGGCCTTCACCACCTCGGACGGGTTCGCCTTCGACGTCTTTTCGGTGCAGGACGCCGAGGGCGAGGCCTTTGACGACAAGGAACGGCTGGTCCGCCTGCGCCAGTCGATCGAAAGGACCTTAAGGGGCCAGGTCTGGCCGCACCGGGCGCTGGCGGGCAAGACCCAGCGCAGCAAGGCCAGCGCCTTCAAGATCAGGCCCAAGGTGCTGTTCGACAATGACGCCTCACAGATCGCCACGGTGGTGGAGGTGGAATGCCTCGACCGGCCCGGCCTGCTCTATGACGTCACCCAGGCGATCTTCGAATCCGGCCTATCCATCTCTTCTTCCATGGTGGCGACCTATGGCGAAAAGGCGGTGGACGTCTTCTATATTCGCGACGGTTTCGGCCACAAGATCACCCATCCGGCGCGGCTGGAGGCGGTGCAGGCGCGGTTGATGAAGGCGTTGGGCGGGCCGGCAAAAACCGCGCCTTGAAGCACTAGATTCCTCTCCCCTTGAGGGGCCGATAGCGACAGCGTATCGGCGACGCAAAATCCGGCACTTGGCGGAACGCAGTGGAGCCAAGCGCCTGGATTTTGCCAGGTGAGGGGTGCGTTCTTCCCCCTCACCCGGTTCGCCTAAGACTTCGCTGCGCGAAGCCTAAGGCGAACCGCCCTCTCCCTCGGAGGGGAGAGGGCACCAGTTTTCCGCAGCTTGAAGGCCGCCTTGGAGCCGGGCATAACCGGCCAGCTATGACCACGACCCACAAATCCCTGGTTCTTTCCGGCATGCAGCCGACCAACACGCTGCATCTCGGCAATTACCTTGGAGCCCTGAAAAACTGGGTGCCGATGCAGGACCGCATGCCCTGCCTGTTCTGCGTCGTGGACATGCACGCCATCACGGTGGAGCAGGAGCCTGCGGCGCTGGCGCAATCGACCCGCGAGGTCACAGCAGCCTATATCGCCGGCGGCATCGATCCGAAGCGCTCGCCCATCTTCAATCAGGGCCAGGTGCCCGAGCATGCCGAGCTGGCCTGGATCCTGAACTGCGTCGCCCGGCTGGGCTGGCTGGACCGCATGACCCAGTTCAAGGAGAAGTCGGGCAAGCACAAGGAACGCGCCAGCGTCGGCCTCTACACCTATCCGGTGCTGATGGCCGCCGACATCCTGGTCTATCACGCCACCCATGTGCCGGTGGGCGAGGACCAGAAGCAGCATCTGGAACTGGCGCGCGACATCGCCCAGAAGTTCAACAACGACTTTAGCGCGCCGGATTTCTTCCCCCAGCCCGAGCCGGTCATCATGGGCCCGGGCACGCGGGTGATGAGCCTGCGCGACGGCACGAAAAAGATGTCCAAGTCGGATGAGAGCGACCTGTCGCGCATCAACCTGACCGACGATGCCGACGCCATCGCCAATAAAATTCGCCGCGCCAAGACCGATCCCAATCCGCTGCCCGAGAACAAGGACGGGTTGGCGGGACGGCCGGAAGCGGAAAATTTGCTCTCCATCTATGCCGCCTTGGCGGACCGCAAGCTGGACGCGGTGATCGGCGAATTCGCCGGCAGGCAATTCTCGGAATTCAAGAATGCATTGGCCGAACTGACGGTGGCCAAGCTGTCGCCGATCAGCGCCGAGATGCGCCGCCTGATGGCGGACCCGGCCGAGATCGACCGCGTGTTGCATGACGGCGCCGCCCGCGCCCGCGCCATCGCCGCCCCCATCGTGGCCGAGACCAAGAAGCTCGTAGGTTTCATTACGTGAAAAACGTTCTGGTCACCGGCGCGGCAAAGCGGCTGGGGCGCGCCATTGCCCTGGACCTTGCCGCCGCCGGCTGGAACGTGGCGCTGCATTACCATACCAGCAGCGCCGATGCCGAGAGTGCTGCCGCGGAAGTCCGCAAAGCGGGCGTCAAAGCGGCGCTGCTCAAGGCCGATCTTGCCAACGAAGCCGAAACCGAAAAACTGGTGGGACGCGCCGCCGAAGCCATCGGCCCCCTCACCGCCCTGATCAATTCCGCGTCCATCTTTGAGGACGACAACTGGCAGACCGCCAGCCGCAAAAGCTGGGACGACCATATCGAAGTCAATCTGCGTGCGCCCCTGGTACTGTCCCAGGCCTTCGCCCGGCAATTGCCGAAAGGCGCCAAGGGCAGCATCGTCAACCTGATCGACCAGCGCGTCCTGAAGCCGACACCGCAATTTTTGTCCTACAGCCTCTCCAAAGCGGGGCTGTTCGCCCTCACCACAACCCTGGCGCAGGGCATGGCGCCCGACATCCGCGTCAATGCGGTGGGGCCGGGTCCGATCCTGCGCGGCGCCCGTCAGTCGGAGGCGGATTTCAACCGCCAGCGCAATGCCACCATCCTGGGCCATGGCGCCGACCTGTCCGATATCTGCGCCGCCGTGCGCTACCTGCTGGAAGCGCCGTCGGTCACCGGCCAGATGATTGCGGTGGATGGCGGCCAGCATCTGATCTGGCAGACGCCCGATACGGGGTGCGAATGAGCAAGGACTACGCCAGCGCCACCAGCGGCATCCGCCATGTCTTCATCCGGAATCTGGAGCTGCCGGCCCATATCGGCGTCTACCGGCAGGAGGAAGGCCGCACCCAGCCGGTGCGGATCAATGTCGACCTGGCCACCGACGACATCGCCGATGCCAAGGACATGCTGGAGAATGTGGTCGATTATCATGTGATCGAGAAGCGCATCCGCGCCATCATCGCCGAAGGCCATGTCCGGCTGGCCGAAACCCTGGCCGAGCGCATCGCCGCCGCCTGCTTCGAGGACCCCAGAGTCCGCACCGTGCGGATCCGGGTGGAAAAGCTGGAAGCCCTGACCAATGCCGAGAGCGTCGGCATCGAGATCGAACGGACGCGGTAGGCCGTTCGCAATCAAACGCAGAATGTCATGGCCCACTTTACGTGGGCCATCCAGGGCAACCAGCGTCGGCACTTGTGGCCCTGCCACTCGCTTTGGCTCGTGGCGTTCGTCGCTCAAATCGGTCCACTGGACCGATTTGCCCCCGCTGCGCGCGGTCGCTCCTCAAGGATGGCCCGGGCAAGCCGGGCCATGACAAGTGGTGTTTTTCTTTCGTCAC
This sequence comes from Rhizomicrobium sp., assembly GCA_035250225.1. Taxonomy (GTDB): domain Bacteria; phylum Pseudomonadota; class Alphaproteobacteria; order Micropepsales; family Micropepsaceae; genus Rhizomicrobium. The sequence goes on along the minus strand of DATFFI010000124.1, from coordinate 3,152 downwards.
CGCGAATATATTCCCGCCCATGAGTTCCGACGACGCGCCCCTGACCGGGGCCGCCCGCATCCAGGCCTATCTCAAGACCCTGCCCGACGCGCCGGGCGTCTATCGCATGATGAATGCGGCCGGCGACGTGCTGTATGTCGGCAAGGCCAAGAGCCTGAGGAAGCGCGTCGGCGCCTATGCCACCGGCCGGGTCCATAGCGACCGCCTCACCCGCATGATCCATGAGACGGCGGAGATGCTGTTCGTCACTACAGCGTCTGAGACCGAGGCGCTGCTGCTGGAATCCAACCTGATCAAGCGGCTGAAGCCCCGCTACAATGTCTCCTACCGCGACGACAAGAGCTTTCCCAACATCCTGCTGCGCGAGGATCATCCCTTTCCGCAGCTTTTGAAGCATCGCGGCGCCCGCACCACCAAGGGCGTCTATTACGGTCCCTTCGCCTCGGCCGGGGCCGTCGCCCGCACCCTCAACACGCTGCAGCGCGCCTTCCTGCTGCGCTCCTGTTCCGATTCGGTGTTCGACAGCCGCACCCGGCCCTGCCTGTTGTTCCAGATCAAGCGCTGCAGCGCGCCCTGCGTGGCGCGCATCGACCAGCCCGGCTATGGCGCGCTGGTGCAGGAGGCGGAGAATTTCCTTTCCGGCAAAAGCCGCGCCGTGCAGGACGCGATCAAGAGAGAAATGGAACAGGCGGCCGAGGCGATGGCGTTCGAGCGCGCGGCGCGGCTGCGCGACCGGCTCAAGGCCATGAGCAGCATCCAGTCGTCCCAGGGCATCAATCCATCGAGTTTCGACGAAGCCGATCTCTTCGCCCTGCATGTCGAAGGCGGCCAGACCTGCATCCAGGTCTTTTTCTTCCGCGCCGGGCAGAATTGGGGCAACCGGCCCTACTTCCCGCGCATGCCCTTCGACATGCAGCCGCATGAAGTCCTCGAATCTTTCATCGGCCAGTTTTACGATGAACGCGTGGCGCCGAAATTGCTGCTGGTGTCGGACGAGATGCCGGGCCGCGCCCTGATGGCCGAAGCCTTGTCCGCCAGCGCCGGCCACAAGGTCGAAATCTCCGTGCCGCAGCGGGGCGAGAAGCGCGAGATCATGGAACGGGCCCTGGCCAATGCCCGCGAGCAGCTGGGCCGCCGCCTGGCCGAGAACAGCGCCCAGACCCAGTTGCTGGAAGGCGTCGCCGATGCGTTCGGGCTGGAGACGCCGCCCCGCCGCATCGAAGTCTATGACAACAGCCATATCCAGGGCGCCCATGCCCTGGGCGCCTTCATCGTCGCCGGGCCCGAAGGTTTCGAGAAAACCCAGTACCGCAAATTCAACATCAAGGCCGCCGACCTCACGCCCGGCGACGATTACGCCATGATGCGCGAGGTGCTCAGCCGCCGCTTCGCCAGGCTGGTGAAGGAAGAGGACGAGGACGAGAAAGACCCGCGCTGGCGCCGCCCCGACCTGGTGCTGATCGATGGCGGGCCAGGGCAATTGTCGGTCGCAGCCCAAGTTTTCGCCGATCTGGGGGTGGAGGATGTGGCGCTGGTCGGCATTTCCAAGGGACCGGACCGCGATGCCGGGCGGGAACATTTCTACCTGCCGGGCAAGGAGCCCTTCCGCCTCGATCCCAAGAGTCCGGTTCTGTACTACCTGCAACGGTTGCGCGACGAAGCACACCGTTTTGTCATTGGCGGCCACCGCAAGAAGCGCAGCGCCGCCATCGGCGCCAACCCGCTGGACGAGATCGGCGGTGTCGGCGCCGGGCGCAAGCGGGCCCTGTTGCAGCATTTCGGCTCAGCCAAGGCAGTCTCCGCCGCCAGCCTGACCGATCTGTCGTCGGTGGAGGGTGTCAGCGAGACACTCGCCAAGAAAATCTTCGATTTCTTTCATCCGTCCGGGTGACTTTTCGAGAGGCCGCTCTAAGGTAAGGGCATGCTGGCGCTGCCCAATATCATCACCATCCTGCGCATCCTGCTGGTGCCGGTCTTTGCCGTCGCCTTCGTCATGCCGGGCGATGCGGCGCGCCTGATCGCCTTTGTGATTTTCGCCATTGCCGGGTTCAGCGACTGGCTGGATGGTTTTGCCGCCCGCAAGCTCAAGGCCGGCTCGGCCTTTGGCCGCATGCTGGACCCCATCGCCGACAAGGTGCTGGTGGGCGTGGCGCTGATGATGCTGGTGGCGGAAGGCACCTTCACCGAGGTCAAGCCCAACGGCATGCTCAGCCTGCTCAAGCTGGTGCCGGCGATCATCATCCTGTCGCGCGAGATCCTGGTTTCAGGCCTGCGCGAATATCTGGCGGAAACGCGGGTCAGCGTGCCGGTGACCGCCATCGCCAAATTCAAGACCGCGGTGCAGATGGTGGCCATCGGAGCGATGATCCTGACGCCGCTGGCGCATGTCATCGCCCCCGGCATCACCGGCGCCACCTATGAAGTGATCGCCTATATCCTGCTCTGGATCGCCGCGGCGCTGACCGTCTACACCGGCGTGGTCTATTTCCGCAGCGGCATGCGCCATATCGATACCATGCCGTCACAGGTGCGGGATTGACCCTGCTCTACTTCGCCTGGCTGCGGCAGAAGCTTGGCAAAAGCGAAGAGCGCATGGCGCTGCCGCCGGGCGTGGCCGATGTGCGCGGCCTGATCGCGCATTTGCGCCAGCTGGGGCCGGACTATGCCGAAGCCTTTGGCGATGAAAGCCGCCTCCGGGTGGCGGTCAACCAGCGCCATGCCTGCTTCGGCCAGGCCATCGCCACCCATGACGAAATCGCCTTCTTCCCGCCGGTGACGGGAGGCTGACGATGCGCGTGCATATTCGCATCCAGCCCGAAGTTTTCGACCTCAATGCCGAAGTGACGGCGCTGGCGAAAGGCGGCCAGAAAGGCAACGAGGCCGGCGCGGTCGCCAGCTTCACCGGCCATGTGCGGCAGGAAGACGGGCTGTCCACCCTGACGCTGGAACATTATCCCGGCATGACCGAAACCGAGATCACCCGCATGGTGGAAGACGCGGGCCTGCGCTGGCCGCTGACCGGCGTCACCGTCATCCATCGCGTCGGCATCTTGAAACCCGGCGAGCCCATCGTGCTGGTGGCGGCAGCCTCCGCCCATCGCGCGCCGGCTTTCGCGGCCTGCGAATTCCTGATGGATTATCTGAAGACCAAG
>DATFFI010000123.1:0-11906 GCA_035250225.1 Rhizomicrobium sp. | reverse complement strand
GCGGCAGGAAGGCGGGATTGATTGTCCCCTCCCCAAACACGGCGCGGAAATAATTGGGGAAGGTGAAGGCGACGAAAAATGCATCCGACAGCCCGCCATGGCCCAGAACCGCAGCCATGATGATGTCGCGCGCAAAGCCGGTGAGGCGCGACAGAAGCGTGAAGCCGCCGACGGAGAGCAGCTTCCTGAACATTACTTTTTGACCTGCGCGACAAGCTGCTTCACCAGCGGCAGCATCTTGTTCACGATCACCTTCACCCCGGCGGGATTGGGGTGCATCCCGTCCGGCTGGTTGAGTTCGCGCTTCATCGCAACCCCTTCCAGCACGAAAGGATAAAACAGCACGCCATACTCCTTGGCCAGCTTCGGATAGATGCCGTCGAAGCGCTTCACATATTCGGGGCCCAGATTGCGCTGGGCACCCATGCCGCACAGCAGGACGGGAATCTTCGCCGCCTTCAGCCTGGCCAGGATACCCCGCAGATTCTTCTCGGTATGCTCCGGCGGCAGGCCGCGCAGCATGTCATTGGAGCCCAACTCAATGATCGCGGCATCGGGCTTTTCGGCCAGGGCCCAGTCCAGCCGGGACAGGCCGTCGGCAGAGGTGTCGCCTGAGACGCCGGCATTGATCACGGTGGCGTTGATGCCGGCGGATTTCAGCGCTGCCTGCAGCTGGACGGGGATTTCCGTGCCGGGCGGCAGGCTATAGCCCTGGGTCAGGCTGGTGCCCAGCGCCAGGATCTTGACCGGCCCGGCGACCCGCTTGGCGGCAGGCCCGGATGCCGGCTTGGTCTGCGCCAGCGCGGAGGTGGCCACAAAGACGGCCAGTCCTATGCTAGGAAGAATGCGGAAACGCCGCGCCATCATCAGATCGCCCGAATGTCCCTGTCAGAATCGCCCATGCAAGTTCGCCCGTCCACTGCTCAATTGCCAGCCATCGAATTAAAGGATGTCTCGCTGACGCTGAGAAGCGCGGCCGGACCGGTCGATATCCTGCTGGGCGTTTCCCTGACCGTGGGCGCCGGAACCAGCATCGCCCTGGTGGGCCCGTCCGGCTCAGGCAAATCCTCGCTTTTGATGGTAGCGGCGGGGCTGGAGCGTCCCAGCGGCGGACAGATTGTCGTCGCCGGCACCGACATTACGCGCCTGGGAGAAGACGCTGCGGCCCGCTTCCGCCGTGGCACGGTCGGCATCGTCTTCCAGAGTTTCCACCTGATTCCCACCATGACCGCGCTGGAGAATGTCGCCGTGCCGCTGGAGCTGGCGGGTGCGCCCGACGCGTTCGACCGCGCCCAGGCGGAATTGCGCAATGTGGGCCTTGGCAAGCGCGTCGAGCATTACCCCGGCCAGCTTTCCGGCGGCGAGCAGCAACGCGTCGCCCTGGCGCGGGCGCTGGCGCCGCGGCCCAGGATTTTGTTCGCCGACGAGCCCACCGGCAATCTGGACGGCGCCAATGGCCAGGCCATCGCCGATCTGCTCTTCGCCCTCAACCAGGAACGCGGCAGCACTCTCTTCCTGGTAACGCATGAAGAGCGGCTGGCGCAACGCTGCGACCGCATCGCCCGCATGGCGGATGGCCGCATCGTCTCCGATACGGTGAGGGCGCCAGCCACCGCATGAGCGCGACAAGCGTCCAGCAACTTCGCCTGGCCCTGAAATTCGCCCGCCGCGAATTGCGCGGCGGCCTGAAGGGCTTTCGCGTCTTTTTCCTCTGCCTGCTCTTGGGCGCGGGCGCGATCTCAGGCGTGGAGACGCTGAGTTCGGCCTTCCTGGGCAGTCTGCGCGACCAGGGCCAGACCATCCTGGGCGGCGACATCTCGGCCAGCGTGGTGCACCAGCCCATCGACGCCAGGGCGCAACAATTCCTGGCGGCGCGCGGTACGGTTTCGAAATCCGCCACCATGCGCGCCATGGCCTATGCCCTGCGCGACGGCAATATCGGCGAGCGCCAGCTGGTCGAACTCAAGGCCGTGGATTCGCGCTGGCCGCTGTTCGGCGCCCCCCGCCTCAACCCCGTCCAAAAGCTTTCCGACGTGCTGGCCTGCGAGGAAGACCAGGTCTGCGGCGCGGCGGCGGAACAATCCTTCCTGGATCGCCTGCGCCTCCAGCGCGGCGATCTGTTCCGCGTCGGCAATGCCACCTTCCGCCTGATGGCGGTGCTGGAACATGAGCCGGACCGCATCTCGACCGGCTTCTCGCTGGGGCCGCGCCTGCTCATTCTCACCGAGGCCCTGCCCCGCACCGGCCTGGTAACACCGGAAAGCCTGGTGAACTGGACGTACCGGGTGAAGCTCAACCAGGGCCAAACCATCGAAGGTTTCCGCAACGCCGCCGACACGCTGGAGCCCGACCCCAACTGGCGCCTCCGCGATTCCGGCGATGCCGCGCCGGGCATCCGCCGCTTTGTCGAACAGGTGGCGATGTTCCTCACCCTGATCGGTCTTACCGCCCTCTGTGTCGGCGGCGCCGGCGCCGGCCACGCCATCCTGGCCTTCCTGGACCGCAAGCGTTTCGACATCGCCATCCTGAAAAGCCTGGGCGGCGAAGGCGAGTTCGTCTTCCGCATCTTCCTGGTGCAGGTCATGGGGGTGGCGCTGGGCGCCACCGTGCTGGGCGCCGCCATCGGCACCAGCGTGCCCTTCCTGGTGGTCTGGCGTTATGGCAACAGCCTGCCGGTGCCACCGGAATTCGGGCTTTATCCCTCCGCCATTCTCCTGGCGCTGGCCTTTGGCCTGCTCTCGGCGCTGGCCTTCTCCATTCCGCCGCTGGGCCGTTCGCGCGGCATCCGCCCCGCCAGCCTGTTGCGCGACATGGTGGCGCCGTCGGAAGACAAGGATGCCGATATTGCCGTCACGCGCTCGCGCAAGCGCGACTGGCTGCTGGCCGGCGGCGCCGTCGCCGCCATCGTTGCCCTGGCGCTGGTCACCGCCCCGCGTCCGGTCTTCGCCGCGCAATTCTTGGGCGGCGGCATCGCCGTCATTGTCGCGCTGCGTCTGGCCGCCGCCGGCATGATGGGGGCGTTGCGGGCGATCCCGCGGCCGCGATCCTCGCTGATCCGCATGGCGCTGGCCAACCTGGTGCGGCCGGGCGCCGCCACCGGCGGCACCATCACGGCGCTGGGACTGGGCCTGACGCTGCTGGCGACGGTGACCCTGCTGGGTTCGGCGGTGAAGGCCAGCATCCGAAACGAATTGCCGGGCCGCGCCCCCAGTTTCTACTTTGTCGATATCCAGAAATCGGACGGTGAAGCCTTCGACCAAGTGATCCGCAGCTTCTCGACCCAGACCGAGTATCTACGCACCCCGATGATCCGTGGACGGATTGTCGGCCTGGGCGGCGTCTCCGCCGGCCGGGCCCGGGTGGCCGACAGCGCCCGCTGGGCCCTGAATGGCGATCGCGGCATCACCTATGCGGGCGCGCAGCCGCCCGACACGGTGGTGACCAAGGGGGAATGGTGGCCCGCCGACTACAACGGCCCCACGCTGATCTCGCTCGATGAGAGTATCGCCACCGGCGCCGAGCTGGAGATCGGCGACACCATGGTGTTGAACGTGCTGGGCCGCGAGATCGAAGGCAAAATCCACAATCTGCGGAAGGTGAATTTCCGGAATGGCCGGCAGAATTTCGTCCTGATCCTGTCGCCCGGCGTGATCGACAAGGCGCCGCACGCCTTCCTGGCGACGGTGCGGGTGTCGCCGGAACAGGAGAACGGGGTGTACCGGGCGATAACGGACCGGTTCCCTTCGGTCTCCACCGTGCGGGTGCGCGATTCCATCGCCCAGCTGGAAGTCTTTATCGCCCAGATTTCGGAAGGCATCAGCGCCGCCAGCCTGCTCACCATCCTGGCGGGCCTGCTGGTCCTGGCGGGCGCCATCACCGCCGGCACGCGGACGCGGGTCTATGACGCCACCATCCTGAAGGTCCAGGGCGCCACAAGGTCGCGAATCGCCGCCATCCATGCCATCGAGTTCGCCATCCTGGGATTGGTCACCGGCGCGATGGCGCTGGTGGCGGGAACCGCCGGCGCCTGGGCAATCTGCCATTTTATCCTGGATATCGGCTTCGTTTTCGACGCCGCCGCGGCGGCCGCAACCGTGGCGGGCGGAGCCGCCGCTGTGCTGCTGTTTGGGCTGCTGGGAGCGGTGGCGGCGCTGGGGGTCAAGCCGGCGCGCATCCTCCGCTCGGCTTAACCCTTGTTCCTACTCAACTTTTAGGGGTCTTGATACCGCCACAAGGACACACGATATAATACGCGTCAAAGGGAGTGACATACCATGGCTGAATTCGACAACCGGATCGCACGCGGCGCCACCACGGCGGCCGACACTTATGATGCCGGTCTGCGCGCGCATATGCTGCGCGTCTACAATTATATGGCAGGCGCGCTGGCGCTGACGGGCATCACCGCCTACGTCTTCGCCAACACGCCGGCGCTGCTGAACACCATCTACCAGGTGAACGCCCAGGGTGGCCTCCAGCCCACGATCGCCGGCTGGGTCGTGCTGCTGGCGCCGCTGGCGTTGGTGTTCTTCCTGTCTTTCCGCATCCAGCATATGAGCCAGAGCGCCGCTCAGCTGACCTTCTGGGCCTATGCCGCCCTGGTCGGTGCGTCGCTGGCGTCGATTTTCGTGGTCTATACCAATGCCAGCATCGCCACGACCTTCTTCGTGACGGCCGCCACCTTCGGCAGCATGAGCCTCTATGGCTATACCACCAAGCGCGACCTCAGCGGCTTCGGCAATTTCCTGTTCATGGGCCTGATCGGCATCCTGATCGCCTCGCTCGTGAACATCTGGCTGCAGTCGGCGGCGATGACCTTCGTCGTCTCGGTGCTGGGCGTGCTGATCTTCACCGGCCTGACCGCCTGGGATACGCAGAAGATCAAGCAGACCTACTATGCCATCGGCCATGACACGGCCCTGATGGGTAAGGCCGCGATCATGGGCGCCCTGTCGCTCTATCTCGACTTCCTCAACATCTTCCTCTTCCTGCTGCGCTTCCTGGGCGACCGCAAGTAAGAAGTAGACATCAAGAAACGAAAAGGCCCGGTCGCAAGACCGGGCCTTTCTTGTTCCCAAACTCGCCATGGCCGGCCTCCGAGCCGGCCATGGCGAGAGTTATTTCTTGATGCAGATCGTCATGCCGTCGCCGATGGTGGTGAGCGCCATATCGACCCGTTCGTCCTTATAGATCTTGTCATTCAGCGCCCGGAGCGCTGCCGCCGAGACATTCTGGTCGTCCGGATCGGCCACCCGGCCCGAGAGCAGCATATTGTCCAGCACCAGCAGGCCGCCGGGACGCACCAGCTTGAGGGCGCGCTCGTAATAAGCGTCATAGCCGGGCTTGTCGGCGTCGATGAAGGCGAAATCGAAAGGCCCCTCGCCCGCCGCGATCATGTCGTCCAGCGAATGGGCGGCCGGACCGACGCGCAGATCGATCTTGTCCGCCACGCCGGCCTCTTTCCAATAGTCCCTGGCGAAGGCCGTAAATTCGGCGCTGATATCCAGCGCCACGATGCGGCCATCCGCCGGCAATGCCAGCGCCACGGCCAGCGCGCTGTAGCCGGTGAAGACGCCGATCTCGATGCAGCTGCGGGCGCCGGAAAGTTTCACCAGCATGGCGAGCGATGCCGCCTGTTCCGGCGTCACCTGCATTTCGCCATCGGCGCGGGTTGCGGTTTCCTTGCGGCAACGTGTCTGCGCTGCAATCTCGCGGCCACCGATTCGGGCCAGATAATCAACGACTTGAGGAGTAGGTGCGACCATGCGGCCCATACGTGAAACTCTCTTTAGAAAACTTTGTTGGCGCTCCGGCGCGCGCCCATGCGCATGCCTTCAAATGGTCACGATTGAACCATGCGGAGGCCGTTTTCAAGGACGAGTTTGTCACTGTCGGTTGGCTGGCGTGTGGCCCGGAATAACAAGCCCCCCAGCCCCTTTCCGGGTCCAGCGGCCAACCGACATCTTCCCCCAAAATCGAAACATGCTCCGCCGAAGCACTCAGCTTGTGAGCTTGCGGATGATGTAGGCGCGCAGGCGTACATCGAATTCGCCGAAAATGCCGCCGACCGCGCCGGTGAACATCAGCACCATCACCCCGTAGGGTAAATGGTTTTCCGGCCGCTCATTGAGGAAGCTGGCGGCGACCACCGCCGCGACGCCGCAGGCCGCTCCTGTCAGGGCACCGCCCAGCGCGCCGGCGCCAAATCCCCTTGCCAGGTCGCGGGCGTAGAACATGCCCGCCACGGCCGCCACCAGCATGCAGCCGAACAGCAGCCCCGGCTGCGAACGAGGCCAGACATAGCCGCCCGCGACCAGCGCCAGCTCGAAACCAATACCCACCAGCACTGCGCGGCGGAGGATTTTCAGGTCGATCATGGGGTTAACTTTAGGAGCAGAGGGACGGGCCGTGCCACCCCAACTTGCGGGCAAACCCCGACTTCTCTAAGCCGGTTTCCATGAGCGAAGCGGCAACCCGGACCGAAGCGGGGCGCGCGGGCGACGGCCTGTACCTGCGCGACCTCTGGTACATGGCCGCCCTGGCGGCGCCGTTCCGCCCCGGCGTCATGCAACGGGTGATGCTGCTGGGCGAGCCGCTGGTGATTGGCCGTAACAGAGACGGGGAGATTTTCGCCCTGCGCGATATCTGCCCGCATCGCGGCGTGCCGCTCTCGGCCGGCACGATCAAATCCGACAACAGCGTCGAATGCCCCTATCATGGCTGGCGCTTTCGCGCCGACGGCGTCTGCAGCGCCATCCCCTCCCTGGTGGAAGGACAGGACCTCGATCCGGGCAAGATCAAGGTGCGGGCCTATCCGGTGCAGGAACAGGATGGGCTGATCTGGGTCTATATGGCTCACAAGCCGGGCGAAGCGCCGAAATCGCCGCCGCCCAAAGTTCCCGCAATCGATACGCGCATACGCTGGCACGAAACCCAGACCTTCCCCTGCAATATCGATCATGCGGTGATCGGACTGATGGACCCGGCGCATGGTCCTTACGTCCATGCCCATTGGTGGTGGAAAAAGTCGCCGCGCGTGAAAGAGAAACACTACGCCCCGCTGCCCAACGGCTTTGTGATGACGCGGCACAAGCCGACCAAGCCGGCCTATAATCTGCTGGGCGAGGTTTCGACCGAGATCACCTTCGAACTGCCCTCCACCCGCTTCGAAATCATCGAGGGAAAATTGCTGGGCCGCCCGTTCCGTGTCGTGGGCCTGACCGTCTGCACCCCGCGCGAGGCCGACAAGACCGACGTCGTCCAGATGTTCTACTGGCCGGGTTGGCTGAACTTCATCAAGCCACTGTTCTGGGCGATCGGCCGGACCTTCATTGCCGACGACCGCAAGATCGTCGAACTCCAGCGCGAGGGTCTGAAATTCAGCCCCAACCTGATGCTGATCCAGGATTCGGACCAGCCCGCCATCTGGTACCACCGGGTCAAGAAAGCCTGGGCCGAATCGGTCGAAACCGGCACGGAATTCGTCAATCCTGTGCAGGAACGGGTCCTGCGCTGGAAGTCCTAGCGCCCTCCACCGGGGAAAAGTGCGGCCTCGTCTCGATATTATTCACAAGCTAGGGGCCGCGGTTTTCCGAGCGGCGCCGGAGGCGCCCACAAAATAGTTGGGCGCTTTGCGCCCAGGGCCGTGCGACCCAATAAACAGGGGTTGCGCCCACTCCCTCCCCGCTCTAAACGGTCCCCTTAACCTACAACCTGGCCGGTCCCCGAAGCGCTTCCGCGCGGGTCGGTCCGCGCGCGCGAGTTCCGTATGCCGAAACGCACCGATATCCACACCGTCCTGATCATCGGCGCGGGACCCATTGTCATCGGCCAGGCCTGCGAATTCGACTATTCCGGGGCCCAGGCCTGCAAGGCGCTGAAGGAGGAAGGCTACCGGGTGGTGCTGGTCAATTCGAACCCCGCCACCATCATGACCGATCCCGGCATGGCGGACGCCACCTATATCGAACCGATCACGCCGGAATTCGTCGAGAAGATCATCGCCCGCGAACGGCCCAATGTGCCGGCGGGCAAGGTCTTTGCCCTGCTGCCCACCATGGGCGGCCAGACCGCCCTCAACACCGCCCTGTCGCTGCGCAAGATCGGCGCCCTGGAACGCCACAATATCGAGCTGATCGGCGCCACCGCCGACGCCATCGACAAGGCCGAGGACCGCGAGCGCTTCAAGCAGGCCATGGCCGCCATCGGCCTGGAAACACCCAAGGGCATCACCCTGAAGGGCTCGCTGCGCCACAAGAAGGATTCGCAGGGCAACCCGCTCTATGACGGCAACAACAATCCCGTCACCGAACTGGCGCCCGACACGCTGTCCAAGGCGCTGGCGGTGCTGGACGAAGTCGGTTTGCCCACCGTGATCCGCCCCAGCTTCACCATGGGCGGCACCGGCGGCGGCATTGCCTATAATCGCGAGGAATTCTTCGCCATCGTCGAGAGCGGCATGGAAGCCAGCCCGACCAACGAAGTGCTGATCGAGGAATCGGTGCTGGGCTGGAAGGAATTCGAGATGGAGGTGGTGCGCGACAAGGCCGACAACGCCATCATCATCTGCTCGATCGAGAATATCGACGCCATGGGCGTCCATACCGGCGATTCCATCACCATCGCCCCCGCCCTGACCCTGACCGACAAGGAGTATCAGCGCATGCGCTCGGCCTCGATCGCCGTGCTGCGCGAGATCGGGGTCGAGACCGGCGGCTCCAACGTCCAGTTCGCGGTGAACCCGAAAGACGGGCGCATGGTGGTGATCGAGATGAATCCCCGCGTCTCGCGCTCTTCTGCGCTCGCCTCGAAGGCCACCGGCTTTCCCATCGCCAAGATCGCGGCCAAGCTGGCCATCGGCTACACACTGGACGAATTGAAGAACGACATCACGAAAGTGACGCCGGCCAGTTTCGAGCCCACGATTGACTACGTGGTCACCAAGATTCCGCGCTTCGCTTTCGAGAAATTCCCCGGCGCCGAACCGCTGCTGACCACCGCCATGAAGTCGGTGGGCGAGGCCATGGCCATCGGCCGGACCTTCGCGGAATCGCTGCAGAAGGCGCTCCGTTCGCTGGAGACCGGCCTGACCGGCTTGGACGAGATCGAACTCGGCACCGATCCCGCCGCCATCCAGGCGGCGCTGTCGAAGGCGACGCCCGACCGGCTGCGCCAGACCGCGCAGGCCATGCGCCACGGTTTCCCCCTGGACGAGATCCAGCGCCTGACCGGCTATGATCCCTGGTTCCTGGGTGAGATCGAAACCATCCTCGCCACGGAAGGACACGTCCGCGCCAACGGTCTGCCCAGGGACGCCAAGGGCTTCCGCCGGCTGAAAGCCATGGGCTTCTCGGATGCGCGCCTCGCCCAACTGGCCGGCGTCAGGGAGCAGGATGTCCGCGCCGCGCGCCAATTGCTGAATGTGCGTCCGGTCTACAAGCGCATCGACACCTGCGCCGCCGAATTCAAGGCGCTGACGCCCTATATGTATTCCAGCTACGAGACCGGCGAAAATCCGGTCTGCGAGGCCGATCCCACCGACCGCAAGAAGATCATCATCCTGGGCGGCGGTCCCAACCGCATCGGCCAGGGTATCGAATTCGATTATTGCTGCTGCCATGCCGCCTTTTCGCTCAGCGCGCGCGGCTACGAGACCATCATGGTCAACTGCAATCCCGAGACGGTCTCGACCGACTATGACACCTCCGACCGGCTCTATTTCGAGCCGTTGACGGCCGAAGACGTGCTGGAGATCGTGGCCAGGGAACAGAGCAAGGGTTCGCTCGCCGGCGTGATCGTGCAGTTCGGCGGCCAGACCCCACTCAAGCTCGCCAACACGCTGCGCGATGCCGGCGTGCCGATCCTGGGCACCAGCGCCGACGCCATCGATCTGGCCGAGGACCGCAAGCGCTTCCAGGAACTGCTCAACCAGCTGGGCCTGAAGCAACCCAAGAACGCCACCGCCATGACGGCAGAGGAGACCGTCAAGGCCGCAAACGCCATCGGTTATCCCGTGATCCTGCGTCCGTCCTATGTGCTGGGCGGCCGCGGCATGGTGGTGGTCTCCAGCGAAAAGGAAACCATCGAGCAGGTTTCCTCGGGCGAGCTGTTCCGCATTTCGGGCGACAATCCGGTGCTGATCGACGGCTTCCTCAACCGCGCCACCGAAGTCGATGTCGATGCGATCTGCGATTGCGACGGCGAGGTCTTCATCGCCGGCATCATGGAGCATATCGAGGAAGCCGGCGTCCATTCCGGCGACAGCGCCTGTTCGCTACCCCCCTTCTCGCTCAAGCCGAATGCGATTGCCGAGATCGAGCGCCAGACCATCGCCATGGCCAAGGCGCTGAAGGTCCAGGGCCTGATGAATGTGCAATACGCCATCCAGAATGACGAAATCTATGTCCTGGAGGTCAATCCCCGCGCCAGCCGCACCGTGCCCTTTGTCGCCAAGGCGGTGGGCCTGCCGGTGGCGGCCATCGCATCCCGCGTCATGGCGGGCGAGACCCTGGCTTCGATGAATCTGAAGAAGCCGAACCATCAATTTCAGAAGGGGGAGCACATCTCGGTCAAGGAAGCGGTGCTGCCCTTTGCCCGTTTCCCCGGCGTCGACACCGTCCTGGGACCGGAAATGCGGAGTACGGGCGAGGTCATGGGCATCGACGAGAATTTCGCCCGCGCCTTCGCCAAGAGCCAGATCGGCGCCGGCACCCGCCTGCCCACCGGCGGCACGGTGTTCATTTCGGTCAAGGATGGCGACAAGGATCTGATCGAAGCGCCGGCGCGCGAACTGATCGGCATGGGCTTCACCCTGGTGGCGACGCGCGGTACCGCCAAGGTGCTTGAGAGCCTCAACCTGCCGGTGACGCCCATCAACAAGGTGCGCGAAGGCCGCCCGCATGTGGTGGACGCGATGAAGAATGGCGAGATCCACCTGGTCTTCAACACCACCGAAGGACGCGAGGCGCTGTCGGACAGTTCCTCCATCCGCCGGGCGGCCCTGACCATGAAGGTTCCCTATTACACCACCATGGCGGGGGCGAAGGCAGCGACCCAGGCGATCACCGCGTTGCGGGAAGGTTCGCTGGAAGTGAGGCCGCTTCAGAGTTACGGAAACAAATAAGTCGGCGCTTTCTGCCGCGCCGCTCGCCCAAGCTCGCGGCGTTGGCTTAGCTTTTCTTGCCCGAGCGTAGCGAGGCTAGAAAAGCTTGCCCTGGCTGGAAGCGCGTCGCTTGAAACGGTCCGCAGGACCGTTTCATTCGCCTGCGGCGAACCGCTCCTCAACCCTTGAAGTCGCCCCCCTCCAGTCTTACTCTTCGTAAAGCAGTGCCGCGCTAAGCTTGGAAAAAGCGCGACTTATCAAGGATTTGGCCTTCCCGCTCCGGCGCTTGCGGCGGAGGGAGGGTCTTTTTGCCGATGGATTGGACGATGGAAAAGATTCCCATGACCGCTTCGGGCTTCAAGGGCCTGGAGGATGAGCTCAACCGGCTGAAGAATGTGGACCGCCACGAGATCATCAAGGCGATAGCGGAAGCGCGCGCCCATGGCGACCTGTCCGAGAATGCCGAGTATCACGCCGCCAAGGAGCGCCAGAGCTTCATCGAAGGCCGGGTGCTGGAACTGGAAGACCAGATCGGCCGCGCCGAGGTGATCGACATTTCCAAGCTGTCGGGCACCAGCGTCAAGTTCGGCGCCACCGTCACCCTGGTCGATGAGGACACGGACGAAGAGCGCAAGTATCAGATCGTGGGCGACGTCGAATCCGACGCCAAGAAGGGGCGCATCTCGCTCTCCTCCCCCATTGCGCGCGCGCTTATCGGAAAATCCAAAGGTGACACTGTAGAGGTTGCCGCGCCGGGCGGCGCACGGTCGTATGAGATCCTGAAGGTCGAATTCGTTTAAGCGAC
>DATFFI010000122.1:0-2028 GCA_035250225.1 Rhizomicrobium sp. | reverse complement strand
TCGAAGCCACATGGCGGCGTATCGGCTCTCTGCTTAGCGCCTTCGCGCCAGACGAATACTCAAACTACCTCGTCAATGCAGGATACGCTCCAATATGATTGGATCACGCTCTAGGACCAGCTTTTCTAATTCGCTTCGCTCACAAGAAAAGCTAGGTCTTCGCGCAAAGGGGGTGAGCAGGGCGGCCAGCCCTGCGAACGGTCTCTGGAATTCGTCTCTATCCCAGAGCGGCACCATCAGCGCAATTCGGCTGATCGATTTCCGCGCGGCGGATTTCGCCTGAGACCGTCAGCATCTCGCCGCCCTTGAGCGACAGGCCCAGGATGCGCCGCTCATCCACCGGCCCGGCAAAGCGTACCCGTCCCGGCGGCAGGCGCGAAAAACCCACCTTGGCGTAATAGGGCTCATCACCCACCAGCAGGATGCCGCGCCACGGTCCGCCCTTCGCCGCCTCGATACCCGCCTGCATCAATGCGATGCCGATGCCCTTGCCGCGCTGGTCGCCGCGCACCGCCAGAGGACCCAGCAGCAATTCCTGGTGCCCGCCGACCGAGATCGGCCAGAAGCGGACCGAACCCAGCAGGCCCTCGCCTTCGACGGCGACAAAAGAGAGCCGCGCGACAGGCGCCACACCTTCACGCAGGCGATAGGCGGATTTGGCAAAACGGCCCGGACCGAAACTGCCCTCATTCAAGGCTTCCACGCCGGCCGCATCGGCAGGCGTTTCGGGCCGGATTTTCCAGGCGGCATCGTTCATGGCGCTCCCGCTAGCGGCAATGCCCGTCAAAGGCAAGGACCCCTTGAATTGGTCGCGCAGCCTAACGCGACGGCCCGCATGACATGCGGGCCTGCTGGGCTGTCGCTCCCTACCACTCCCGGCGCACTGCCGCGCCGGTCAGTTCGGCCAGGCGGCGCGCGGTGGCCGGCGAAAGGCCCGGCGGCGGCGCGGCCGGGTCGGCCCATGCGATTTCGCGAATCTCCCAGCCGGGACGAAAATCCAGCCGGGCCTGCTCGATCCGGTAAAGCATCACCACATTTCCCACCCACAGGAACCGGCGCATATAGGTTCCCGCCAGCGTGCACGTTCCGCCGCTCAGCCCCACCTCTTCCCCAAGCTCCCGGCGGATCGCTTCTTGCGGTGTCTCGCCGATATCGACCCCGCCGCCCGGCAACCGCCAGCCGCGCTGGTAACCATGCCGCACCAGCAGCACACGGCCATCCGCATCCAGCACCAGCGCATTCACGCCCAGCACCACCCGCGACAGCAACAGCTTCAGGGTCAGAAACAACGCATTGCAAGTGCGGGAAAATATCGTCGGCAAAGCTCTGACCGCCCTCTTTCCTCTTTGTAACGCATAAATAACCCAGCCGGCCTAAGCTGGAAACAGGAGCAAGCGGCTTGCCGCCCTCCAGGTCCATTCTCCATCGGCATGACGGATTGGGGGAATATGTCCGGCGCTGCATTCGAGAATTTGAAGGCGCTCATTGTCGAGGACAATGGGCATATGCGCACCCTGCTGCGTAATCTGCTGAGCACCATCGGCATCCGGGACGTGGTCGAGGCCTCCGACGGCGCGGCCGCCATCCACCTGCTGCAGGATCGCAAATGCGATCTCATCCTGTCCGACATGGCGATGGCACCGATGGATGGCATCGCATTCACCCGTCATATTCGCAGCGGCAAGACCGCCGCCAATCCCGATGTTCCCATCATCATGGTGACCGGCCATACCGAACGGCACCGGGTCGAGATGGCGCGCGATGCCGGCGTCACCGAATTCCTGGTCAAGCCCATCACCGCCCAGAATCTCTATTCCCGCCTGGCCGAGATCGTCGCACGGCCCCGCGCCTTTGTGCGCGCCGAGAGCTATTTCGGCCCCGACCGCCGCCGCAAGAGCCGGGACAATTATGCCGGCCCCTGGCGGCGCGATGACGATTGTGACGTGGGAGCGCCAGACTGAGCGGCAAGGCCGGATGATCGCGCCCGATCTCTATCCCCAGATGCCGTCCCGCAATAGTCTCCGCGAA
>DATFFI010000121.1:0-2072 GCA_035250225.1 Rhizomicrobium sp. | reverse complement strand
GGTGAATTTGCCGCTGCGCACGGTGCGGGCGAGGCGGCGCGGGACATGGAATTCCGTCAGCGGGATGATGCCGCGCTTTTCCGGTGAGACCCAGTAGAGATGCGGATCGTCGCGCCGCTCGGCCATGGGAAACAGGCCGCGGGCATAAGCCGCCAGCACCAGTTCGGGCGTCAGGTTGGTCCCGTGCATGCGGGCAGCTTAGCGCGGCCGCAGCTACTTGGGCAGGTATCGTTCCACCAGTTCGCCGGTTTCCTTGCCGGAAACGACGGGGACGATTTCAAAACTGCCCAGGCCCCGCCAGTGCAGCGCCCATTCCTGGATCAGCCGGAGGTCGTCGCATTCCATCAGCTGGAAGCAGCGGTCGAAATTCGGTTCGACCCAGCTGCCGACATATTTGAGGCCGTCGGGCATGCCGCGGCCTTTGTCGCGCAGATGCTGATAGACCGGGACGGGATCGCGGCCCGGAAAATGCTCGATCAGCATGAACAGCATTTCCGCAGCTCCGCCTAATGCCCCAGGCCCGCCAGATACTTCTCCAGCCAATGGATGGAGTAATCGCCGTTGATGATGTCGGGGTCGCGCACCAGGCCCTGGAAGAGGGGGATGGTGGTCTCGATGCCGCCCACCACCAGCTCGTCCAGCGCGCGGCGCAGGCGCAGCAGGCATTCGTTGCGGTTGCGGGCATGCACGATCAGCTTGCCCGCCAGGCTGTCGTAATAATGCGGGAAGCGGTAGCCGGAATAGATGTGGCTGTCGAAGCGCACGCCCAGGCCGCCTGGGGTGTGGAATTGGGTGATCAGGCCGGCCGCGGGGCGGAAGGTGAAGGGATTTTCCGCATTGATGCGGCATTCGATGGCATGGCCTTCGAAGACGATGTCCTTCTGGGTGAAGTCCATCGCCGCGCCGGAGGCGATGCGGATCTGTTCGCGGACGATATCGATGCCGGTGAGGGCTTCGCTGACCGGATGTTCCACCTGCAGGCGGGTGTTCATCTCGATGAAATAGAAGCGGCCATCCTCATAGAGGAATTCGATCGTGCCGGCGCCGAGATAGCCCAGCTTCTCCAGCGCGCGGGTGCAGATGGCGCCGATATCGTCGCGCTCCTTGGCATTGAGGGCGGGGCTGCCGGCTTCTTCCCAGACCTTCTGGTGGCGGCGCTGCAGCGAGCAGTCGCGCTCGCCCAGATGCACGACCTTGCCGTGGGCATCGGCCAGGATCTGGATTTCGATATGGCGCGGCTTCTGGAGATATTTCTCCATATAGACAGTGTCGTTGCCGAAGGCCGCCTTGGCTTCGGTGCGGGCCTGGGAGAGGGCGAAGGACAATTCGTCCTTGCTCCGGGCCACCTTCATGCCGCGGCCGCCGCCGCCGGCGGTGGCCTTGATCAGTACGGGATAGCCCATCTCGTCCGCCAGCCTGGCGGCCTGGGCGTCGCTCACTTCACCATCCGAACCCGGCACGGTGGGAATGCCCAGCGACTTCACCGTCTGCTTGGCGGTGATCTTGTCGCCCATCATGCGGATATGATCGGCGGTGGGGCCGATGAAGGTCAGGCCATGCTCGGCGACGATGTCGGCGAATTTGGCGTTTTCCGACAGGAAACCGTAACCGGGATGGATCGCCTCGGCGCCGGTGATTTCGCAGGCGGCGATGATCGCGGCCATGTTGAGATAGGACTGGCCGCTGGGCGCCGGGCCGACACAGACGCTTTCATCGGCCAGGCGGACATGCATGGCGTCGGAATCGGCGGTGGAATGGATCGCCACCGTCGAGATGCCCATTTCCTTGCAGGCGCGGATGACGCGCAGGGCGATTTCGCCGCGATTGGCGATGAGAACTTTCTCGAACATCAGCCGATGACGCAGAGAGTCTGGCCGAACTCGACCGGGTCCTTGTCGGAGACGCAGATCTCCTTGACCGTGCCGCTGCGCGGCGCGGTGATCGGGTTCATGGTCTTCATCGCCTCGACGATGAAGATGGTGTCGCCTTCCTTCACCGGCTTGCCGACAGAAATGAAGGCGGGCTTGCCGGGCTCGGCCGCGACATAGACGGTGCCGACCATGGGCGAAGGG
>DATFFI010000120.1:0-9289 GCA_035250225.1 Rhizomicrobium sp. | reverse complement strand
GGAAACGGCTGGTTGCCGTCTTCCACGCACGCTGGAAGGTAACGGAGTTTTGATCGGGTCCGGCGATGGGGTGCCAGGGGCACCGTGTGCGGTCGCGTCGGACTGGCGCCTGTATCGTACCAAAAGCCCGGAAAGTCAACCTTCTTGTTGCGACGCAACATTACATTGGCGGACATTAACCTCGCTTGCGAGTCTTGGGTTTCTGTAGTCATCATTATGGCGGACGTCTTGCGCGGTAGCCGGCCGGGGACGTTCTAGGGGTTCCGGCTGGGGCAGTTCGTCAGTCGCATGGCACAGTTTGGCAATGATCGGCCCATCGCGCAGGCATCCGCGAAGGGCAAGGTAAAGTGGTTTAACGGCACCAAGGGCTACGGCTTCGTCACGCTGGACAATGGCGGCGACGCCTTCTGTCACGCCTCCGCCCTGCAGGCGGTGGGTCATGCGGATGTTCCGCCCGGGACCACCATCGTCTGCGATCTCGCGGACTCCCAGCGCGGTCTGCAGGTCGTGACGGTGCACAGCGTCGATACCTCGACGGCGGAAGCACCCACGCGCGGCCCGCGCCGCGACTTCGGCGGTGGCGGCGGCCGTTTTGGCGGTGGTGATCGTTTCGGCGGCGGCGGCGACCGCTTTGGCGGTGGCGGCGGCGGTTATCGCGACAGCGGACGCGATAGTGGTCCGGCCGGCCCGATGGTCGAAGGCAAGGTCAAGTTCTTCAACGAGCAGAAAGGCTTCGGCTTTGTGATGTCCGAATCCGGCGGCGGCGACATCTATCTCCACGCCAGCGCCCTGCGCCGTTCCGGCATTTCGACGGTCGAGCCCGACCAGCGCATCCGTTACTCGACACGTCAGGGTAACAAGGGTGTGGAAGTCGACCGGGTAGAAATCATCTAGAATAACGGGCACGCGCAGATCTTTTGGCGCCTGGCGTCGTCGCGCGTGCTCACGTACTAAAGTACGCTCCGCGCGACGCTCCTAGCCAGACACCAAAATCTCTCGCGATCTTTTTGCGCTAGACAGATTCTTCCCTGGCCACGCCCGGCGCCACGTCCGGATCGTTTTCGACTTCCTTCAGCTTTTCGCGCGCCGCGGCGGCTTCGCGCTGCTTACTCCACATCGCGGCGTAATGGCCGCCCAGCGCCAGCAATTCGGCATGGCGGCCGCGCTCGATGATCCGGCCGTGATCCAGCACCAGAATCTCGTCGGCATCGATCACGGTGGAAAGCCGGTGCGCGATCACCAAAGTGGTGCGGTTGCGCGAAACCTCGTTGAGCGCGCCCTGGATTTCCCGTTCGGTGCCGGTGTCCAGTGCGCTGGTGGCTTCGTCCAGCAGCAGGATGGGCGGATTCTTCAGGATGGTGCGGGCGATGGCGACGCGCTGTTTTTCGCCGCCCGACAGTTTCAGGCCGCGCTCGCCCACCATGGCCTCATAGCCCTGCGGCAGGTGGCGGATGAATTTGTCGATCTGGGCGAGACCGGCAGCGTCCTCGATCTCGGCCTCGGTGGCGCCGACGCGGCCATAGCCGATATTGTAGCGCACCGTGTCGTTGAACAGTACCGTGTCCTGGGGAACGATGCCGATCACCTTTCGCAGACTGGCCTGGGTGACGTCGCGAATATCCTGGCCGTCGATCGTCACGCTGCCCGACTTGATGTCATAGAAGCGGTAGAGAATGCGGCTGATGGTGGATTTGCCGGCGCCCGACGGCCCCACGACCGCCACCGTCTTGCCAGCGGGTACGGTGAAGCTGACCCCCTTGAGCACGATGCGCTCCGGATCATAGGAAAAGACCACATTGTCGAAGCGGATCTCGCCGCCCCTCACCCGCAGCGGTTTCGCGTCGGGCTTGTCCTTGACCTCCTGCGGACGGCCCAGCAGGCGGAACATGGCGTCCATATCGACCAGCGCCTGGGTGATCTCGCGATAGACCGTGCCCAGCAGATTCAGTGGCATGTAAAGCTGCATCAGGATGGCGTTGCCCATCACGAAATCGCCCACCGTGAAGCGGCCGTCGCGGATGCCCATCGCCGTCAGGAGCATCACGGCGCCCATGCCCAGCGCGATAATCACGGCCTGGCCGGTGTTCAGGACCGACAGCGAGGTCTGGGACTGGATCGAAGCGCGGGCATAGCGCTCCATCGAACGGTCGAAGCGCTGGGTTTCATGCGCTTCATTATTGAAATATTTCACCGTCTCGTAGTTGAGCAAACTGTCCACCGCCTTGGTGTTGGCGTCGGTGTCGCTCTGGTTCATCTCGCGGCGGAAGGCAATTCTCCAACGCGTGATGGCGAAGGTGAACCAGGTATAGGCCGCCACCATGCCCATGGTGACCGCCGCGATCGCCCAGTCGAGCTTGACCACCATGATGCCGCTGAACAGCAGCAGCTGAAACAAAGTGGGGAAGATGCTGAACAAAGCGAAGGAGAGCAGCGTGTCGATGCCCTTGGTGCCGCGTTCGATCACTCTGGAGAGGCCGCCGGTCTTGCGTTCCAGGTGAAAGCGCAGCGACAGAGTATGGACATGGGCGAAAGTTTCGACGCCCACTTCGCGCATGGCGGCATATTGCACCTTGGCGAAGATGCCGTCGCGCAACTGCGCGAAGGCCTGCATCATGATGCGGGCCAGGACATAGGCGCCCACCAGCGCGAAGGTGGTGGCCATGGCGATTTCGGCCGGAGAACGGGCCAGCGCGTTGGTGATCTCGCCCATGACGATGGGGAAGATGGTGGTGGCGATAATGGCCAGCACCAGGCAGAGGATGGAGATGAAAACCCGCAGCTTCAGGCCCGGATCCCTGGGCCAGAGATAGGGCATAAGGGTCCAGAGGGGACGGAGGGACGGGGCGCCGCTGCCTTCTTCGACGGGGTGTGCCATTACGGTTTCCCTGTCAACGGCCCATATTCCCGCCGCCGAAGGTGACAAAACCGGCAATCAGGGCCAGGACGGCGGTGGCGCACAGAATGATCAGCCAGCGGGGCATTTTTTCTCCATTTCCTTCCCTGCCGAACCTGTTTAGGAAGACCGCCCATCCCACGCAACCCTGTTTCCGTCATGGCCAATTCTTCCCCCTCCATTTGTGTCTTTTGCGGTGCGTCCTTCGGTCATGACCCGAAATTCGCCGACGCCGCCCGCGCCATCGGCGCCGGACTGGCCGAAATGGGCGCAACCCTGGTTTATGGCGGCGGCACGCCGGGCCTGATGGGCGAACTCGCCCGGGCGGCGCAGGCCAGCGGCGCGCCCATCCAGGGCATCATTCCAGCCTTTTTGCAGCAGCTTGAAGCCGTGGAACCGATCACGCCCGAGGAAAAACTGATCGTCACGCCCCATCTGCAGGAGCGCAAGGCGATCATGCTGCAGATGTCGGACGCCTTCCTGGTGCTGCCGGGCGGCCTTGGCACCTTCGACGAATTCTTCGAAGTGGCGACCGAGGCACAGCTGGGTGTGCACAAGAAGCCGATCATTGTGGTCAATGTCGATGGCTTCTTCGATCCACTGGACGCGATGCTGCGCGGTATCATCGAGCAAGGCTTTGCCAAGCCGATCATCACCGAGCTGTATCATCTGGCGGAAGGGCCAGAAGCGGCGCTGCTGGCGCTGAAGGAAGCGCTGGCGCATCCGGTGAAGTAATCCCACCGATAGTTTGCCGCCAGCCGCTCGCTTAAGCTCGCGGCGTTCGCCACTCGAAATGGTCCCCTGGACCATTTCGTCCGCGCTTCGCGCGGTCGTGGCTCACACCTTCGCCCCGTCCCGATGCAGTTTGTAGATGATGGAGTCCGTCAGCGCTTCGAAACTCGCATCGACGATGTTGGCCGAGACGCCGACCGTGGACCAGCGATGGCCCTTGCCGTCGGCGCTTTCGACCATGACGCGGGTGACGGCCTCGGTGCCACTGGTGAGGATACGCACCTTATAGTCCACCAGCCTGAGATCGGCGAGGAAGGAGGAGTATTTGCCCAGATCCTTGCGTAGCGCCGCGTCCAGCGCGTTCACCGGACCGTTGCCGGTGCCGATATTGGTGAGCTTTTCGCCCGCCACATCGATATTCACTGTGCCCTGGCTGACGGTGATGCCCTTCTTGCGTTCGACGCTGACGGCATAGCTTTCGACGTTGAAATAATCCGGCACCTGGCCCAGGGCGCGGCGGGCCACCAGTTCGAATGACGCTTCCGCCCCGTCATAGGCATAGCCCTGATATTCGCGGGCCTTGATGATGTCGAGCAGCCGCCCGACGCGGTCATCCTTGGGGTCCAGCGTGATGCCGGCATCTTTCAGACGCGCCAGAACATTGGAACGGCCCGACTGGTCCGAGACCGGAATGACCCGGACATTGCCCACGCTTTCCGGCTTCACATGCTCATAGGTGGCAGGGTCTTTCAGCACGGCGGAGGAATGCAGGCCGCCCTTATGAGCAAAGGCCGAGGGTCCGACATAGGGCGCATGCCGGTCGGGGGCGCGGTTGAGGATTTCGTCCAAGAGACGCGAGACATGGGTGATGCGCGCCAGCTGCTCCGCCGACACCCCGATCTGGAACTGCGAGGCAAACGGGTCCTTCAGCATCAGGTTCGGGATCAGGGAACAGAGATTGGCGTTGCCGCAGCGCTCGCCCAGCCCATTGAGGGTACCCTGGATCTGGCGCACCCCCGCCCTGACGGCGGCCAGCGATACCGCCACCGCCTGTTCGGTGTCGTTATGGGCATGGATGCCCAGCGGGGCGTTGGGCAGTCGTTCTTTCACCGCGCTGACGATGCCGTACGCCTCTTCCGGCATGACGCCGCCATTGGTATCGCAGAGCACGATCCATTTGGCGCCCGCCTCATACGCCGCCTTGATGCAGGCAAAGGCATAGTCGCGATCGGCCTTCCAGCCGTCGAAAAAATGCTCGGCATCGAACAGTGGTTCGCGCTTCTTCTCGACCACCGCCTCGATGGAACGGGCGATGTTTTCGATATTTTCGGGGCGCGGAATTTCCAGCGCGACATCGACCTGATAGCCCCAGCTCTTGCCCACCAGGCAGACGGCCTCGGCGCCGGAATTCAGCACCGCGGCCAGCACCGGATCATTGTCGGCGCTGCGGCCCGAACGCTTGGTCATGCCGAAGGCGGTGAAGCGGGCATGCTTCAGCGGCGGCCGTTCGCTGAAAAATTCCGTGTCGGTGCGGTTGGCGCCGGGCCAGCCGCCTTCGATGTAATCCAGCCCCAGCGTATCCAACGCCAAGGCGATCTGGCGCTTGTCCTCGACCGAAAAATCCACGCCCATGGTCTGGGCGCCATCGCGCAGGGTGGTGTCGAACAGATAAAGACGTTCACTCATCGTTTGACCTCCCAGGTGGTCCCTTGCGGGCCGTCCTTGAGGACAATGCCTTTGGCCAGCATCGCGTCGCGGATGCGGTCGCTTTCGGCGAAATTCTTCGCCGCCCGTGCCGCCTTACGCGCTTCGATGGCGCGGTGGATTTCCGCTTCGTCCACCGCGGCCTTGGCTGCGATCTTTAGTTGTACATTGGAGAAGCCGAGAAAGCCCAAGCCGCCGGCCAGCGCGAATTCATCGGCCTGGTGCAGCGAAGCGATGGCGGCGGGCGTGTTGAGATCGTCGGCCAGCGCCTCCAGGAATTCGGCGGAGGGGCCGGGGTCGCTGACCGGCTCGCTGCGCTCATACCAGCGTTCCAGCGTCTTCCAGCTTTCCTTGAGGCCCGCGACGGTAAAGTCGATGGGCTGGCGGTAATGGGTGCGCAGCATGTTGAAGCGCAGCACCTCGCCCGGCCAGTCGGCCAGCAATTCGCGGATGGTGAAGAAATTGCCCAGCGACTTGGACATTTTCTCGCCTTCGACTTGCAGGAAGCCGTTATGCATCCATACATTTGCCAACGGGTGACCATGGGCACCTTCGCTTTGGGCAATCTCGTTCTCGTGGTGCGGAAACATCAGATCGATGCCACCTCCATGGATATCGAAGGTTTCGCCTAGGTACTTTTTCGCCATAGCAGAACATTCTATGTGCCAGCCTGGGCGGCCGCGACCAAACCGACTGTCCCAACCCGGGGTGCTTTCGTCGGAGGGCTTCCACAGCACAAAGTCCATCGAATTTTTCTTATAGGGCGCAACCTCAACGCGCGCGCCCGCAACCATTTCATCCAGCGACCGACGCGACAGCTTGCCGTAATCAGGTTTTCCCGACACGTCGAACAGTACATGCAAATGTCTGCGCTCAATGTCGTCCTCTGTCGTCGCCGCGTATGCAAGTTGCGCTGACATCAATCGATTAATAATCTCGAGCATCTCCGGTATATGCTCGGTGGCGCGCGGCTGCACGGTGGGCGGCAGGCAACCCAGCGCCGCCACATCCTCGTTATAGATGCGCGCGGTATCCTCGGTCAGTTCGCGGATGGAGATGCCGCGCTCGGCGGCGCGGGCGTTGATCTTGTCGTCCACGTCGGTGATGTTGCGGACATAGGTGACATGGGCATCGCCATAGGTATGGCGCAGCAGCCGGAACAGCAAATCGAAAACGATGGCCGGGCGCGCATTGCCAATATGGGCAAAATCGTAGACCGTCGGACCGCAGACATACATGCGGACATTTTTCCGGTCCAAGGGGACGAAATCGTCCTTGGACTTGGTCAGGGTGTTGAACAGGCGCAGAGTCATGGCGGATCCGGCGAAGCGGTGGGAAACTAGCAAATTTGGGGCGAGCAGAAGGGTTTTTGCAGCGCTAGCTGCAAATCGAAATCCGGCAAATGATGACCTGGCTCATGCGAACAAAGCGGGTCACGCGGGCTTTCCTTCCAGGCGGGACAAGGCTTTGGCCCGCCCAATCAGGGGTAGCAGCTTTTTCAGTTCCGGTCCATCGCCCCGGCCGGTCAGGGCCAGCCGCAGGGGATGGTAAAGCCCCCTGCCCTTGGCCCCGGTGGCGGCGGCGATGGCCTTGGTCCAGGCCCCCCAGGTCGCTTCGTTCCAGGGTTCGGGCGGCAACAGTTCGACCGCCTTGGCGGTCAGGCCCGCGTCCTCGATCACCGGCGTCACCGGCCCGGTCACCAGCAAAGCCAGGTCCTTGGTGTCGGACAGCTTATTGAGATTGGGACGGATCGCCTCCCACACGCTTTCCGAAACGCCGGCGCGATCCGCCACCATGGCATAGGGCGTGATGTGCAGGGTGCGGGCATTCAGCGATGCCAGCTCCTCGCTATCGAAATGCGCCGGGGCGCGGCCGATCTTGGCGAAGTCGAATTCTCGCGCCAGTTCGTCCAGCGTCAGGCGCGGCTCGACCGGATCGGAGGTGCCGATCTTGGCGAGATAGGAACAGATCGCCTGCGGCTCCAGCCCCTCCTCGCGCAACTGCTGCAGCGAGAGTGAACCCAGCCGCTTGGACAGGGCCTCACCCTTGGCACCGACCAGCAGCGGATAATGCGCGAAGACCGGCGGCTTTGCCCCCAGCGCCTCGAAGATTTCGATCTGCGCCGCGGTGTTGGTGACATGGTCTTCGCCGCGGATGACGTGGCTGATGGCGAAATCGACATCATCGACCACCGAAGGAAAGGTGTAGAGGAAATTGCCGTCCTCGCGCAGCAGCACCGGATCGGACTGGGTGGCAGTGTCGATCTCGACGGGGCCGCGGATCAGATCGTCCCAATGGACCTTGCCGCGATTGAGTTTGAAGCGCCAATGGGGCTTTCGGCCTTCCGCTTCCCATTTCTCCTTCTTCGCCGGATCGAGCGAGGAACGGTCATAGATCGGCGGCAGTTTGCGCGCCTTCAGCAACCCGCGCTGGCGTTCCAGTTCGGCCTCGGTCTCATAGCAGGGATAGATGCGCCCCTCGCCCACCAGCCGGTCGAAAGCGGCGCGATAGGCGGTCAGTCGGGCGCTCTGGCGTTCGGTAAAATCATGGGTCAGGCCCAGCCAGGCCAGGTCGCGGTGAACGGCGTCTTCGAATTCCCGGGTCGAACGCGCCTGGTCGGTATCGTCGATGCGCAGGATGAAGCGGCCACCCTGCTTCTTCGCGAACAGCATATTGAGAATCGCGGCGCGGGCATTGCCGACATGCAGCAACCCGGTGGGAGATGGGGCAAAGCGGACCACGACCGTCATCGAGAAACACCCACTCTTTTGTCATTCCCGCGAAAGCGGGAATCCAGGGGGCATAGAGCCGCGGCCTTTGGGGGGAGGCCTGGATGCCCGCTTTCGCGGGCATGACAATCGAGATTTCTAACGGGCATCGCGGAACGCATTCGTGATCGGATAGCGGCGGTCGCGGCCGAAATTGCGGCTGCTGATCTTCACGCCCGGCGGGGCCTGGCGGCGCTTATATTCCGAGATATAGAGCAGATGCTCCACCCGCTTGATGGTGGCGGCTTCGTAACCCTTCGCCAGCGTCTCCTCGAAGCTCATTTCCTTTTCCACCAGACATTCCAGGATGCCGTCCAAGATGTCGTAGGGCGGCAGGGAATCCTGGTCGGTCTGGTTGGCGCGCAATTCGGCGGTGGGCGGCTTTTCGATGATCCGTTCGGGGATGACGCGTCCGGCCGGGCCCAGCGCCCCCTTGGGCGAGTTTTCGTTACGCCAGTGGCAGAGGCGGAAGACCTCGGTCTTGTAGATGTCCTTCAGCACATTATAGCCGCCGCACATATCGCCATAGAGGGTGGCATAGCCGACGCTCATCTCGCTCTTGTTGCCGGTGGTCAACACCATGTGGCCGAACTTGTTCGACATCGCCATCAGGATCAGCCCACGCAGCCGCGACTGGATATTCTCTTCGGTGATGTCGGGCTTCGTCCCGGCAAAGGCGGGGGCCAGCGTGTTGTCCATCGCCTTCACCGCATGCTCGATCTCGACCGTGCCATACTCCACGCCCAGCAAGCGGGCACAGGCATCGGCATCTTCCAAACTGTCGCGGCTGGTATAGCGCGAGGGCAGCATCAGGCAGCGCACGCGCGAGGCGCCCAGCGCATCCACCGCCACGGCGGCGGAAATGGTGGAATCGATGCCGCCCGACAGACCCAGCACCACGCCGGGAAAACGATTCTTGTTCACATAGTCGCGCAGGCCCAGCACCATGGCGTTATAGACCTGGGACTCGCGGCTTTCGGGCGCGGGTTTTTCACCCGGCGCGCAGACCCATCCGGCGCGGCCTTCACGCACCCATTCGCTGATCACCAGCTTTTCTTCCCAGCCCGGCAGGGCCAGCGCCACCGCGCCATCGCTATTGAGCACAAAGGACGCGCCGTCAAACACCAGCTCGTCCTGGCCGCCCAACTGGTTGAGATAGATCAGCGGCAGCCCGGTTTCGTGCACGCGGCTG
>DATFFI010000119.1:0-25810 GCA_035250225.1 Rhizomicrobium sp. | reverse complement strand
TGATCCACCCATCCAGGGCAACACGCACCGTGTCTGCGGCCCTGGATGGCCGGCTCAGGGCCGGCCATGGAGAGTATTTTTTGGGAAGCAGCCCGCTTAACTAAAAGTCCGAGACAATCCCCTTGCGCTCCCAGTCGCCATAGCGCGTCGGCTCGGGCCCCTTGGGTCCGCCCAATTCCGGCGGCAATTGGGCGGCAGGCTGTTTTTGGCGCCGGGTTTCGGCTTCGGCGGCGGCGCGGCGGCCGGCTTCGGCGATACGGGTTCCGATTTCGTCGTTAGGGTTGTCGTCTTGACTGGACATGAACTGATCTTACATCTCTGTACGGATTGGGAGAACACGGAAAATGAATACCTTGAAGACCGGCATCCTGATGGCGGCCCTGATGGGCCTGTTCATCGCCATCGGCGCCTTTATCGGCGGCACCGGCGGCATGTTGATAGCCTTCGTCATCGCGGCAGGCATGAACCTGTTTGCCTTCTGGAACTCCGACAAGATGCTGCTGCGCATGTTCGGCGCGCGTGCCGTCGATGTCCGTTCCGATCCCGCTCTCTATCAGATGGTCGAGCGCCTGGCGGCCAACGCCCGGCTGCCCATGCCCAAGGTTTATGTTTCGGAAAATCCGCAGCCCAATGCCTTCGCCACCGGCCGCGATCCCGCCCATGGCGCGGTCTGCGTCACCACCGGCCTGATGGAGCGCTGCTCATCGGAAGAGCTGGCGGGCGTGATTGCCCATGAGCTGGGCCATATCCGCAATCGCGACACGCTGATCATGACCGTGGTCGCCGTTGTCGCCGGCGCCATCGGCATGCTGGCCAACATGGCCCTGTTCATGGGCGGCGGCGGCGACCGTGAGCGCAATCCCTTAGGGATTGTCGGCGTCATCCTGGTGATGATGCTGGCGCCCATCGCCGCCATGCTGGTGCAGTCCGCAATCAGCCGTTCGCGCGAGTATGACGCCGACAAGGCCGGCGCCGAGATCAGCGGCCGTCCGCACTGGCTGGCCGATGCGCTGGGCCAGATCGAGCGCGCCGCCAAAGGCCTGCCCAATCATGCCGCCGACGCCAATCCGGCTACGGCGCATATGTTCATTATCAATCCGCTGCATGGCGGGTTGTCGGGGCTATTCTCGACCCATCCGCCGACCCAGGAGCGCATTGCGCGTTTGCGGGCGATGGCGAATGGCGCGAACACGGTGGAACTCAGCCCGGTCCCGCAAGTGGCGCGGGCGACGGCTGCTCCTCGCGGCCCTTGGGGCTGAGCGGCTGGCAGGCGGTGAACGCCTGCGCTATGCACTGATGCATGAGTGAAGGCCTTCCCGCGCGCCAGGCGGCGCTGGCGCTGCTGTCGCGCGTGCTGACCAAGCGCAAGCCGCTGGATGCCGAGCTGCCGCAACTGAAAGCACTGCCGCCGCGCGATGCCGCCTTCGCGCGCGCCCTGGCCAGCCAGACGCTGCGCCATCTGGGGGCCCTGGAGGCGGTGCTGCGTGGCTTTCTGGCCAAGCCGTTGCCGCAGCACAAATCGGGCGCGGCGATGGAAATCCTGCTGCTGGGCGCCTGCGAGCTTCTGATCCTCAAGACCCCGGCCCATGCCGCGGTCGATGCCGCCAATCGCCTGGCGGCGGCCGATCCCAAGGCCGTGCATTTCAAGCCGCTGATCAATGCGGTGCTGCGGAAAGTCGCGAGCGAAGGTCCCGCCGCCTTTTCCGGCCAGGACAACGAGCGCCTCGCGTCGCCGGACTGGTTGTGGAAGCGCTGGACCGCGCAGTATGGACCGGACATTGCGCGCCGGATCGCGCGCGCGCATCTGAGCGAAGCCCCGCTCGATATCACCTTGCGCGGGCATGACGCGGTTCATCCCGAAAGTGTCAGCCTGTTCGGCCATTCGCGCCGCGTCAGCGCCCCGGAGCGCGTCGAAGACCTGCATGGCTTCGATCTGGGCTGCTGGTGGGTGCAGGATGCCGCCGCCAGCCTGCCCGCCGCGCTGCTGGGCGATGTGAAGGACAAGGAGGTCATCGACCTCTGCGCCGCGCCGGGCGGCAAGACGCTGCAGCTGGCGGCCGCCGGCGCCAGGGTCATCGCGGTAGAAAAGCATGAAGGCCGCATGGCCCGCATCAGTGAAAATCTGGCGCGCACCGGCCTGACCGCCACACTGGCGGCCAGCGATGCCCGCGACTTTGACGGCAGCGCACCCTTCGTGCTGATCGACGCGCCCTGCACCGCCACCGGCACCATTCGCCGTCATCCCGAACTGCCCTGGATCAAGGAAGCCGCCGACATTACGGTGATGGCGGCGCTGGGATACGAGATCCTGGAAAGCGGCGCCCGCCTGCTGGCGCCGGGCGGCACGCTGGTCTTTGCCGTCTGCTCACTGGAGCGCGAAGAGGGCGAGGAGCAGATCGCCGCCTTCCTGAAGTCGCATCCGGATTTCGAGCGGCTGCCGATCAAGCCGGAAGAGATCTTCGGCCATGACGAATGGCTGACGCCGGACGGTGACCTGCGCACCCTGCCCTTCCATCTCGAAGGCGGGATGGACGGGTTTTATGCGGCGCGGCTGCGGAAGATTTAATTCACACGCGATGTCATGGCCCGGCTTGCCCGGGCCATCCAGGGCAACCAGCGCCGTGTGCGGCCCTGGATGGCCCACGTAAAGTGGGCCATGACAGTTGGGCTAAATTCTACAGCCGCCCCAGGAGCGTCCGCGAGAGCGGGAGCGACCAATAAAAGGCCGGCTTAAAGCCGGCCTAAAGCATAAGCGATCGCCAGATAGACCTTGCCGGTATCGGCCGAGAGCAGCGTCGAGACCAGCAGCCCGTCATTGTCGCCTTCGCGCGCCTTGTTCAGCAGGGTCTCAAACTCTCCCAGATAGGCGTCGGCGGCGTCATGGAAGCGTTCGTCATCGCGATAGAGCGCGGTGATGCGGTCCACCGCATGTTCGTCGATGGTTTCGGCCAGGCGGCGGGCAAACAGGGCGCGGTCGCCCGCCAGGTAATTCTTCCATTCATGCTCGGTGGGCTCGGACGCCACCAGCGCCGATAGATCCAGCGCCATGTCGGCCAGCGCCGTTTCGAGCGCCGCCAGCGCCATGGCATTGGACGGCTTGAGCGCCCGCGGCTCTTCATTCTCGACCGCCGCCAGCAGCGCCTTCATTTCCCAGTGCGGGCTGGAGCCTTCCTTCTTGGGCCGGCGCTGGGTGAGGCGGCGCGCCAGGCCTTTCAGGCCTTCATCTTCCGGCATGATTTCGCGGGGCGCAGGCGCGCCCGGCACGGCCGGGGTCTCACCGCGGCGGCCGCCACGGGCATGCAGCGCCGACATGGTGCGGGCCGACAGATCGAGAATCTGTTCGGTCTCGCCCTGCACCACCAGGCGGACGCGGCGCGCCTCGTCCTGGGCAATGCCGGGCAGGCGAATAAGATGCCGTTCCAGTTCTTCCGACGATTTGGCCAAAGTGGTGCGGATCTTGTTGGCTTCGGCGGAGAGTTCGCCGGCGACACGCAGCAGCCGCTCGCATTCGCCCATCGCCTCGCCCACCAGGCCATGCGCATCGCTGCGCGCTTGGGCAGCGCTTTGCGCGATCAGGTCGCGGGCGCCCTCGCCCGCATCCTTCATGCCATTGACCAGATTGGCCAGCAGCGCATTGGCGGTGTCGCTGGCTTCCTTCAGCTTTTCGGCTTCGCGCGCGAAATTGCCGGTGAGCTGGCCGGCGCGCGCGGCGGCATTGGCCATCAGCATTTCCAGATGGCGCTGCGCGTCGCCGGTGACATCCTCGAACTTGCCGGCTTCCTGGCGCACGGCGGCGACGGCGTTTTCCATGCCCGCCTGCTGCCGCGCCAAGGCTGTTTCCAGCATGGTGCCTTCGGACTTCAGCGTCTCCAGCATCTCGGTCATCAAGGCGCGCTGCTTTTCCTGCCGCGCCAGCACGAATTCGGCGCGCTTGATAGCGGCGTCGGAGACATCCTCGATGCGCTTGGCCTGGGCATCCAGCTCCAGCGCGGCGGCATGCGGCGATTCCGCGGCCTGGGTCGCGGCCGAGCGGAAGGCGGCGGCCTGCACATCCAGCGATTGCGCCGCCATCTTCAGCGAGCTTTCCGCTGCTTCCATGCTGGACTTGATCTGGGCGGCACGGCCGGCAACGGTTTCAGACGCGCGCAAGGCGGCGTCATTGAGCGTGCCGGCCATGGATTCCAGCCGCGCGCGTTCTTCGCCTAAGCGCGCGGCGACGCTTTCGCCGCGCACTTCGGCGCGGGCGCCAACCTGATCCAAAGCGGCGATCTGGTTCTCCAGCACATTCTCCAGCGCGCGCAGGCGCTGGAAAGCGCCGTCCAGGCCGGCATTCAAACCATCGAGTTCGCGCCGCACCGCGCGGCCCAGTCGCGCCGCGCCTTTGGCGGCGACATCATCGACGGCGTAAAGCCGTTCGCTGGCGGCGAGGAGATATTCGGCGGTGTCGCGCAAGGCGAGGCTGCGGGCCGCCAGCATGGCGATAGCGAGGAAGAGCAGCGGCGGCAGCGCCATCGCCGCCATGGTCAGGATGGCAAGCTGCAGCGGCAGTTGGCCTAAGCCCTGCGGCCCCAGATAGCCCCAGAGATAGGCGCCGCCGACACCGAGCCAGAAGAAGGACACCGTCAGGCCGATCCCCACCGCCACCAGCATGTGGCGGCGGCGCGGCAGCTCCGGCACCGGCATGGCGGGCGGCGGTAACGGCCGCTCGGAAGCCGTCGTGGTCTGGACCGGGTCGGCCTCGGCGGCCGCCCTGTTGGCGGCCTGGGGCGGCGGCTGGTTCGTGAATGTCCTCATGGCCCTCAAAAGCCCTTTGGTTGGCGGTATTTAACCATCAGGCAGGCATTTCACACAAGCGGAGTTGGGCTTTCATTTACCGCGTATTAGCCGCGATAGGGGCAAACTCCGCCCCATGTCCGCACCCATCGATCTCGACCATCTGGCCCGCTACACCGGCGGCGAAAAGGCCATGAATGCCGAGATTCTCAAGCTGTTCGACGGCCAGATCACCGAAATGGTGGGCCAGCTGCGCAGCGTGATGGCGGCGCGCGACGCCAAGCGCTGGAAAGAGATCACCCACACCATCAAGGGCGCGGCCCGTGGCGTCGGTGCCTTCTCGTTCGGCGAAGCCGCGGCCGCGGCCGAACCGGTCGATCCCGCCAATCGCGAGCGCGCCGATCACGCCCTGGAGCGTCTGTCGGAAGAAGCCATGATCGTGCATGACTTCATCCGGGTTTATCTGGCCGCGTAAAACCCTTACTTCGCGTCGAATTTCTGGAATTCGTGCTGGATCGAGCGCTCGATCAGAGCGCGCCACACCGCTTCGGCGATCGCGGGCGACAGGCCCGCCTTTCTCGCCGCCGCCAGCACCTTCTGCACCACATCCTCGATGCGCGCTTCATCGCGCACCGTGTTGCGATCCGTTTTAAGAATGGCGGCGCGCTCTATATAGGCCTGGCGGCGCGCCAGCAACGCCACGAGTTCCATGTCCAGCGCATCGATGGCGACGCGCAATTCTTCCATGGAATTGCAGCTTTCCGCGTCTTTCCGGGGAGCGTCATTTTGCATCGCAGCAGTGTTTATAGCAGGGGTTGTTGGGCTGACTATTTTTACATATAAGGGCGACGGTTTTTCCAGTCATTACACGAACTTAGGTGTGGAATATCCGCGCCGCCCGAGGATCTGACCTGACCATGAGTGCCCCCATCGAGACCCCCCGGCCCGCGAGCGACGCGGGCGGGCCAATCGAAACCGATGTCATCATTATCGGCGCAGGCCCCATCGGCCTGTTCGCCGTCTTCGAGCTGGGGCTGCTCGACCTCAAATGCCATCTGATCGACATCCTGGACCGCCCGGGCGGCCAGTGCACCGAGCTCTATCCGGAAAAACCGATCTACGACATTCCCGGCCTGCCCATCGTCACCGGCCAGGAGCTGGTCAACCGGCTGATGGAGCAGATCAAGCCGTTCAATGCGCAATTCCATTTCAGCGAGATGGCGACCAGCCTGGAAAAGCTGCCCGACGGCAAGTGGAAGCTGAAGACCGACGCCGGCACCGAGATCGTCGCGCCGGTGGTCTTCATCGCCGCAGGCGCGGGCTCGTTCCAGCCTAAGCGTCCGCCGGTGCAGGGCATCGAGCATTTCGAGAATGCTGGCGACGGCATCGGGGTCCATTACGCCGTGCGCAAGATGGAAACCTTCCGCGGCAAGAATATCCTGATCGCCGGCGGCGGCGACTCCGCGCTGGATTGGGTGATCAATTTGGCCCCGGTGGCCAAGTCGCTGACCCTGGTCCATCACCGCGACGGTTTCCGCGCCGCCCAGCACAGCGTCAACCAGATGCGCGAGCTGGAGAAGGAAGGAAAGGTCAAATTCCACGTCGCAAGCGTGAAGGCCGTGCATGGCGAGCCCGGCAAACTGGCCGGCGTCACCCTGGCCGGCGCCGACAAGAGCGAATGGCATCACCAGACCGATGCCTTCCTTCCCTTCTTCGGCCTGACCATCAAGCTAGGGCCGATCGCCGAATTCGGCATCAACCTGCATGAGAATCTGATCCCGGTGGACACGGCGCGCTTTGAAAGCCAGACGCCGGGCATCTTCGCCATCGGCGACATCAACACCTATGCGGGCAAGCTCAAGCTGATCCTGTCGGGCTTCCATGAGGCGGCGCTGGCGGCCCAGGCCGCCTTCGCCATCGCGCGCCCCAACGAGAAGCTGCGCTTCCAGTACACCACCTCTTCTTCCAACCTGCAGAAGAAGCTCGGAGTTTCGTAATGAAGATCATCGGCACCGACCGCCAGGGCAAGACGCGCGAAGTTGAAGGCCGCGACGGCTGGAGCGTGATGGAAATCCTGCGCGACGCCGGCTTCGACATCGCCGCCGAATGCGGCGGCGCCTGCGCCTGCGCCACCTGCCATGTCTATGTGACGGACGGCTGGTACGACAAGCTGCCGCCGCCCTCGGAAGCCGAGATCGACATGCTGGACATGGCGCTGGCGGTGGAACCCGGCTCTTCGCGCCTGTCCTGCCAGGTCATCTGCTCCAGTGAGACCGACGGCATCAAGGTCACGGTTGCTCCCGAATAGGGCGGCCCGTCCACCATCGCCCTGCTGGCATGACGAAATTCCCCTTGGCGGCCTTGGTCTGGCCCCAGGCACCCTGTATTGCAAGGTAGATTTACAGCACGGTACCGGCCCGGTCTCTCATCAGTCACTCGTCAGCCGTCATGCTTCCGGCTAGGCTTGCCGCGCCCATCGACGGAGTTATGCCATGCGCGCCATCGTCACCGGCATTGCCCTGCTTGCTTGCATCGCCGTTGCGTTCGCCCAACCCACACGCGGCACCGCCGCCGAGGCCCGCGCCATGCTGGAACGCGCGGTGCTGGCGCTGCGCGACGATCCGGCCGCCGCCATCGCCCGCTTCAACCGCGCCGATGGCGGTTTCCGCGACCGCGATCTCTATGTCGTCTGTTTCGATGTCGGCACCGGCATCGTGCGCTCGCATGTCAATCCCAAACAGTTGGGCATCGATATCCGCAGCGTGAAGCAGGCGGATGGCCAGCCTTTCGGCCAGCGCATCTTCGATGCCGCCCGCCCCGGCACCATCGCCACGGTCGACTATCTCTATCCCAGGCCGGGCAGCGCCGTGGCCGGCGCCAAGCAATCCTTTGTCACACGGGTCGGCAACGACGGCTGCCTGGTGGGGTATTACAAGTAGTGGGGAGCGGTCCGCGTAGCGGACGAGCAGGTGTTCGCCCCTCGAAACCGTCCACTGGACGGTTTCGCAAGCCGGGGCTCACGGACCTGCGAGAGTGACGCGCCTCGCTGCGCTCGACCAGGGCAAGCTTTTCTAGGCTCGTTACCTCGCCAAGAAAAGCTAAGCCAACGCCCTGAGCGAAAGCGAAGGGCCGCGGATCATAGGGCGCCCCACTCGTCAGCCCTGAAACTTCCCGCTAGGGTCGCGCCGCTGGATCGTTTTGTCCCGGGGCTGATGACCGTCGCGCATATCTATACCGTTGCCTTTCAAGGCATCGAAGCCAAACCTGTCGATGTACAAGTTCATATCGGCGAAGGCAGCGGCGGCGTCTTCAACATTGTCGGCCTGGCCGACAAGGCAGTGGCGGAAAGCCGCGAGCGGGTGCGTGCCGCGCTGCATGCCATAGGGCTGGCGCTGCCCTTCAAGCGCATCACCGTCAACCTGGCGCCGGCCGACATGCCCAAGGAAGGCTCGCATTACGATCTTCCCATCGCGCTGGGATTGCTGGCAGCGATGGGCGTGCTGCCGGCCAGCGAGATGGCGAATTATGTGGCGCTGGGGGAATTGTCGCTCGACGCCGCGGTCACCGCCGTGCCCGGCGTGCTGCCCGCCGCCATCGCCGCCAATGAACAGGGCCGCGGCCTGATCTGTCCCGAGGCTTGCGGCGCCGAAGCCGCCTTTGCCGGCAATATCGAAATTCTGGCGACGCCGTCGCTGATCGGGCTGGTCAATCATGTCAAAGGCGCTCATGTGCTGACGCCGCCGGTGCCCAAGGTGGTGCTGCCGTCGCGCAGCGCGCCCGATTTGCGCGATGTGAAGGGGCAGGAAAGCGCCAAACGGGCGCTGGAGATCGCGGCCGCCGGCGGTCACAACCTTCTGATGATCGGCCCGCCCGGCGCCGGCAAGTCGATGCTGGCCTCGCGCCTGCCGGGCCTGTTGCCGCCGCTGGACGCGCGCGAGGCGCTGGAGATTTCGCTGATCCAGTCGCTGGCCGGCAATCTGGAAGGCGGCGCCATTTCGCGGGAGCGACCCTTCCGCAACCCGCATCACTCCGCCTCGATGGCGGCGCTGGTGGGCGGCGGCCTGAAAGTAAAGCCCGGCGAAGTCAGCCTGGCGCATCTGGGCGTGCTGTTTCTGGATGAATTGCCCGAATTCGCCCGTGCGGTGCTGGATTCCCTGCGCCAGCCGATCGAAAGCGGCGAGGCCGTGGTGGCGCGCGCCAATGCGCATGTGAAGTATCCCGCCCGCTTCCAGCTGATCGCGGCGATGAATCCCTGCCGCTGCGGCTATCTTTCCGATCCGGCGCGTGGCTGCGGCCGCGCCCCCAAATGCGCCCTGGATTACCAGTCGCGCATTTCCGGACCCCTGTTCGACCGCATCGACCTGCATATCGATGTCGCCTCGGTCTCGGCCGCCGACCTGTCGCTGCCGCCGCCGGCCGAAGGCAGCGCCGAGGTCGCCAAACGCGTGGCGGCGGCGCGGGCGATCCAGCGCCAGCGCCTGGCGCCGCACAATCTGCGCACCAACGCGGAAGCCGAAGGCGAAGTGCTGGAAGCCATCGCCGGGCCCGATGAAGCAGGCCGCAAGCTCTTGACCGACGCGGCGGAACGAATGCAGCTATCGGCGCGCGGCTATCACCGGGTACTGAAAGTGGCGCGCACCATCGCCGATCTGGGCGGCGCCGAGCGTGTCGCCAAGACCCATATTGCGGAAGCTTTGTCCTATCGCAGGCTCACGCATCTTTAGTCATCGCCGTCAGGCGTAAGCGGCCCTGCGATGCTACAAGCCAGCGCATGCGGTAGCCGTTCATTGCCGTCTTGCCCAATCGTTCGAGCAACCGCCAATTCACCACCACCCCGATCGGGGCGCCGACCAGTGGGATCATCTGGGCCAGCTTTGCCAGGTCGATATAGTCGCGATACTCCTGCTGGAATTTGCGCCAGTCGAAATGCGCGAAGTCGGCCGGGTGCGCCCGCCTATCCCAGTCTTCCAGCCCATGAAAGACATCGGCGCGGTGCTCGGCGCCCGAGAAAGCGAGCTGGAAAAGGCCCAGGATATAAAGGCGCTCTTCGAATTGTTCGGCGTCATGGCCGTACGCCGCCGAAAGGTCGAACAGCAATTTGATTTTCAGGATCAGCAGCGCCGGAAAATCCGCCAGCGACAGCCAGAAGCCGCCGGCGCCGGTGACGCCGCCTTCCACCGCGCCGATGGCGCGGTAGCGTTGGATCAGATCCAGCGCCCTGCGGTCGCGCTCGGCCAATGAGGCGCCGGTCAGGGCTGCGCCAGTGGTGAAGTCGGCGCCGGTCAGGATGGCGCGCGTCATCTGTTCGATCACCAGGGTGACGGCGGCATGCACCTTGTCGGGTATGATGCGGTTGATATGTCCCTGCAGCCCCTTTGCCGAGCGGCCGAACAGGCCGGCGGGCCTCAGCATGGCGGCGCGCCACTGCGCCACTTCCTTCAGGGCCCAGTCTTCATAGTCCGGTTCGGCGGCGTCGAAAGGCGGTGGGGTGGAGCGCATAAAGCCACGCTAACGCGGGCGCATCGGCCAGGCATAGGTGTTTCTCCCTATGCCGCTGTTAGGCATTGCCTAAGAGGCGCGGCTTATAACGGTGCGCGTCGGACATCTTTTTCCCCTCGGGATGTCCGGTCATGCAGTTGAGCAAACCCGGCGCAGTCGAGACTGAAGCGGCGGGACAGGCGGGCGCCCCATTAGAAGGGCGCCCGCCTTCTTTTTTGGTCGCGCGGCGTCAGCCACGCTGCTGCTAGTCAACCCCTCGCCGCCTCGCTGCGCTCGGCTAGGACCAGCTTTTCTAACTCGCTTCGCTCGTAAGAAAAGCTAGGTCTTCGCTCGCGTTCCCGGTCGCGATCTTTTTTTGGTCGCGCCGGGAGGCCCTCGCTTTGCTCGGGTTCGCGGTCGCTCCCGGGGAGTTGGGAACCGTTGTTCCCTGCCGCCCGTTATGGCCTCGATACTCGGGAGGCTATTTCATGAAGCCGATCATGATTTTGGGAATCGTGCTGATCGTGCTGGGCATTGGTGGCCTGGCGTTCCGCAGCATTTCCTGGACCGAAACCGACACCGTGGCCGATATCGGCCCCATCAAGATCCAGGCCGAAGAACAGCATAATATCTGGATTCCGACCGCGGCCGCGATTGCAGCGGTTCTCGCCGGCCTGGGGTTGGTCATTGCCGGACGCAAGGCCGCCTAAGATTCAAGGTCGCACGTCTAAGCAGACGCGTTCGCGCTTTTCCTGGCCGATGCTCATTTTTCTCTGGTCGCACGGCCGGACGGAAAAGTGCCCTCTTTGATTTGAAGTAGGGCCACTTTTCCCGGCCGATGCTCCGCTGATAGGCTCCGGCGCCCTCTCCGGAGCCTGTCATGCGCCTTGCCTTGCGCGCCCTAGTCACGGCGCTGCTGCTTCTCCCCATCCCGGCCTTTGCCGCCGATATCACCGTCTTCGCCGCCGCTTCGCTGGCCGAGACCATGAACCGGCTGGCCGCCGACTATTCGAAGCAGAGCGGCCGGCAAGTGGCGGTGTCGCTGGCGGCCTCGTCCGTGCTGGCACGGCAGATCGAAGCTTCGGGCGGCGCCGATCTCTTTGTCTCGGCCGATCAAGAATGGATGGATTATCTCGAGAAAAAGGCGCTGCTGGCGGCCGGCACGCGCAGGAATCTTTTGGGCAACCGGCTGGTGCTGATCGCCCCGGCCGGCAGCCCGGCGATCGGCTTTAGGCCCGGCTTCGACCTGAAAGGCGCGCTGAAAGGTGGCCGCCTGGCGATTGCCGATCCCGCCACGGTCCCGGCGGGCAAATATGGGCGCGAGGCATTGACTGCCTTGCGCGCCTGGGAGGGCGTGCCCCTGGCCCCGGCCGAGAATGTGCGTGTCGCCCTGGCCTATGTCGCGCGGGGCGAAGCACCCTTGGGCGTGGTCTATGAAACCGATGCCCGGGCTGAGCCCAAGGTGCGGGTGGCGGCTGTCTTTCCGGTGGGCAGCCATACGCCCATCCGCTACCCTGCCGCCCTGATCCGGGATGCCCGACCGGAGGCCAAGGGCTTTCTGGACTATCTGTCGTCACCGGCGGCGCGGGCGATTTTCGAGGGCGCGGGCTTCAGCGTCCCAGCCCGATTGACTTGCCGCGGGTGCCGCTGAACATCGTGAAATCGCCGTTTTCGCGGCCAAGGATAACAATCACCAACCTTCCAGGGAGACGCTCATGACGCCCATCACCAAGGTCGGCCTAACCGCACTTGCCATCGCCGCCGGCAGCGCCCTCGTCGTACCCGCCGGGGCGCAATATGCGGCGCCGGCCCGGCCGCCGATCGCCAATCCCGAAACCACGGTCAATGACCCGCCCGGCCCGGTGCCGCTGGCCGCCAACATTCCCTTCACCCCGTACAAGGACTTCAAATGGTCGGCCTGCAATGGCCCTTGCCGCAACCAGACGGTCAATCTGTGGGGCAATCCCAACCAACCCGGCCCCTATGGCGTCCTGATCAAATGGTATCCGGGCACTTTCTCGGCCCCGCACCAGCATGACAAAACCCGCTGGATCTATGTGGTCGAGGGCACCTGGTGGGTGAGCACCAGCAATGTCCAGGACGTGAAGACCACCTATCCGATGCGCGCCGGCACCTTTATCG
This sequence comes from Rhizomicrobium sp., assembly GCA_035250225.1. Classification (GTDB taxonomy): domain Bacteria; phylum Pseudomonadota; class Alphaproteobacteria; order Micropepsales; family Micropepsaceae; genus Rhizomicrobium. Next base: position 13,417 of record DATFFI010000119.1, on the reverse strand, counting down.
TCCATGAAGGCGGCAAGACCCATTGGGACGGCACCCGCCTCGGCGGCGAGCCCGCAACCATCCTGCTGACCGGCATCGGCCCGGTGGTCACCACCCAGATCGGTCCGGACGGCAATCCCTTGGTCCCGGCGCCGGGTCCTGGCGCCGCGGGCGGCCGCGGCAACTAGTATTTTCTGCGCTTAAAAAGGATGCGCCGCCCGTGCTATGACGGGCGGCGCGTTTTTTGCGCCGCCGGCCGGAAAGAGCCGGTGCGAAGAGGATGAGGGGAATATGGAAGACAAGCCGCCGCGCCGGAAATTTCATCCGGTCTATCTGCTGCTGCTGGTGCCCTATGTGGCGCTGCTCTGGGTGCCTTTCTACAACCGCATCGAACCCACGCTGATGGGCGTGCCCTTCTTCTATTGGTTCCAGATGACCTGGATCTTCCTGGGGGTCGCCTGCCTCTATCCCGTCTATCTCTATGAGAACCGCAACAAATGAGCATGGATCCCAATCCCGTCACCCTGACGGTTTTCCTGGGCCTGTTCGCGCTGGTGACGGGTCTGGGTTTTGTCGCCTCGCGCTGGCGCGCCGGCGATCTTTCCCAACTGCATGAATGGGGCCTGGGCGGACGGCGCTTCGGCACCTGGGTGACCTGGTTCCTTTTGGGCGGCGATCTCTACACCGCTTACACCTTCATCGCCGTGCCGGCTTTGGTGTTCGGCGCGGGCGCGCCCGGCTTCTTCGCCGTGCCCTACACCATCCTGATGTTCCCGCTCCTGTTTCTGGCCTTTCCGCGCCTGTGGTCGGTGGCGAGCAAGCACGGTTATGTCACCGCCGCCGATTTTGTGCGCGGCCGTTTCGGCAGCCGCGGACTCTCCTTGGCGGTCGCCGCCACCGGCATCATCGCCACCATGCCCTATATCGCGCTGCAGCTGGTCGGCATGCAGGTGGTGCTGGCGGCGCTGGGCGCCAATATCTCGATGACCGTGCCCGGCCTGGGCGTGGTCGATGTGCCGCTGCTAGTCGCCTTCACGGTGCTGGCTTTCTACACCTACTCCAGCGGCCTGCGGGCGCCGGCGCTGATCGCGGTGGTGAAGGACCTCCTGATCTACATCACCGTCTTTGCCGCCATCATCTATATCCCGGCGCAGCTGGGTGGTTATGGCGCCATCTTCCAGGCGGCAAACCCGCAGCAATTGCTGTTGGCCCCCGCGACGCAAACCAGCCTGGGACCGCAATTCGGCTATGCCACCCTGGCGCTGGGTTCGGTGCTGGCGCTCTTCCTCTATCCGCATGCGGTGACGGGCATTCTCTCCTCCTCCAGCCGGCAGGTGATCCGGCGCAATGCCATGATCCTGCCGGCCTATTCGCTGGCTTTGGCGCTGATCGCGCTCCTGGGCTACATGGCGGTGGCGTCGGGCGTGCGCAACGATCCGCTCTATGCCGACGGCTTTGCCTCCTTCGGCAACAATTTCGCCGTGCCGGCCCTGTTCCTGAAAATGTTCCCCGACTGGTTCGTCGGCCTGGCTTTTGCCGCCATCGCCATCGGCGCGCTGGTGCCGGCGGCGATCATGTCCATCGCCTGCGCCAATCTCTTCACCCGCAACGTCTATCGCGAATGGATCAAGCCCGATTGCACGCCGGAGCAGGAATCCTTCGTCGCCAAGATCGTTTCCATCGTGGTGAAGTTCGGGGCGCTGATCTTTGTGCTGGAACTGCAAAGCACCTACGCCATCCAGCTGCAATTGCTGGGCGGCGTGTGGATGTGCCAGACCCTGCCGGCCGTGATCATCGCGCTTTATACGCGCTGGTTTAATCCCGTCGGCCTGCTGGCCGGTTGGGCCGTGGGCATGATCTCGGGCACCGTGATGGTGTGGCAGATGGCGCTGCGCACCAGCACCTATCCCTTGGAGATTTTCGGCCTCACCTTCCCGACCTATGCGGCATTGCTGGCCCTGATCCTCAACATCGCCGTGGCGGCGGTGGTGACGCTGGCGCTGGGGCAGAAGGACAAGGCGGACGAGACGCAGCCGGCGGATTATGTGAGCTGACCGCCGATGACTGACGGGCGGGTTCGCCGTGCGGTCGCCAGCGACCTTCCGGCGTTTCTGGTGCTGTACCGCCATTTGCGCCCGCATGAGCCGCCGCCGACGCCGGCAGCGGCCGAACGGGCTCTGGCAGAAATTCTCAAATCCGCCTCTACCTGCATCTTCGTCCTGGAAGTTCCCGACGGGACATTGGTGGCCTCTTGCGGCCTGACCATTATCCCGACCCTGGGCCACGGCGCCGAACCATTTGCCGTGATCGAGAATGTCGTAACCCATGCCGAACACCGGCGGCGCGGCCATGGCGCCGCCGTGATGCGCGCCGCCTGCGACGCGGCGAGAGCGGCGGGCTGTTACAAGCTTTGCCTATCGACCGGCTCAAAGGAAGAGGCGACCATGCGCTTCTATGAAGCCGCCGGCTTCAAGCGCAATACCAAAACCTATTTCGAGATACGCTGGGATGGGTCGTCCTAGTCAACTTGTCATGCCCGCGAAAGCGGGCATCCAGGCCTATCCCGAAAGAGTCGCGCTTGCGGCCTCTGGATTCCCGCTTTCGCGGGAATGACAACAGGGAAACTAACCGAACCGGCCCGTAATATACTGCTCGGTCCGCTTGTTGTCCGGCGCGGTGAAGATCTTTTCCGTCGCGCCATATTCGATCAGCTCACCCAGATACATGAAAGCGGTGTAGTCGGAGGCGCGGCTGGCCTGCTGCATGTTATGGGTGACGATGACGATGGTGTAGTCCTTGGTGAGCTCTTCGATCAGCTCCTCGATCTTGGCGGTCGAGATCGGGTCCAGGGCCGAGCAGGGCTCGTCGAGCAGGATCACTTCCGGCCGCGTCGCCACGCTGCGGGCGATGCAGAGGCGCTGCTGCTGGCCGCCGGAGAGCGACAGGCCCGAGGCGCCGAGCTTGTCCTTGACCTCGCCCCAGAGCGCGGCGCGCGACAGCGCGTCTTCCACCCGCCCGTCCAGTTCCGACTTGGGCAGGCGCTCGTAAAGTTTGATGCCGAACGCGACATTGTCATAGATCGACATCGGGAAGGGCGTGGGTTTCTGAAACACCATGCCGATGCGGGCGCGCAGCAGGTTGAGGTCCTTCACCTTCAGGATGTTCTCGCCATCCATCAGGATTTCGCCGTCGGCGCTCTGGTTGGGATAGAGCTCGAAGATACGGTTGATGGCGCGCAGCAACGTGGACTTGCCGCAGCCCGAGGGACCGATAAAGGCCGTCACCTTCCGCTCCATCAGCGGCAGGGTGATGCTCTTCAGCGCCTTGGAGGTGCCGTAGTAGAAATTGAGATCGCGGATATCGATCTTGGCTTTTTCGGCGGCCGGTGCCGGCGCGGCATGCGCGGGCGTCATGTGCAGAGCGGTATCCATGGGTCAGTTCCGTTGCTTATTTTCGAGGATGCGGGCGATGATCGAGAGCGTCAGCACGGTGACGGTAACCAGCAGGGCGCCGCCCCAGGCCAGGGTGTGCCAGTCTGCATAGGGCGACAGCGCATACTGGAAGATCACCGCCGGCAGCGAGGCCATCGGACCGGTGAGATCGGTGGACATGAACTGGTTGTTGAGCGCGGTGAAGAGCAGCGGCGCGGTCTCGCCGGAGATGCGGGCCACCGCCAGCAGCACACCGGTGATCATGCCGGCGCGGGCGGCGCGCCAGGTGACGATCTTGATCACCATGCTGCGCGGCGCGCCCAGGGCGGCGGCGGCTTCGCGCAAGCCGTTGGGCACCAGCAGCAGCATGTTTTCGGTGGTGCGCACCACCACCGGGATCACGATGACGGCCAGGGCCAGCGCGCCGGCGATGGCCGAGAAATGGCCCATCGGCCGCACCACCAGCTCATAGATGAACAGGCCCAGCACGATCGAGGGCGCCGAAAGCAGGATGTCGTTGACGAAGCGGACCACGAAGGCGAAGCGGCCGTAACGGGCATACTCGGCCAGGTAGGTGCCGGCGAAAATGCCGACGGGCGTACCAATAAGCACGGCACCCAGGCTCATCACCACGCTGCCGAAGATGGCGTTGGAAAGGCCGCCGGCGCTGCCCGGGGGCGGCGTCGCCTCGGTGAACAGCGTCGGCGACAGGGCCGAGATGCCGTTGATAAACAATTCGGCCAGGATGAAGGCGAGCCAGATCAGGCCGAAAATAGCGGCACTGAAGGACAGAACGCGGAACACCAGGTTGGCGAGGCGGCGGCGGAAATAAAGGCCGGTATTGGCGAGGGTGTCGGACGAAGCCATGGACTATTTTCCCGCCGCTTTTTCCATCTGGCGCAGCATCAGCTGGGCGCAGGACAGGACGATGAAGGTGATGACGAAGAGGATCAGGCCCAGTTCGATCAGGGCCGAGGTGTAGAGCGGGGTCGTCGCCTCGGTGAATTCATTGGCGATGGCGGCGCTGATCGAGGTGCCGGGCGCGAAGAGCGAAGGCGCGATACGGTGGGCGTTGCCGATCACGAAGGTGACGGCCATGGTTTCGCCCAGGGCGCGGCCCAGCGCCAGCATGCCGCCGCCCACAATGCCGGTGCGGGCATAGGGAATGGCGACCTTCCACATCACTTCCCATTGGGTGCTGCCCAGGCCGTACGCGGCTTCCTTCAGCACGCCGGGCACGGTCTCCAGCACATCGCGGGTCACCGCCGAAATGAAGGGCAGGATCATGATCGAAAGGATCAGGCCGGCGGTGAAGATGCCGATACCGAAGGCCGGCCCGCCGAACAGGGTGCCGAGCAACGGCACGCCTTCCGTCGCCAGCAACACCGGGTCCTGGAAATGGAGTTGGAACCAGGGCGCAAACACGAACAGGCCCCAGATGCCGTAGATGATGGAGGGAATGCCGGCCAGCAATTCGATGGCAATGCCGATGGGCCGGCGCAGCCAGAGCGGGCACAGTTCGGTGAGGAAGATGGCGATGCCGATGCCCACCGGGATCGCGATCACCATGGCGATGGCCGAGGTCACCAGCGTGCCATAGATGGGACCCAGGGCGCCGAAGATGTCGCGGCTGGGGCGCCAGGCCTCGGTGGTGAGGAAGCCGAAGCCGAAGGTCGTGATGGACTCCCAGGCGCCGGCGACCAGGGCGGTAATCACCCCCAGGAAGATCAGCAGCAGCAGCACCGCCGCCGACCATGCGATCAGGCGAAAACGGGTATCGCCGGCCCCCGCCTTGCGGGCGGTGGCGGCGCGGACAGCAAGGGCATTGTTGTCGGTCAAACTGATATCGGTCAAAGACGGCCCCAAGGGGAAGAGCCGGCAATTCACACGGCGGTGACGCCACGAACATCACAGTTCTGCAAAGCTTTCGTGACAGTAGCGGTCCGCAGGGGCGCCACGGCAGGCAAGATATTGATATTTATGGATTAATTTCGCGGCGCGGCCTGTTAATGGTTTGTTGCCGCAGCTTTGCAGCCAGGTATCGCGCCCCGGCGGAAAGCCCGGGGGAAAGGCCCGGAACTCCCGGCTTTTTAAGCGTTTCTGAACCCGCCACGGGGCACAGTTCCAGTCATTGCGGCTGGGGCGGGGAAGGCCCCTTTTTGGACCTGAGCAGAAGAGTGCTTTTGACGCGGATCATTCGGATCGTGTTCGGCGGTCTGGCGGGCATCATGCTGCTCACCGCCTTCGCCGATATTTTGTTCCGCGGTCACCTCACCCTGATCTCGCCGGGGAACTTCGGCGCCCTGTTGGCCGTCGCGCTCGCCTTCCTGCTGCACAATTTCCTGGCCGCCCGCGAGAAGAGCGAAACGCTGTCGGCCCAGGCGCTGCAGCTCAAGCAGTTCGCCGCCCGCCTCGAAGCCTCGCTCAAGAATGCCGCCACCATCAATGCGCGGCTGAACCAGAGCGAAGTCCGCTACAAGGGCCTGGTCGATGCGCAGGGCGACGCCATCTTCCGCCGCGACGCTTCCAGCCGCCTCACCTATGGCAACGCCGCCTTCTTCAAGCTGTTCGGCCTCGATCCCGCCCGCACCCTCGGCTATCCCTTCGCGCCCGAGCCGCATCCGGAAAGCCGCGGACCGCTGGTCGGCAGCTTCAGCAATCTGGAAGCCCAGGGCCGCGCCCGCTACGACCAGCATGTCCGCACCGCGCTGGGCTGGCGCTGGATCGCCTGGGAAGACATGGCGGTGCGCGACGCCCATGGCCGCCTGATCGAAGTGCAGAGCGTCGGCCGCGACATCAGTGAGCGCAAGGCGCTGGAACAGGCCTTGACGGAAGCGCGCGATTCCGCCGAAGCGGGCTCCAGAGCCAAGTCGGGCTTCCTCGCCACCATGAGCCATGAGATCCGCACCCCGATGAACGGCGTCTTGGGCATGGGCCGGCTGTTGCTGGAAACCGACCTGACCCCGGAACAGCGGACCTATACCAACGCCATCACCGAATCCGGCGAGGCGCTGCTGGCGCTGATCGGCGACATTCTCGACTTCTCCAAGATCGAATCCGGCATGCTGACGCTGGAGGAGGATGAGGTCGATATCCGCCAGGTGATCGGCACCGTCTCGGAATTGCTGGCGACCCGCGCCCATGCCAAGGGCATCGAACTGATCGGCACCGTTTCGGGCGATGTACCGGGCAGGATCCGCACCGACCGGATGCGGCTGCGCCAGATCGTCACCAATCTTGTCGGCAACGCGGTCAAGTTCACCGAAACCGGCGGCGTCGCCCTGACCGTCTGCCAGGTGAAGAGCAAGGAGCGCCATTTCGTGCGCTTTGAAGTGCGCGACACCGGCGTCGGCGTCGCACCGGAAAAGCGCAAGGAAATCTTCGAGGAATTCGTGCAGGCCGATTCCAGCCATGCCCGCAAGTTCGGCGGCACGGGCCTGGGTCTTGCCATCTCCAAGCGCCTGGTCGAAACCATGGGCGGCGAGATCGGGGTCGATGAAGCGCCAGCTCTTCCCGGAGGAGCGGCCGGCGGCTCCATGTTCTGGTTCACCCTGCCGTCCATCGTGGTGGAGGCGGCACCACCCGATCATGCGCTTGCCGGCATGCAGGTGGCGGTGATCAGTCCCAACCGCGTGCTGGCGCAGGGCCTGGGCCAGCAGATCCGTGAAGCCGGCGGCGAAGTGCTGGGCGCCACCACCAGTCCGGGCGACCGGATCGACGCGCTCCTGATCGACGGCGGTACCGGCCAGGAGCCGATCCCGGTGATCGAGCCGCAGCCGGGCATTCCCGCCTTCCTGCTGGTGACGCCGGCGGCGCGCGGCAAGCTGGATTCGCTGCAGATATCAGGGTTCGCCGGCTATCTGCTCAAGCCGGTGCGCCAGGCCGCGCTGATCGAGCGGGTGCTGGAAGCGCGGGGCCGCGCCGCACCGCAAGCAGAGGAGAGTCCGCCTTCCCTGGAAGAGGCCATCGCCCAGGCCCCGCCAGAGTTGACAGTCGACCAGTCGACATTCAACCAGCCGGCATTCAACGAACCGGCATTTGAACCCCCGCCCTTTATCGCCGCGCCGCAAGCCGCCACTGATGAACCGCAGCCGGCGCCGGTCGAGGCGCCCGCGTCTTCCGCGCCGGCGCCAGCCCCCATGGCAACAGCATCACGGCACGGCCTCACCATTCTTCTGGCCGAGGACAATCCCATCAACATGATGCTGATCCGCGAGCTGCTGCGCCGCCGCGGTCACAATGTGGTGGAAGTCACCAACGGCACCGATGCGGTCAGGGTCATGGCCGAGCACCGCTTCGACCTGCTGCTCACCGATATCCATATGCCCGGCATGGACGGCATCGAGGCCGCCCGCGCCATCCGCAAGGCCGAGGAAGCAGCCGGCAGCCCCCGCGTGCCCATCGTCGCCCTCACCGCCGATGCGCTGGAGACCGGCAAGCGCGCCTGCCAGGAAGCCGGCATGGACGGCTTCCTCACCAAACCGGTGGACCCGGCCGAGCTGGAAGAGATGTTCCTGATGCTCTTCCCCTCCGACGACCTGATCGTGGCCGCCTGACCTATCCTCAGGACTAGGCAACCCCCCGAAAATCTATAGCTTTCCTGCCAGAGCGAAACAGGGGGCAGGAATGCACGAGGGCCATCAAAGCTGGATCGGCGGCATCAAGCCGTATGTCGAGAAAGCCTCCATCGCTGCCTTCTTCCTGGGTGTCTCCTCCGGCTTTCCCTATGCCATGATCGCCGCGACACTGACCACGCGCCTGGCGCAGGACGGCATTTCCAAGCGCACCGTCACCGCCTTCACCCTGGCCTTCCTGGTCTACAATCTCAAATTTCTCTGGGCCTGGATGATCGACGGCGTGCGCATTCCCGTGCTGCACCGCCTGGGCCAGCGTGTCTCCTGGATGATCGTGGCCGGAATCCTGGTTGTGGCAGCCGTCACCAATCTGGCCGTGGCCGATCCCAAGGCCGATATTCTCTTCATGGCCTATTCGGCCATCGCGGTGGCCTTCGCGGGCGCCACCTTCGACATCGTGATCGACGCCTACCGCATCGAGATCGCCCGTCCCGACCAACTCGGCGTCAGTTCGGGCATGAACCAGTATGGCTGGCGCATCGGCTCGGTCACCGCCGCTTCGGTGGCGCTGTTCCTATCGGCGCGCACCGGTTGGGAAATCGCCTATATCGTCTGCGCTTGTCTGGCGCTGCCGGCCGTGATCACGGCCCTGGTGGTGGGCGAGCCGCAGCGGTATCGCGAGGCCGCACAACGCCACGGCATCGATGAGATGGTCAAAACGATCTACCGGCCCTTTGTCGAATTCTTTTCCCGCCGGGGCGCTTTCCTGGTGTTGCTCTTTATCCTGCTGCACAAGGTCGGCGATACGCTGGGCCAGCTCACCTTGCGGCTGTTGCTGAACGACCAGGGTTATACCAATGACGAGATCGCTCTTTATGATGTCGGCATCGGCTTCTGGGCCTATCTGATCGGCATTTTCCTGGGCGGCATGATCTACGCCAAGGTCGGGATGAAACAGGCGGTGCTGATCAGCCTGGTCCTGATGGGGGTGAGCAATTTCAGCTTTGCCATGCTGGCGGCCGCGGGTCACACCAATATAGGTCTGGCGGGGGCGATGCTGTTCGAGAATATCGCCAGCGGTATCGGCGGCGTCACGGTGGTGGCCTACTTCTCGGCCCTGTGCGACCTGCGCTTTACCGCTTCGCAATATGCCCTCATCTCGGCGGCGGCAGCCATTGTGGGCCGCATCATCACCGGTACGACTGCGGGCGCATTGGTGGAATCGCTGGGCTGGGTGAACTTCTATCTGCTCACCACCTTGGCGGCAGCGCCGGGCATCCTGCTCTTCTGGCTGATGATGCGGGCGGGCCTGATCGATGCCTCGATCGGCACCGCGGGCACGGCAAAGCGATGATGCACCACGCTTTTCCGGGTTAACCGCTGCCCAAATAAAGTTTTTTCGGGCTTTGCGTCGGCCCCTCCCCTCGGCTAAAATTGCAGAACTGTCGCAGTCCAGGCGTAAGACTGCGGCGAAGCCGCGATTCGCGGCAATCAGGTGGGATGCGTGGTCAACGTCTACGAAGCCGGACCGTTTGAAGGCCGCTTGCTGGTCTGGCCGGTGCTCGCCACTTCGGGCGCGCTGGAAGTGCGCCTGGCCGAGACGGAACACGAAGTCGCCCTGGCGCAACGGCTGCGCTACGAAATTTTCTACCAGGAAAAGAGCGCCATCCCCTCGGATGAGATGCGCGCCAGCCGCCGCGACTTCGACAAGTTCGACGATGTCTGTGACCATTTGCTGGTGATCGACCGCGACGTCCAGGGCGAGGACGGCCAGCCGCTGGTGATCGGCACCTATCGCCTGACCCGCGAGAAGGATGCCGAGAAGGTCGGCGGCTTCTATACCGCCGGCGAATTCGATTTGGGCCGCATGATCAGCGGCATGCCCAAGGGCACCAGATATCTGGAGCTGGGCCGCTCCTGCATCCACAAGGATTATCGCAGCCGCCCCGGCGCCATGCAGCTTTTGTGGAAAGGCCTGATGGCCTATGTCGCGCGCTTCGACATCGATGTGATGTTTGGCTGCGCCAGCTTCCCAGGCACCGATCCGCAAGCCCTGGCCCTGCCGCTTTCCTATCTGCACCATCACCATCCGATGCCCGAAGACTTCATGGTCACGGCGCGGCGCGAGCTCTATGTCCCGATGAATATCCTGGCGCCCGAAGCCCTGGATGCGCGCGACGGCATCCGCGCCCTGCCGCCGATCCTGAAGGGCTATGTCCGCGCCGGCTGCTGCATCGGTGACGGCGCGGTGATCGACCAGCAATTCGACACCATCGACGTCTTCATCTTCTTCCCGCTGTCGGGCATCGATGCGCGTTATAAATCGCGCTTTGGTTTGGTGAAGTAGACACCCGATTTTCCAATCCTCACCTTGGGCGGGGTGGCGATTACGCCATATCGAACAGCAACAATTCGCTCGGCTTGTTCGACTTCACCGCAATCTGGTCCTGGTCGCTGATGGCGGCGGCGTCGCCGGCTGTCAGCGTCTGCTCGTTCAGCGTCACTTCCCCCTTGGCCACCTGCAGCCAGGCCTTGCGGCCGGGGCGGAGCGGGCGGATGGCTTCGATCTCGGCATCCAGCCTGGCGACCCAGATTTCCGCGTCCTGCACCAGACGGACTTCGCTGCCCACCGGATCGGGCGCGGCGATGCGGCCGAAATGATTCTGCACCGCCTTGGCGTCGATGGTTTTCTGTTCATAGCTGGGGGGAATGCCGGTCTTGGACGGCATGATCCAGATCTGCAGCAGATGGCAGGGCTGGTTGGAAAACGCGTTGAATTCGGAATGCACCACGCCGGCGCCGGCGCTCATGCGCTGGACCTCGCCCGGCCTTATGGTGCCGCCGCCGCCGGTGGAATCGCGGTGCGCGATCGCCCCTTCCAGGATGTAGGTGACGATTTCCATGTCCTGATGGGAATGGGGCGGAAAGCCGGCGCCGCCGGCGATCCAGTCTTCATTGATCACCCTTAAGGGGCCGAAGCTTTCATGCCCCGGATCGTAATAATCGCCGAACGAGAAACTGTGCCGGGAATCGAGCCAGCCGATCTTCGTCTTGCCGCGTTCATCGGATTTGCGGACGGTAATCATTTCCGTTTCTTCTCGATGGCGTCCCACACCAGGGCGGCGATATCGGCGCCGCCAAAGCGCCGGACTTCATGAATTCCGGTCGGAGAGGTAACGTTGATCTCGGTCATATAGTCGCCGATCACGTCGATGCCGGTGAAGATAAAGCCGCGTTTCCTGAGTTCCGGGCCGATGGCGGCGCAGATCGCCTTTTCCCGCGCCGTCAGGTCCGTCGCTTCGGGCCGGCCGCCGACATGCATGTTGGAGCGGGCCTCGCCTTGCGCCGGCACGCGGTTGATCGCCCCCGCCACATCGCCGTCCACCAGGATGATGCGCTTGTCGCCCTTGCGCACCTCGGGAAGATAGCGCTGCACGATCACCGGCTCGCGATAGAAAGTGGTAAACATTTCCAGCAGCGAACCCAGATTCTCGTCCCCTTCGCCCACGCGGAAGACGCCGGCGCCGCCATTGCCATAGAGCGGCTTGAGGATGATGTCCTTGTGCTCGGCGCGGAAGGCGCGGATCTCGCGCGGGTCCGAGCTGATCAGGGTCGGTGGAATGAATTGCGCAAAATGCGTGACGAAGAGTTTTTCCGGGGCGTTGCGCACTTCCGCCGGATCATTGACGACCAGCGTCTTGGGATGGATGCGCTCCAGCATATGGGTGGCGCTGATATAGGCCATGTCGAAAGGCGGGTCCTGGCGCATCAGCACCACGTCCAGCTTCGATAGGTCCTGCACCGCGGCGTCGCCCAGCGCAAAATGGTCGCCCTTGACGTTGCGCACCGACAAGGGCCGCATCAGCGCCGTCACCATGCCGTCGCGCCAGGTCAGGTCGCGCGGGCCGTAATAGAACAGGGTGTGGCCGCGCTTCTGCGCTGCCAGGGCCAGGGCAAATGTGGAATCGCCGTCGATGTCGATCTTTTCGATCGGGTCCATCTGGATCGCGACGGTGAGCGTCATTGCCTGCCCTCTTTACAGATCATCGATCTTAAACGTCGTCTGGGCGCCAGGCATCGGCATGATGCCTGGGCCAGCGGCCCGGCGCCACGGCGATGATATCGAAACGCGCGCCCCGCGCCATCAATGCCGGCTTGCCGGCCAGATATAGGTTGGCGGCGCGGGCGATGCGAGTCCGCTGCGCCGGCCCCACCGACAGGGCGGCCGCCAGCTGCTCGCTGCGCGCCTTGACTTCGATAAAGCAGACCGGGCCGAAGGGCGACAGCGCCACCATGTCGATTTCGCCCAGATGGGTTTTGAGCCGCCGTCCCAGGATGCGATAGCCTTTCAGCCGCAGCGCCCAGGCGGCCAGGGTCTCGCTGCGGCGGCCTTTGCTTTCGGCCGCCTGCCTATTCATCCTTGATCTCCCCACCCTTCAACACCAGAGCGCGGTCGTAAACCGATTTACGCCCCGCCCCGGTCAGGCCTGCAATCATGTCGGCTGCCGCCTTCACCGGCATGAAAGGCAGCGCCGCTTTCAGCGCCGCATCGATGGCGGCGGTGTCGGGCACGGCCTCCGCCGGCGGTCCCACCACCAGCGTGATCTCGCCTTTGGGCGGGCCGGCCTTGCCATACAGTGCCGCCAGTTCGCTCAAGGGACCGCGCCGCACCTCTTCGTGCAGCTTGGTGAGTTCGCGCGCCACCACGGCGTCGCGCGGACCCAGCACCTGTGCCATCGCCGCCAGGCTTTCGGCCAGGCGCGGGCCGGATTCGAAAAAGATCAGGCTGGCGCGCACGCCCTTCAGCTCATCCAACGCGCGCGCCCGCTCCCCCGCCTTGGCCGAAAGAAAGCCGGCGAACAGGAAGCGGTCGGTGGGAAGGCCCGCAACAGCCAGCGCCGCCAGCGCTGCCGACGGTCCCGGAATTGCCGTGACGCCAATGCCTTCGCCAATCGCGGCCCGCACCAGCTTGAAGCCGGGATCGGACACCAGGGGGGTGCCGGCATCGCTGACCAGCACGATGCGGGCGCCGCGCTGCAGCTTTTCCAGAATGCCGGGCCGCGCCTCAGCCGCATTATGGTCGTTATAGGGTGCCAGGGTTTTCTGGATGCCATGGATGGAAAAAAGCTTGGCGGTGACGCGGGTATCTTCGGCCAGCACCAGGTCGCAGGCGGCCAGCACCGAGAGCGCGCGCAAACTGACGTCCTGCGCATTGCCGATGGGGGTGGCGAGGATGTAAAGCCCCGCCGACATGGACCCATTCGGAGACCCGTTCAGGGAACCCGGATCGGACGATTTACCCGGGCCGGGCGCAGGCTTAAGTTTCGGTCCCGCGGAAGGATGATTTGATGCTTTTTTCATATCGCAAAGCCGGGCCCGGGAATGGATGGGGACGCCTTTTTGCCATTGCTGCGCTGGTTGGGGTAGCCGCCC
>DATFFI010000118.1:0-11432 GCA_035250225.1 Rhizomicrobium sp. | reverse complement strand
TCGCCTTCCAGCAGGTCGATCACCAGCCGCATATCATGCTCCACAAAGTCCAGGGTGAAGGTCTTGAAGGGCGCGGCTTTGCGGAAATGCCAGCCCTGCTCCTTCAGTTCGCGCAGACGCGCCCAGAGCCGGGCATCGAGGCTGTTGCGCGGTTTCAGCGCGCGGCGGCGCTGCATCAGGTCCGCGCGGCCAAAATGAACGCCGCCGCCTTGTCCAGTTCACGCGCCAGGTTGGTGGCGCGGACTTCCGCTTCATGGTCGCGGCCCCATTTCGAGGCCTGATATTCCTCGTCGATGCGAGAAAGCACGAAGACTTGCGCCTGGACAAGTTCGCCGTCCGCCAACGCCAGCGCCAGCACCACCGATCCGGCGATAGAGGCGACGACATGCAGCGCCGCTAGGGAAAAGGCATCCTGCTGCTCCAGCGCGGCGCGGAAAGCCGCAAGCGTCGTCGCCGGCTGGTCCTGGTGGCCGAAGCCTTCTACCACCACGAATTCGACGCCATAGCGGCGGCGGGCCCAATCCAGCACCGGGTCCCAGCCTTCGCGCTGCAGCCGGGCCAGGTCCGGCGGCTGGTGGGCGCGATAACAGAGCAGGTCATTCTCGCCGAAGCGCAATATGGCGCCGATCACTTCGGCGCGGTTGGCGACGACGCCGTCGATCACCGTATCGGCCAGGCGCAGGAAGGGCATGGAGAGCGGATCGACCGTCTCGCCCTGCCCGGCCCATTCCGCCGCGATGGTCTCGGCCAGGGCGCGGGTGGGCAGCGCCAGCATGTTCTTGGCCGGCGTCTTGACCGGGCGGCCATCGAGCAGGATGCGGAAACCATCCTCGGCCACACCGACCGAAACCTCCTTGTAAAAGCGCTTCATCGCCGCTTGCGTCCCGTGCTGGTGGCCTTGCGGCGCGCCTTCTGCTGCAGAACGGGCTTCCTGCTGCGCGGCGCTTCGGGGCGCGGCGGTGCCGGCTTCTTCTGTTCGTGCTTCTTCGGCGGAAAAGGATTGGCGCCGTCATCGGGATTGAAGCCCAGCATCTGCCAGCTTTTGTCCATATGCGGCGGCAGCGGCGCGGTGACGTTCAGCCTGCCGCCATCGGGCCGGGCGATATCGATCTGGCGGGCATGCAGATGCAGCTTGTCGGCGATGTCGCCCCGGCCGCGGCTGTCGGTGCCGCCATATTTGAAGTCGCCGACGATGGGCGTACCCAGGCTGGCGAGATGAACACGGATCTGGTGGGTGCGGCCGGTGATGGGACGCGCCGCCACCCAGGCGAATTCGGTGCCGGCGGTGGCGACCACGGCATATTCGGTCAGAGCGAATTTGGCGCCCTCTTCATCCTCCTCCACCGTGGTCATGCGTTCGTCGCGGCCATGGGGGCCATGGCCGCCTTCCTTGGCCAGCGCCGCCTTGATGACGCCGCGCGGCTGTTTCGGCACGCCGCTTGTCAGGGCCCAATAGACTTTCGAGGCATCGCGATGCGCCAGCGCCTGGGCCAGGCCGGACGCCGCCAGGGCGGTGCGCGCCACCAGCAGCACGCCAGAGGTATCGCGATCGAGGCGATGCACCAGCTTGGGGCGGGTGTTCTTTTCAAAGGCAAGGCTGTCGAGCATCCCGTCGACATGCCTGGTCAGTCCCGAGCCGCCCTGGGTGGCCAGACCGGACGGCTTGTCCAGCACGATGACATGCTTGTCCATGTAGAGAATGCGGTCGGCCAGCGAGCCCATAGGCTTCTGGGTTTCCGGCTTCGGTTTTTCCGATGCCTCGGATCTGGCGTGGATCACCTGCGGCGGCAGCTTCAGCGCCTGGCCGGTGGCGACGCGATCCGCCGACTTGACCCGGCCGCCGTCCAGGCGGATCTCACCCTTGCGCAGCAGCTTTTCCAGCAGGCCATGCGTCACCGCCGGATAGTGCCGCTTGAACCAGCGGTCGAGGCGGATGCCGTCGTCATCGGCATCAATAATGCGTATCTCAGGCATATAGGGCGCGTATGATCCAGAGGCCGGCAAACAGTGCGGCAATCGACAGCACGACCGAACCGATCATGTAAATGGCCGCCAGGCCGTACGCGCCCTTTTGCAGCAGCAGCACGCTGTCGAGCGAGAAGGTTGAGAAGGTGGTGAAGCCGCCCAGGATGCCCGTGGTGAGGAAAGCCCGCAGCTCAGGCGACAGATTCAGTTTCAGGGCGCCCAACTCCACGATCATGCCCATCAGCAGCCCGCCCAGGATGTTGACGATGAAGATGCCATACGGGAACGCTGCATTGGCCGGCTGCACCCAACCGGCCAGCCAGTAGCGGGCCAGCGAACCGGCACCGCCGCCGACCGCGACTGCCAACACGATGTTCATGCCCCCTCCCCGCCCCGCTTCGCCCGCAGCTTGGACCAGTATTCGAGCCGCTTGGCAATCTCGCGCTCGAAGCCGGTTTCCTTGGGGACATAGAATTGCTGCCGCGCCATGGCATCGGGGAAGTAATTCTGGCCGGAAAAACCGTCCTCGGCGTCATGGTCGTAATTGTAACCCGACCCATAGCCGAGATTCTTCATCATCTTGGTCGGGGCGTTGAGGATATGGGCGGGCGGCATCAGCGAGCCATGTTCTTCCGCGGCACGTTTGGCCGCCGGGAAAGCCTTATACACGGCGTTCGATTTGGGGGCCGTCGCCATGTAAACGACCGCCTGCGCCAAAGCGAGTTCGCCTTCCGGGCTGCCGAGGAATTCATAGACATCCTTGGCGGCCAAGGCCTGATGCACCGCCTCGGGATCGGCCAGCGAAATATCCTCGATCGCCATCCGGACCACGCGGCGCGCGATGTAGAGCGGCTGCTCGCCACCGGCCAGCATGCGCGCCAACCAATAGAGCGCCGCATCGGGATCGCTGCCGCGCACCGATTTGTGCAGCGCCGAGATCAGGTTGTAATGCTCTTCGCGGCTCTTGTCGTAGAGCGGCATGCGCCGCTGCACCGCCGCCATCAGGCCGGCGGGATCGAGCGGCTTGACCATACGCAGGTTTGCGACCTCTTCCGCCAGATTGAGCACATAACGTCCGTCGCCATCGGCCATGGCGCGCAGGGTGGCGCGGGCGTCGGCATCCAGCTTGAGGGGCTCACCGTAATGGGCCTCGGCGCGCTGCAGCAACGTCTCCAGCGCGGCATCGTCCAGCCGCCGCAGCACCAGCACCTGGCAACGCGACAGCAAGGCGCCATTCAGTTCGAAGGACGGGTTCTCGGTGGTGGCGCCGACCAGGACCACGGTACCGTCCTCCACCACCGGCAGGAAAGAATCCTGCTGGCTGCGATTGAAGCGATGGATTTCATCGACGAAGAGCAGCGTGCCCTTCCCCATGCGGCGGCGGGCGCGCGCGGCCTCGAAGGTTTTCTTCAGGTCGGCAACGCCGGAAAAAACCGCCGAGAGCTGCTCGAATTCCAGGTCGAAGGCGGATGCCAGCAGACGCGCCGTGGTGGTCTTGCCGGTGCCGGGCGGACCCCAGAGGATGATGGATTGCGGCCGGCGCGCCGCGACCATGCGGCCTAGGGGGCCTTCAGGACCCAGCAGATGGTCCTGGCCGACGACTTCGGAAAGATTTTTGGGGCGGAGACGATCCGCCAGCGGGCGCGGCGCATCGCTGGCAAGATCGCCGGCGTCGAAAAGGTCGGACATGGGCGGCATTCTACAACAATTGCCGCCCGCCGAAAGCTTTAGAACCGAAACTTGCCCCGAGGTGCCATTGCTGCCGGGCTAGCCGCTGAAAGCCAACACCGCCCGCCGCCCGCCACGCTCGATGACGATGCGCCAGCTTTGCGTCGCGTTCAGGGCGCGCACCAATTCACCGACGCGGTCGATCTCGTTGCCGTTGACGGCGCGGACGATGTCGCCGGGCTGGAAGCCCTGCGCCGCGGCATAGCCATTGCCGTCAACATTTGTGATGACGACTCCCTTGCTGAAAAGATCCATGCCCAGATCCAGCGCCGATGCGGGCGACAGATTTTCCACCCGCGCCCCGCCCAGGGGATTGCGGCCCGAAATCGTCTGGGCCTCGCGCGGGGGATTTTCCGGCGGCAATGCCAGCGTCACGGTGACATCACGCGTGCTCTTGCCGCTGGCCACGGCCAGGCGCAGGCGGGCGCCGGCCGGATGGGTGGCGATGCGGTAATTCAGCGCCTGCATGTCGTCCACGGCGTTGCCATCGACCGCTTGCACCACATCGCCGCTTTTGACGCCGGCATTGGCCAGCGGACCGCCGGGATAGATATCCTTGATCAGCACACCGCCCGGCCGCGCCAAACCCAGGCTGGCCGCGATAGCGCTGGTGACGGGCTGGCCGTTGGCACCGATCCAGGCCAGGCGCACGCCGCGCGTGGCCGACGCCTGACCGCCCTCCACGCCTTCAACGACGCGGCGGGCGAGATTGGCGGGAATGGCAAAGCCGATGCCGACCGAGCCGCCGCTGCGCGAATAGATGGCGGTGTTGATGCCCGCCAGCCGGCCCTCGGTGGTCACGAGCGCGCCGCCGGAGTTTCCGGGATTGATGGCGGCATCGGTCTGGATGAAATACTGGTAGTCACCGCCCGCCACCTGGGTGCGGGCCTGGGCCGAAACAATACCCATGGTGACGGTCTGGCCGACGCCGAAAGGATCGCCCACCGCCAGCACCAGATCGCCGACCTGGACCTGGTCGGAATCGGCAAAGGGAACGAAGGGCAGTTTCTCGCCTTTGGTGTCGATCTTCAGCACCGCCAGGTCGGTGCGGGAATCCGCCGTCAGCACCCGGGCGCGGAATTCGCGCTTGTCGTTCAGGACCACGGTGATCTCGTTGCCGCCGGCGACGACGTGATTGTTGGTCAGGATGATGCCGTCGGCGCGCACGATCACGCCCGAGCCCAGGCTTTGCTGCACGCGCTGGCGCATCTCGGGCGTGGCGCCGAAGAATTGCGAGAAGAAGGGATCGGCGAAAAGCGGATTGACCTGGCTCTGCACCACGGAACGGGCATAGATGTTCACCACCGCCGGCACCACGCGCTTGACCACCGGCGCGAAGGTAATCTGCACCTGGCCCATGGAAGACGGCGCGATCAGGCTGGGCACGACCGCCGGCGGATTGAGCCGGACCGGGTTCTGCGCATTCTGGGCCGTGCCGGAGCCGATAAAGGCGTAAGCCAGCGCCCCGGCGACAAAGACCGCGGCGACGGAGAGAAGCGTGACAAGACGTTCACGAGTCATGCCAAATCCCTGAAAATAGGCCTTGAAACGAAAAGGGGCGGCATCGCTGCCGCCCCGAAATCTAGTGCAAACCTTGGCAAAATTCAGGCCCGCCAGATTACTCTTCGTTATTGTCGGCCACGTCCACCGGGCCGGAATCCTGGCCCTTGGCGCTGACATCGCGGTCGACGAATTCGATGATCGCCATCGGCGCATTGTCGCCATGGCGGAACCCGGCCTTGAGCACGCGGGTATAGCCGCCCTTGCGGTCGGCATAGCGCGGCGCCAGCACGTCGAACAGCTTGGTCACCTGGGCGGCGTCCTTGATCTGGGCCAGCGCCTGGCGGCGGGCATGCAGGTCGGTCTTGCCGCGGCGCGACAGGGTGACCAGCTTTTCGATCACCGGCCGCAGATCCTTGGCCTTGGGCAGCGTGGTCTTGATCTGCTCATGCTTGATGAGGGCCGCGGTCATGTTGCCCCACATCGCCTTGCGATGAGAGGCGGTGCGATTGAACTTGCGTCCTTGATTGCCGTGGCGCATTGCCTAAAACTCCTCCATGGCCGGGCAGCCCGAAGGGCGCGACCCGGCCATCCAACTTGAAAAACTAGTACTGATCCTCGTAACGCTTGGCGAGATCTTCGATGTTCTCGGGCGGCCAGCCCGGCACTTCCATGCCGAGGTGCAGGCCCATTTCGGCGAGAACCGCCTTGATCTCGTTCAGCGACTTGCGGCCGAAATTCGGGGTGCGGAGCATCTCGCCTTCGGTCTTCTGGATGAGGTCGCCGATATAGACGATGTTGTCGTTCTTGAGGCAGTTGGCCGAACGGACCGACAGTTCGAGTTCGTCCACCTTCTTGAGCAGCACCGGATTGAAGGCCAGGTCGGGCTTGGCTTCCTCGGTGGCGCGTTCGCGCGGCTCTTCGAAATTGATGAAGACCTGGAGCTGGTCCTGCAGGATGCGCGCGGCATAGGCCACGGCATTGTCCGGCGTGACGGCGCCATTGGTCTCGACGGTGAGCGTCAGCTTGTCATAGTCGAGGATCTGGCCCTCGCGGGTGTTCTCGACCTTGTAGGAGACGCGCTTGACAGGGCTGAACAGCGAATCGACCGGGATCAGGCCGATGGGCGCGTCTTCCGGGCGGTTGCGGTCGGCGGGGACATAGCCCTTGCCGGTGGCGATGGTCAGCTCCATGCGGAACTCGACCTTCTCGTCCAGGGTGCAGAGGACGAGATCGGGATTGAGGATTTCGATGTCGGCGGTGCCCTGGATGTCGCCGGCCTTGACCTCGCCCGGACCCTGCTTGCGCAGCGTGACGCGCTTGGGGCCTTCGGCATGCATGCGCAGCGCGATCTGCTTCACATTCAGGACGATGTCGGTGACGTCTTCGCGTACGCCCTGGATCGAGGAGAATTCGTGCAGCACGCCCTCGATCGAGATGGCGGTGACGGCGGCGCCCTGGAGCGACGAGAGCAGCACGCGGCGCAGGGCGTTGCCCAGCGTCAGGCCGAAGCCGCGCTCGAGCGGTTCGGCGGTGATGGTAGCGGTACGGCCGGCGTCATGACCGAGATCGGTCTTGAGCTTGCCCGGCTTGATCAGTTCCTGCCAGTTCTTCTGAAACATGTTTTCCTCATCGTGTCCCGGGCATGTCGGACCATGCCCATACGTGCGACGGGTTAGTTCTAAGTCCGAATAGAATTAGACGCGGCGGCGCTTGGGCGGGCGGCAGCCATTGTGCGGGATCGGCGTCACGTCACGGATGGACGTCACGGTCAGACCCACGGCCTGCAGCGCGCGCAGCGCGGATTCGCGGCCCGAGCCCGGGCCGGAAACTTCGACTTCCAGCGTGCGCATGCCGTGCTCGACCGCCTTGCGGCCGGCGTCTTCGGCGGCCATCTGCGCCGCATAGGGCGTGGATTTGCGCGAACCCTTGAAGCCCATCATGCCCGAGCTGGACCAGGACACGGCGTTGCCCTGCGTGTCGGTGATGGTGACGATGGTGTTGTTGAAGGTGGCGGCGACATGCGCCACGCCGACAACGACGTTCTTCTTTTCCTTCTTGCGGGCGCGCGGAGCCTTGCCGCCCTTCTTGTCATCAGCAGCCATGTTACTTGGTCACTTTCTTCTTGCCGGCGATCGCCTTGGCAGGCCCCTTGCGGGTGCGGGCATTGGTGTGGGTGCGCTGGCCGCGGACCGGCAGGCCCTTGCGGTGCCGCAGGCCGCGATAACAGCCCAGATCCATCAGGCGCTTGATGTTCATCGCGACGTCGCGGCGCAGATCGCCTTCGACCAGGTAGTCGCGGTCGATGACTTCGCGGATCTGGATGACTTCGGACTCGGTCAGGTCGCTGACGCGGCGGGTCGGATCGATCCCCAGCTGGGTGATGATCGCCTTGGCGATTTGCGGACCGATTCCATGGATATAGCGCAGGCCGATTTCGACGCGCTTCTGGGTCGGGATATTGACGCCGGCGATACGTGCCAAGGTACTTCTCCGATGGCCGTTAGGCCGTTGAATTCATTGCAAAATTGCGAAACGGCAAAAGGCCGGTCAAAACCCGGGTCCGGGCGGCAGGTAAAACGCCCCGAAAACCCTTGAAATGACAGGAAATCTGTCGCGAGGGCGCGGATTATATGAATGCACCCCTGCCCGTCAATGGCTGCCCCGGATTTATTGCCGCAGCAGCTAAAGCGCGCGGTTTTGACCCAGAATCCGCTCCAGGCCGCGTGCCGCAGTCTGGCGGACGCAGGCCTTATGGTCAGCCTGGGCCTCATAGAGCGTCCGGGCGCTCACCCCGAAATCCGGTAGCTGGGCGGGGCCGCAGGCGGCCTTGGCGGCTTGAAGAACCCGGACCTTCAGGGTCTGGAGACCGGCAGGGCTGGAAAGATCCAGATCGCCATGGCGGACCACGGCGCTCCCCGCCTGGGCGGCGCCCAGCGGCAGGGTCACGAGCAGGGCGGCAGCGGTCAGGACGGCAAAGGCCCGGACGACAACGGTAAGACGGATCATGGCGAATCTCCCGGAAACGGAAATTTTCGTCACGATAGCGTCATGGAACCGTCAAGAAAAGTCAGATGGCGTCCAGCGTGGCGGCGATCTGGGCCGTGATAGCCTCGATGGGGGCCATGCCATCCAGGGTCTTCAGCTTGCCCTGCCGGCGGTAGAAATCGATCAGTGGGACGGTGTTTTTGTAATAAACCGACAGGCGGTGGGCCAAAGTTTCCGGGGTGTCGTCCGACCGCAGGACCCCGCCGGCCTTGATGCGGGCTTCGACCCGGGCCAGCAGCGCGGCATCGTCCACCTTCAGCTCCAGCACCAGGTCGATCTGCTTGCCGCGCTCGGCCAGCATGGCGTCCAGCGCCTCGGCCTGGGGGATGGTGCGGGGGAAGCCGTCGAACACCGCGCCGTTCTTGCAGTCCGGCTGGTCATAGCGCTGGCCGATAATGCCGATCACGACATCGTCGGGAACCAGCTCACCCTTGTCGAGGATCGACTTGACCCGCAGGCCCAGCGGCGTGCCGGCCGCCACGGCCGCGCGCAGCATGTCGCCGGTGGAAAGCTGGGGCAGCCCGCGCCTTTCCGTCAGCATCTTGGCCTGCGTGCCCTTGCCGGCACCCGGAGGCCCGAACAGCACCAGGTTCACCGACGCGCCCCCCGCAGCTTCGATTTCTTGAGCAAGCCTTCATACTGCTGCGCCACCAGATGGCTCTGGATCTGCGCCACCGTATCCATCGTCACCGAGACCACGATCAGGATCGAGGTGCCGCCGATGGCGAAAGAGACATTGTACTCATAGAAGAAGAATTCCGGGATCAGGCAGACGAAGGCCAGGTAGGCCGCGCCGACCACCGTGACGCGCGTCAGCACATAATCGATGAAGTCGGCGCTCTTCTTGCCGGGGCGGATGCCCGGGAAGACGCCGCCATACTTCTTCAAATTCTCGGCAGTCTCCTCCGGCGGCATCACCACCGACGTATAGAAGAAGGCGAAGAAGAAGATCAGCGAGGCGTAGAGGATCATGTAGATGGGATGGCCACGGCTGAGCAGCGCAACCATGGTCTGCAGCCATTCCGGCAGGTTCTGCGGGTTGAAGCTGGCATAGGTGGTGGGCACCAGCAGCAGCGAGGAGGCGAAGATCGGCGGGATCACGCCCGAGACATTGAGCTTGATCGGCAGATGCGAACTCTCGCCGCCATAGACCTTGTTGCCGACCTGGCGCTTCGGATAGGTGACGAAAAGCCGGCGCTGGGCACGCTCCATGAAGACGATGAACAGCACCAGGGCCGCCGCGATGACGGCGATCACCACGAACAGCGCCGGGCTGGCGGCGCCGGTGCGCATCTGTTCCAGGCTCTGGCCCATGACGCGGGGAAAGCCGGCGACGATGCCGACAAAGATGATCAGCGAGATGCCGTTGCCGACGCCGCGGGCGGTGATCTGCTCGCCGATCCACATCAAAAGGACCGTGCCCGAGGTCAGGGTAATCATCGCGGTCAGGCGGAAGAACAGGCCGGGCTCGATGACGGCGTTGCCCCAGTTTTCCAGGCCGATGGCGATGCCATAGGACTGCATCAGGGCGATCGCCACCGTGCCGTAGCGCGTATACTGGTTGAGGATCTTGCGGCCCGCCTCGCCTTCCTTCTTCAGGGCTTCGAGCTCGGGGAACACGGTCGTCATCACCTGGATGATGATCGAGGCCGTGATGTAGGGCATGATCGAGAGGGCGAAGATCGCCATGCGCTCGACCGCGCCGCCCGCCAGCGTATTGAAGACATCGAGCAGGCCGCCGGCCTGCTGCTGCACCTGCTGGGCCAGCACGGCCGGGTCGATGCCCGGCAGCGGGATATAGGTGCCCAGGCGGGCAACGATCAGGGCGCCGAGGGTGAAGAAGATGCGCTGGCGCAGCTCATGGGACTTGCCCAGGTTGCTGAAGCTGAAATTCGCGGCCAGTTGTTCGGCTGCTGACGGCATGGCTGCTCCCAAATCGCGGCCAGTCTTACCCTATTTCGGGGCGGCGGGCGCGCGGAATTCCAGCTTTATATGGGGCTGCTTCCGGCCATCGCGAGCGGCCAAAAAGCAACACCAGGCGTTTTACGCCTTTTTTGCGGGGCATTTCTGCCCCGCGGATTAAGCCTTCCGGGCCTCACGCTTCTTGGCGGATTCGGCGCGGCGGGCCTGGCGCTTGCCGGGCTGGCCCTTCTTGTTGGCATAGACCTTCTTGACGAAGGTGGTGGTGACGCTGCCGCCGGCCTTTTCGACCGCTTCCTTGGCGGAAGCCGAGGCGCCGGCCACTTCGATGTTCAGCTTGGCCTTGATTTCACCCTTGCCGAGCAGGCGGATGCCGTCGCGGCTCTTGTGCGCCAGGCCGGCCTTGCGCAGCACCTCTTCGGTGATCTTGGCCGAACCGTCCAGGCGCTTGTCGTCGATCGCCTTCTGCAGACGGCCCAGATTCACTTCCGAGAAATCCTTGGCGAAGATGTTGCGGAAGCCGCGCTTGGGCATGCGCATATGCAGCGGCATCTGGCCGCCTTCAAAGCCATGTACCTGGTTGCCGGTACGCGCCTTGGCGCCCTTGACGCCGCGGCCCGAGGTCTTGCCCAGGCCCGAAGAGGAACCGCGGCCCAGCTTGTCCTTGCGCTTATGGGCGCCGGGATTGTTCTTGATCTCGTTCAGCTTCATTAGAACTTCTCCATGGCCGGCCAGCCCGCAGGGCGCGAGCCGGCCATCCAGCTACTTATTTCTTCTCTTCGACGATCTCGACCAGGTGCGAGATCGAATTGATCATGCCGCGCACCGAGGGGGTGTCTTCCAGCGTGCGGGTGCGGCGGATCTTGCCCAGGCCGAGGCCACGCAGGGTCTGCGCCTGGATATCGGGACGGCGGGCGGCGCTGCGGATCTGGCGCACCGTGATGGTCTTCTTCGCGGCCATGATTGTGTTTCCTTAAACCTTAGGCGGACGCGGATTCGGGATTGGAATCCTCGCGCTTGGCGAGAATTTCCGCAACGCTGCGGCCCCGGCGCTGCGCCACCATGCGGGGGCTCTGCTGGTTCTTCAGCGCGTCGAAGGTGGCGCGCACCATGTTATAGGGGTTGGAAGTGCCCAGCGACTTGGACACGACATCGCCCACGCCCAGAGCTTCGAACACCGCGCGCATCGGGCCGCCGGCGATGATTCCGGTACCGGCCGGTGCAGCGCGCAAGGTCACCTTGCCGGCGCCGAAGCGGCCGCGCACGTCGTG
>DATFFI010000117.1:0-9747 GCA_035250225.1 Rhizomicrobium sp. | reverse complement strand
CCCGGCGAAAGCCAGATCGAAAGCGACCGCCGCCTGATCTCCGAGCGGATCGTCAAGATCAGGAAGGAGCTGGAGCAGGTGAAGCGCACCCGCGGCCTGGGCCGCCGAGCGCGTCGACGCGTGCCGTACCCGGTGATCGCGCTGGTCGGCTACACCAATGCCGGCAAGTCGACCCTGTTCAACCGGCTCACCGATTCCAAGGTCCTGGCCAAGGATCTGCTCTTTGCCACGCTCGACCCCACCATGCGCGGCCTGAAGCTGCCGGGCGGGACGCGGGTGATTCTCTCCGACACGGTGGGCTTCATCGCCGACCTGCCCACCGAGTTGGTCGCCGCCTTCCGCGCCACCTTGGAGGAGGTCCTGGAAGCCGATGTCATCGCCCATGTCCGTGACGCCGCCCATGAGGAGAGCGAAGCCCAGAAGGCCGACGTGCTGGCGATCCTGGCCGAGCTGGGGGTGCCGGAAGACCGGCCGGTGCTCGAGGTGCTGAACAAGATCGACCTGCTGGAGCCCGGGCCGCGGCGTGGCCTGGAAGCGAAAAGGGAGCGGGGCGAGGCCTATGCCGTCTCGGCCCTTTCGGGCGCCGGAATTCCTGCCCTTTTGGACGGTTTCGAAGCCTCCGTGACGCGTGGAAACATCGATCTTTCCCTGAAATTGGGGGCGGAGGACGGTGCGGGGCTGGCCTTTGCCTATCGCCACGCCCAGGTACTGGAACGGCGCGACCGGGCCGGAAAGATCACCCTGGGCTTACGGATTTCTCCACAGGACCAGGCCCGGTTCGAAAACCGGTTTTCCGGAAAAATCACATTCAAATAATGGATTGATGCCATTTCCTGATGTGGATGATGAAATCCACAGAGGGCCGGGGCAGGGTCACTTAATCCCCTTGGCCTTGGCGTCCTGCCAGAGGGCTTCCATCTCATCCAGGCTGGCCTCGGCCGGGCTGGAGCCTCTGGCCGCCAGCGATGCCTCGATATGGCGAAAGCGGCGGGTGAATTTGGCGTTGGCCGAGCGCAGCGCGGCCTCGGGATTGACCTTGAGATGCCGGGCCAGATTGGCGACCACGAAGAGCAGGTCGCCCAGCTCTTCCTCGCGTTCGGCCTGGCTGGGCGCCTCCACGACTTCGCGGGCTTCCTCGGCGATCTTGCCCAGCACGTGCTGGGCGTTGTTCCAGTCAAATCCGACGCTTGAGGCGCGCTTCTGAAGCTTTTCGGCCCGGACCAGGGCGGGAAGGGCGCTGGGAACATCGTCCAGGACGCTGTGCTGGGCCTTGGCCTTGCGCTCCAGGGCCTTGAGGCTCTCCCAATAGGCCTTCTGGTCTTCGGCGCTGGACCTGGCTTCCTGGTCGCCAAAGACGTGCGGATGGCGGCGGATCATCTTGGCGGTGACGGCCTCGACCACGTCGCCGAAATCGAACAGGCCGGCTTCCTCGGCCATGCGGGCGTGGAACACGACCTGGAACAGCAGGTCGCCCAACTCGCCCGGCAGCGCCTTGTAGTCCTGTTCCTCGATCGCGGACGCCACTTCATAGGCTTCCTCGATAGTGTAAGGCGCGATGGTCGCAAAGCTCTGCTCGCGGTCCCAGGGACAGCCGCCGGGCTCGCGCAGCGTCTTCATGATCTCGAGCAGGATGGCGATGTCGCGGGAGGGCTGGAGCGGATTCGGCATGGCCGGAGGTTAGGGCCGGTGGCCGGCGGCGCCACAGGCCTTTCGTCCCGGCCTCATATTTTCGTATAAGTAATATTATGGGAAATAATCGCCCGAGGTTACACTTGGGATACCCAGCCACAAGGGGTACGATAAGTGCCCCCGCGCCCTTGGCCATTCCGATTCTCGGAACTGCTAGCCCCGGACGGGACGGACCGGAGCCGTAGGCTGGTGCTCGCACTCTATTTGGACGACTCGAAGGATGACGGCGACGCCAGCCGGAAGATTCCTAAGATGCAGGCCATGGCGGGCTATATCGGCCATGTCGATCAATGGGACGAATACGAGCTAGCTGCCAAGGGCGTCTACGACCTGTTCAACGTCGAGGTGCTCCATAGCCTTCAGCTCCACAAAACGAAGGGCGAGTTCCGGGGCTGGAGCGGCAAAAAGAAGGGCTATTTCGTGGGTGCCCTGTATGGCCACCTAAAGCTTCGGGCCCTCTCCGGCTTCGCCTTTGCCCTTCCCAGCGACGTCTACAACGACACCAAGCGGCGCGACCAGGTAAACGCCCAAATCTCGCCAGTCGGGTTTTGCTACAACGCCCTGATAGACAAGGTCTTGAAGCATGAGCGCATCGGCCCGCTGGCGCGCGCCGAAGGCATTTCCGTATTTGTGGAAACTGGGAACGCCAATAACGCTGACATTCAGCGGTCGCATGACGCCCTGAGCGGGCAATATCCCGAATACCCCGGGATCATCAGACAGTTGGGCTTTATCGATAAGGATTCCTGCAAGGCCGTTCAAATTGCCGATTTTCTAGCCTTTAATTTCCGCCGTTCTATGCAGCGGTGTGAGCTAGGCGCCCCCAAGTATGAGCCATTGCTCGATGGCGTCGTCCGCCACCTTGAGCACTACGGTACGGTCGCTACCGCTTTCCACCGGGCCCCGAAGAAAGGGTCACGCGCTTGAACGCTTTCTCAAACTCCTTGGGATCGTCACTGGCCCCTACTTCCTTGGCCATGTCCTTGAACCGCGAATGGCGGTCTGCATCCGTCAGCTTAGGCGTCTTTGCCTTTGCCGGCTTTCGTTTTGCCGCCATGCGTCAGTCCTTCATTTCTTCGGTCCAGAACCTAGCCAGTTCTTGGATGGTCCGGAACACCCTGTTCTTATGCACCAGTCGTTCGATAGGTGAGCCGCTTACCCTTGACGCCTTGGAGAGCAATCGCGGCACGGCTCACATCATTGATGCCCAGCTTTTCGCGGGTGTTCTGGCGGAAGTCGAACTCGGCAATGTATCGCGGAAGGTGAGACGGGCTCACGTTCTGATAGGTACCGATCATCCCGCGCTTAAAGACCGAGAAGAAACCTTCGAGGGTGTTCACATGCACCGAGGTTTCGCCGGATTTGCGGGCGTATTCCTTGGCCGAATGGTTCACGCTCTCATGCTTCGAGCCCAACAGGGCGTTGATATAATACTGCGCGCCATCGGTGTGCAGGGTGGAAGCCGGATGGACGTGCTTCTTGAGCGCCCTGGTGATCTCCGGACGGGCCGGGGCGCTTTCCAGAACGATGGAACGTTGCTGACCGCCACGCTCGACAAGGGACAGGACGGCCACCTTGTGCTGATAGCCGGGGCGCTTGCGGGTCTTGGGGCTGTTGGTCAGGAAAGTCTCGTCAGCCTCGACAATCTTGCCATCCCCGCCAATCGGGCCAGCGCCATCAGCCGGGGCCATGGCTTCCCGGATACGCATGGACAGGAACCAAGCGGTTTTCATGCTGCAATTGAGCATCCGTTGGATTTGGCGGGTGCTGATGCCCTTCTTCGAGGCGCACATCAGGTGAATGACCTGAAGCCACAGGTGCAGGGCAAGGTGGCTGGACTCGAAAATGGTCCCCATACGCACGGTGAAGGGCTTCCGGCAGCCGTAGCACTTGTAGAGGCCCGGGCGGGTGGTCTTGCCCGCCAGCTTCCCCACGGGCTTCCCAGAGTCGCAATGCGGGCAAACCGGGCCATTGGGCCACAACGCCGCCTCAACATAGGCAAACGCGCCTTCTTCGGTCTGGAACTGGGGGGCGTCAAAAACGGTCTTGGCCACGGCGGAATCTCCTATGGCCACAAACCTATATCAGGGGGCTGGGTATGTCAAGTGTAACGTCGCCAATAATCGATGGGTAGACAGGGAAAAGCAGCCCGTGTGTAGTTGGCCCATGACAGACGAATCCAGTGCCAATGAGATGAAGCGCCGCGCCGAAGAGGCTTTGAAGAAGAAGCTGGCGGCCCAGACCAATAATGCTCACGCCGACACCAAGGCCACGGGCAAGACCGGCGCCAAGGGCGCCAGGCAACCCAAGCAGCGGATCATCCGGCACCAGGGACGGTAAACATGGCCGTCTATGAGAAGCCGCCAAAGCGGTCCATCAGCCCTTCCCGCGGCAAGCATCGCCGTGACTTGATCGCGGAATACAACAAGCGCTACGCCGAACAGCCCGGCGGCGAAGCCAAGCCATCTTCACCGAAAACGGGCGACGAAAAGGCGTGAGCTGAACGTCAGGTCTTTGGCGTGACCTTGAAGCGGCTCAGGGCGTTGGCGGCGGCGGTGAAGTTCGGGGCCGCTCTGAGAGCGCGCTGATAGTCGAAATAGGCCTCGCGGATATTGCCCAGCCTCTCATGCGCGATGGCGCGGTCGTAATAGGCCAGCGCGATCTCGGACGGGCCCAGATCGATGCCCTTCTGGATGTCCACCAGGGCGTTGGCAACCTGGCCCAGCGTCATCTTGGCGACGCCGCGATTCAGATAGGCGTCCGCATGCTCCGGATCGATGCGCAGCGCGGCGTTGAAATCGGTCATGGCCGGCTCGATGCGGTTCAGCTGGTGCAGGATGACGCCGCGATTGACCAGCGTGGCGACACGGTCCTGGACGATCAGGGGATTGTTGAGCGCCATGTTGCAGTGGCCGATGCCGGCGATGGAATCCTGTCCGCTCTTGGCGGAGAGATAGCAGGCCCGTTCCGGCCCCTCACCGATCACCACCACGGCATCCGCATAGGCTGCAGAACTCGCAAACGTCGCTGCCGCGATCAGCGCGGCGATAGCCAGTTGCTTCTTCATGGGCGGCTCCTTTCGGTCGGATTCCACCGGCGCAGGCCGATTTTCTAGCACAAGTTGACAGAGAAATCTTCCTTCCAACCGGGGGCAATTGTGGCGCTTTGCGGGCAGCCGGCGTGGGGGCGCCATTCCGTCGGTGGTCAGAAGCGCAGCGTCATGCCGTCATAGGCCGGCTCAACGCCTGGCGGCAGCGCCGCTTTCAGCGCCTCATAGTCCAGGTCGACATGCATGTTGGTGAGGATGGCGCGGGCGGGTTTGACCCGTGCAATCCATTCCAGCGTTCGCCCGACATGGGCATGGCTGGGATGTGGTGTGTGGCGCAGCGCATCGACGATCCAGCATTCAACGCCGGCCAGCGCCGCGAAAGCCGCCTCGTCCAGACCGTCGACATCGGGCGTATAGGCGACCGGGCCGAAGCGGAAACCCAGGCTGCGGATGCGGCCATGCTGCACGCCGAAAGCCAGCACCGGAATCCCGGCGACGGAAAATTCCCGGAAAGGCTCAGCGATTTCATGCGCATTGAGAATGGGGGGATAATCGCTGCCCGGCGGCGTCTCCAGCACATAGTTGAACTTCGCCCGGAGACCCGCCAGGCCGCGCGCATCCGACCACAGATCGATGCGCCGCTTGTTGAGCAGGGTCAGGACGCGCAGATCGTCAATGCCATGCAGCTGGTCGGCATGGTCATGGGTGATCAGCACGCCGTCCAGATCGGTGACGCGCGCCGCCAGAAGCTGCTCGCGCATGTCGGGCGAGGTATCGACCAGCAGGCGCGCTTTCTCGTCGGTGACCAGGATGGAACAGCGGCTGCGGCGGTTCTTCGGATTGCCCGGATCGCAGGCGCCCCAATAGCCGCTGCCGTCAGGCCCACCAATTCGCGGCACGCCCCCCGAAGAACCACATCCCAATATGCGAACCTCCAGCATCGGGGGGCTCATTTGCTTTGCGCGCTACGCGCGCGGGCGGACGAACCACAACCCAGGATGCGGATCTCGAGACTCATTGCGGGTTTTTGTAATTTGGCGCTGTCGCGCCGGGGTTCGCCTTGCTGAACAAGCGGAAGAAATTGCCGGTGGTGACGGCTGCCAGTTCATCGGCGCTGACGCCTTTCAGCCCGGCCAGCATGGCGGCGGTATGGACGACAAAAGCCGGCTCATTGGTCTTGCCCCGGTGCGGCACCGGCGCCAGGAACGGCGCATCGGTTTCCACCAGCAGCCGGTCCAGCGGCACACTCTTGATGACGTCGCGAAGCGCTGTGGAATTCTTGAAGGTGGCGATGCCGGAGACGGAAATCGAAAGTCCCAGCGCCAGCGCGGTATCGGCCAGCCTTTGGGTGCCGGTGAAGCAATGGATCACGCCGGTGAAGGCCCCCTTCTCCATTTCTTCTTCCAGCACCCGGATGGTGTCGTCATCGGCATCGCGGGTATGCACGATCACCGGCAGGCGGGTTGTACGCGCAGCATCGATATGCGCACGGAAGCTTTCGATCTGCGGCGCGCGCGGGCTATGCTCGTAATAATAGTCCAGGCCGGTTTCACCGATGCCCACGACTTTGGGATGGTCCGTATGTTCCAGCAACGGCGCCGGATCGGTCACCAGCTCCTTACCGGATTCATGGGGATGGGTGCCGACGCTGCACCAGACATTGGGGAACCGCTCGGCCACCGCCAGCACGCCGGGAAAGCGCGCCAGCTCGGTGCCGATGGTCACCATAGCGCCGACGCCGGCTGCCCCTGCCCGCGCCACCACGCCATCGGCATCGATGGCGAGTTCGGGAAAATCCAGATGGCAATGACTGTCTATCAG
The DNA here is from genome assembly GCA_035250225.1 of Rhizomicrobium sp. Taxonomy (GTDB): domain Bacteria; phylum Pseudomonadota; class Alphaproteobacteria; order Micropepsales; family Micropepsaceae; genus Rhizomicrobium. The sequence continues at coordinate 3,188 of DATFFI010000117.1, read as the reverse complement.
CATCACAGGCTTCCGCCGCGCCGCGCCGTGGCGGCCATCAGGCGCGCCGCGGTCAATACGGTCTGGCGCGGTTCGAGATTGAGGCCATCGGCGCGGGCGAACAATTCCTGCAGCCGCGCCGCCAGCGTGGCCCAGCGTTCGGCATTGCCGCCGTCGCGCGCCCTGGCGCGCACCCGCGTCACCATCGCCTGGACCAGGAAATCGCCATAAAGCGAAAGTCCGTCGCGGATGCGGCCGATCTTTTCGCCCAGGGCATGCAGCGCCACCAGGTCCGGATCGCGCGCCCGATCGATCAGCTTGTCGGCTTCGCCGGCCAGCATGGCGCCATCGCCGTCCGCCAGGGTGAGCGCGGCGCCGATGCTGCCGCCCGATAGCCGCGCCAGTGCGGCGCGCTCGTCCTTGTCCATGTCGGGCAGGAAGCGTTTGAGTGCGTTTTCGACCATATCATCCGGCAAGGCGCGCAGATCGAGGCGGCGGCAACGCGAGCGGATGGTGGGGAGCAAGCGTCCGGGCCGGTGCGACAGCAGCAGCAGCATGGCGTGCTGCGGCGGCTCTTCCAGCTGTTTCAGCAGCGCATTGGCGGCGTTCTCATTCATGTCGTCCGCCGGATCGACGATGGCAACACGCCAGCCGCCCGCGCCCGAGGTCATGCCGAAGAAGCCGGAGAGGCGGCGGATCTCGTCCACCGGCAATTCGGTCTGTGGCTTGCCGGTGCGCGGATTGAGGCCGCGCTTGAGCACCAGCAGGCCCGGATGCGCCCGGGCCTCGACCTGACGCGCCACGGCATCATCACGCGGTACCGAAAGATCGGCCGCGCCCTCCCCGGTCGCGCCATAACGAAGAAGATAGCGGGCCATGCGATAGGCCAGGGTCGCCTTGCCGATGCCGGGCGGGCCGGTGATCAGCCAGGCATGGGGCGGACGGCCACTGCGCAGGGCCGCTGCGACCAGGGCAAGGGCCGCGTCCTGCCCCAGCAGCAATTCCGCCTCCCGGGGATGGGGAAAACCCTGGACCCGGTCGGATTCGAAATCCTCGTCACTGGAGCGGCTGCGCTTGGCCATGGAGACTTATAGATCGAAACTTACTCTGGGAAGAATCGGGCTTTTACGGCCGCCCAAATTGCCGCCGCGACCGCGTCTTCGTCGCCGGTGGCGTCGATCAGGCGGCAGCGGTCCGGCTGGCGGCGGGCAATTTCCTGGAAGGCCTTGCGCATGCGCTCATGGAATTCGATGTCGAAATTCTCGAAGCGGGTTTCGGCCCCGCCCCGGGCCTTGGCGCGGCCCAGCCCCAATTCCACCGGCAGGTCCAGGATCAAAGTGAAGTCCGGCTTGAAATCGTCCAGCACCGCCGCGTCGATGCGGCGGATGGTTTCGCGCTCCACGCCGCGGCCGGCGCCCTGATAGGCATAGGTGGAATCGTTGAAGCGGTCGGAAATCACCCATTCGCCCCGCGCCAGGGCCGGTCCGATGGTGCGGGCGACATGATCGGCGCGGGCGGCATAGACCAGCAGGGTTTCGGTGATCGGGTTCCAGCGCCCGCCCTCGCCTTCCACCACCAGCTTGCGGATCTGTTCGGCGCCGGGCGAACCGCCGGGTTCGCGCGTCGTCACCACGGTGAGGCCGCGCTGGCGCAGGGTTTCCGCCAGCCGCCGGCCTTGCGTCGACTTGCCGGTGCCTTCGCCGCCTTCCAGGGTGATGAAGCGGCCGGGCGTCATCTTTGTCACGTCTTGCTCATTGGCCGACTCATTGGCCGATCAGGCCCATGGCGCGCCGCCACAGCCGCACCGCGATATTGGCGCGCGGCACGTCCTGCGCCGCATAGAGTGGCACGGTCAGGCCGGGGAAATTCGGCGCCGTCACATTCAGTGTGCCGACGCGCTGGCCTGCCGCGATTGGCGCGGTCAGATTGGGATCGAAACCTATGCTGGTCTTCATGCCGGGACGCGACTCCACCAGCATAGTGACGCCCAGCGCCTGGCGCGGCGTTGCCGGCACCGTGGGCGACGACGCATCCTTGATCGGCGCCTGCCCCACCACCTGGCCCGCCGTGGCAATCGGATAGCGGCGGAATTCGCGGAAGGCCTGTTCCAGGATGCGGGTCGATTCCTCGGCGCGGCGGATATTGGGGAAATAGTCGTTATTATATTGCGGATAGCGCAACCCGTTGAGCACCAGGATCAGGCGCTGCTCGTCCCGCCTGGCCGACGAGGTGATGCCGTAACCGGCCAGGTCGGTGTGACCGGTCTTCAGGCCGTCGGCGCCCGGCAGCATGTTCAGCACCAGGTCGCGATTGGGCTGGGTGATTTTGTTCTTGCGATCGACGATCGTGTATTCCTTCTCGCTGAAATAGCGGTAATAGACCGGATATTCGCGGATCAGGTGCCGTGACAGCTTGGCCAGATCGAGTGCGCTCATCAACTGGCCGGGCGGATCTGGCAGTCCATCGGCATTGACGAAGGTGGATTGCGCCAGGCCGAGCTGCCTGGCGCGGGCATTCATCATGGCGACGAAATTCTCCACCGTGCCGCCGATGCCCTCGGCCACCACGACGCAGGCATCGTTGCCCGAGACGATGATGATGCGGCGGATCAGATCTTCCACCGTCAGCCGGTCGCCGACATGGGTAAAGCCGCGTGAGCCCGGGGTACGCCAGGCGCGCTCCGAGACCAGGAAGGTGTCGGTGAGCTTCAGCCGCCCGTCCTTCAGCCGCTGGAAGATCATCTCGGTGGTCATCAGCTTGGACATGGAGGCCGGCGGCATCGGCACCATGCCGTTCTTGTTCCACAGCACCTGCCCGCTTTCGTAGTCCATCAGCAGGGCATGCTCGGCCGTGGTGTCCAGGGCGGCGTGCGCCGGGGCCGCCAACACAAGAAAGAAAGACAGGGCAAGCAGAAGACGGCGCATGGCTACTCCGGAAAAATTTCTATTCGACCAAAATGCGGGCGTCGCCGCCGCCCGTCTGGCTCTGGATACGCGCGAGCGCGGCGTCGGCTTCCTCGACCGAAGACAGCATACTGGTCCGCACTCTATAGAGAGTTTGGCCGTTGCGCTGCAGGGCCGATATCTGCAGATCGCCGCCCAGGGAATTCATCAGGCGGCGGGCGTTGGCGATGTTGGAAAAAGCCCCGACCTGGACATAGAGCCGGGTGGTGGCGGGAACCGGAACCTGGTCGATCCGACCGCTGGGCT
>DATFFI010000116.1:0-20663 GCA_035250225.1 Rhizomicrobium sp. | reverse complement strand
AATGCTCACCTGGCCGATCTGGAGCGCCCCCGCATCATTGCCGGCGCGCATTTCGATATGCTGGATTTTGGTGTTGCTGCCGTCGGCGGCCACCTGGATATCGGTGGTCATCAACTGAACAGTCACGGACGCGGCCTGTTTCGGGTCACTTTGCGCCGCGGCGCCCGCCCCAAGACAGAAGAGCAATGAAAGGCATATCCCGAGCGAATAACGAATTCTCATGGACCCCCACCGCCGCCAGATTGTTTTGCGTTCCCCACGCCAAGAATACCCGGATTTCGGGCCCGGCGCTATTCCCGGTGCGGCCGGCAAGGGCATGATCGCGCTATCTATCCAACCATGACCGCCTTTGCCCCGGGGATAGGCTTCACCATTCGAATGTCCGCTTTGGGTGGCGGACATTCGGAAGGCGCCATATACCGCGCAGCACAAAGCCCGCCGCACCACGCAGCTTTTCAGCCACGCAGTGCGTAGGGGCAAACTTTATTTGATGAACCCGTGCGGCCGGACTGAGCGGAAGGTCCAGTGGACCTTCCGCCAGGCCGCGCCTTCGGCTAGGGCAAACTTTTCTAGGCGCGCTGCGCTTGCCAGGAAAAGCTAAGCCAATGCCGCGAAGCGGCGACGGGCCTCACGCGGAGTCTATTTGCTGGCTTTCGGCGCGAAGGCTTCGGCGCGCCACTGGTTGACCTGATTGGTCGCGCCATAGGAGCCCATGGGGCCCGGGGCATAGCCGTTGGCGGCATCCGGCTGCGCCAGGGTCAGCGTCATGCCGCCGCCACCGCCGCCACCGCCGCCGTCACCGCCCATGCCGTAACCGACACCGCCGAACCAGCCGCCCTGATCGACGGTGATCGCCGGGCGATAATCATAAGCCCAGCCTTCGCCGTAAGACTGGCCATAGGCCATGCCATTGGCCGGGCCATACGGCATCGGGGGCGCATAGGACACCGGCACGCCGTAAGCCGGCGGCGCTTCCATCGGCGGACCATACATATCCATCGGCGCGCCATAGCCTTGCGGCGGCGGGACATAACCCTGCGGCGCCGCTTCCCAGCGCTGACGATAGGGATACATATCGACCGGACGCTGGCCGCGATAATCATAGCCGGCTTCGGCATAGGCGTTCGACGCCACCTGTGCGGGGCGGACCTGTCGGACAGCCGGCCTGGCCGCGACAACCGGCGCCTGGCGCGCCAGGGCGGCGCGGACGCGGTCGCGGCAGCCGCAATCTTCGGCGTTGGCGGTGGTGGCGGCGGTGACACCCAGGGCCAGGGCAATAGCGGCCAGGCCCGCGGACGCGAGCAATCGATACCTCAAGACACTCTCCTTCGTTTCCAAAGCGTGTCGCGGGGCAAGCGATGCGCGTTTCAATATGGGACGTTCTATTCTGGGACAGTCGGGCGCGCCAGCCGGAATTGCCGGCGTGGTTAACGCAAGGCCGGTCTTAACCCTTGCTCCGGCGGTGAAGCGCGAGTTGCGGGAGGTGAGGACGATTGACGAAAGGTCCCATGGACCTTTCGTCCGAACCTTCGCTGGCTCTTGAGCCAGCGAAGGGAGAAGAGGTCGATAAACGTCGCTAACTTGCTTTTTGCAACGCAGCCGGCTGATGCGTCAGCGCATGCATGAAGCCCAGCTTCTGGATGACGTTCTGTGAGAGCAGGAAGGGATAGAGATCCAGCAGGCCCATGCTGCGGTTCAGGCTGTTGGTGGCGAACTCGATCGGCAGCCAGGATTCGATGATGGGTTCAAACTGCCTGAGCCGGTAGGGATCGAAATCGATGCTGGCGGCGATATGGCCGCGCGCCAGAAGCGGCCGCACGTTCAGGCCGAAGGCCGCCGCCGTCTCCAGCGTGTCGACGATGTGCAGGTAATGCGCCCAGGTTTCGGCGAAATCCTCCCAGGGATGGGTGGTGGCGTACATGCTGACATAGTCGTTCTGCCAGCCCAGCTTCACGCCTTCGTCGTAATGCGTCTTCAGGGCCTGCGCATAGTCGCGGCGGTCATCGCCGAACAAGGCGCGGCAGGCATTGAGCATCGCCGGATCGGTGGCCACCAGCCGGTCCCAGAAATAATGACCGCTCTCATGCCGGAAATGTCCCAAGAGGGTGCGATAGGGCTCGCCCATCTCGCGGCGCGTTTTTTCGCGCACCACGTCATCGGCTTCCTTCAGCGCCAGGGTGATCAGGCCGTTGTCGTGACCGGTCATCACCCCGGCGGCATGGCTTTCGGGCGGATCGGCCAGGAAGTCGAAGGCCAGGCCATGGTCGGGATCATCGTCGCGGTTTTCCAGCGGCAGGCCCAGACGCAGCAGGGAGTAGAACAGCCGATGCTTGGCGGTCTCCATCCTCCCCCACAGCCGGTCATGACCGGGGATGCTGAGGTCGGGGATGGTCCGGTTGTGGCGGCAGGCGGCACAGAATTCCTCGTCGCTGGCGGCCGGCAGCATCCAGTTGCAGACGTATAACGCGTTATTTTTGCAGGGTTTATAGGCCGTTTGGGGCGCGGCCAGGACGGTGCCGTCCGGCTCCAGGGCCGAAATTTCGCAGAGGTCGGGCAGATAGCCCAGGGCCCGGCCACAGCTCTCACAGCGCACATTTTCAAAATAAAGCAGCTGGCCGCAGCCCTGACAGGTGAAGAGCTTCATTTTTCCTGTGAAATACTGGGATTTCTGCAGGAGGGAACGGGCAGCAGGGAGGCGAGTTCCCCCTGCGGCGGGCCGTCCATAGCCGTCTTTTCGCAGTTGCGGCATAGTTTCCAGACCCCGGGGGAAATGCATGAGCATCCAGGCCGCGCTGCGCCACCTCACCCGCTACCGCTATGACCGGCGGATCGCGCTGGGCCCGCAAACCATCCGCCTGCGTCCCGCGCCGCATTGCCGCGCCAAGGTGCTGGCCTATGCCCTGACGGTGGAGCCGGGCGATCACTTCCTCAACTGGCAGCAGGACCCGCAATCCAACTGGCTGGCGCGGGTGGTGGTGCCGGAGAAGACCGATCACTTCACGGTGCGGGTCGATCTCACCGTCGAGATGGAGGTGATCAATCCGTTCGATTTCTTCCTGGAGCCGGACGCCGAGCATTATCCCTTCACCTATGCGCCCGAGCTGAAGGCCGAGCTGGAGCCTTATTTGCGCCCCGCCCAGGTGGGCCCGGTATTCGAAAAATATCTCGCCGCCGTTGCCCGCGAGAAAAAACAGACCACCGCCTTCCTGTTCGATCTCAACGCGCAGCTGACGCGGGACATCGGCTACCTGATCCGCATGGAGCCTGGCATCCAGACGCCGGACCAGACGCTAGAGAAAAAATCCGGATCCTGCCGCGACAGCGCCTGGCTGTTGGTGCAGCTGCTGCGCCGGCTTGGTATCGCGGCGCGTTTCGCCTCCGGCTATCTCATTCAGTTGAAGCCCGATGTGAAGTCGCTGGATGGTCCGTCGGGCGCGGCCGAGGATTTCACCGACCTGCATGCCTGGTGCGAAGCCTATCTGCCGGGCGCCGGCTGGGTGGGCGTCGATCCCACGTCGGGCCTGTTCGCCGGCGAAGGCCATATCCCGCTGGCCTGTGCCGCCAATCCCACCCAGGCGGCCCCGATCAGCGGCGCGGTGGAGCCCAGCGAAGTCCTGTTCGATTTCGACATGGGCGTGTCGCGCGTGCTGGAGCCGCCGCGCGTCACCAAACCCTACAGCCCCGAGCAATGGGCCGAGATCGAGAAACTGGGCGACCGCGTCGATGCCATTCTCCATTCGCATGACGTGCGGCTCACCATGGGCGGCGAACCAACTTTCGTTTCCATCGACGACCGTTCGGGCGCCGAATGGCATACCGCCGCGGTGGGACCGAAGAAGCGCGCCCTCGCCGACACGCTGATCCGCCGGCTGCAAAAGCGTTTCGCCCCCGGCGGCTTCCTGCATTACGGCCAGGGCAAATGGTATCCGGGCGAGTCGCTGCCGCGTTGGGCCTTCTCGCTGTACTGGCGCGCCGACGGCCAGCCGCTCTGGCGCAATCCGGACCGCATCGCCGCCGAAGACGCCCATTACCGTCCCACGGCGGAGGATGCCCGGGCGCTGACGCTGGCTGTGGCGAAGCGGCTGGGAATTGCCGACACGCATGTCATCCCGGCTTACGAGGATTTCTGGCATCATCTGGGCAAGGAGCGTGGGCTCGCGCCCAATGTCGATCCGCTGGATTCCAAGCTGGACGATGCGGAAGAGCGCCGCCGCCTGATGCGGGTGTTCGAGCGCGGCGTCACCAAGGAAGTGGGCTTTGTCCTGCCGGTGGAAGCCCGTTATGGCGGACAGGGCCGCACCTGGCATTCCGAACAGTGGAAAACCCGCACCGGCCGGCTTTATCTGCTCCCCGGCGACAGCGCCATCGGCTTTCGCCTGCCGCTGGATTCGCTGCCCTATGTGCCGGCGCAGGCGCGCAATTTCGTGCCACCGCCCGATCCGTTCGCGCCGCTTGCCGCCCTGGAGCCGCGCGATCGTTCCGGCCAGGGCTATACCAGCGAACGCGCCGCGCCGGAATTGATCGCCTCGGGCCGCGCCCAGAATTTCGTCAACGACAATCCCGAAGCACCGGAACCGGCGGTGCGCACCGCCCTGACGATAGAGCCGCGCGACGGGCGGTTGTGCATCTTCATGCCGCCCACCGGCAGCGCCAATGAGTATTTCGCCTTGCTGGCGGCTATCGAGGATGCGGCGGAAGCGATCGGCGCCTTCATCCATATCGAAGGCTATCCGCCGCCCTACGATCCCGGCATCACCCTGATCAAGGTGACGCCCGATCCCGGCGTGATCGAGGTCAATATCCATCCCGCCCGCAACTGGCGCGAACAGGTCGATATTACCCGCGGCCTTTACGAGGAAGCCCAGGCGGCACGCCTGTCCGCCGAGAAATTCCTGCTCGACGGCCGTCACACCGGCACCGGCGGCGGCAATCACATCGTGGTGGGCGCGGCAACGCCGCCGGATTCGCCCTTTCTGCGACGGCCCGACCTGCTCAAGAGCCTGCTGGGCTATTGGCAGAATCATCCCTCGCTGTCCTATCTTTTCTCCGGCCTCTTTATCGGACCTACCAGCCAGGCGCCGCGCATCGACGAGGCGCGGCACGATGCGCTGTACGAACTTGGCATCGCCTTCGAGGAAGTGCCGGACCGCGGCGCGGCGAATATTGCGCCATGGCTGGTGGACCGCATCTTCCGCAACCTCCTGGCCGACAGCACCGGCAACACCCATCGCACTGAAATCTGCATCGACAAGCTCTATTCACCCGACGGCCCCACGGGACGATTGGGCCTGGTGGAATTCCGCGGCTTCGAGATGCCGCCCCATGCCGAGATGAGCCTGGCGCAGTCGCTGCTGCTGCGCGCCATGATCGCGCGCTTCTGGCGCGCGCCTTATGCGCAAAAACTGGTCCGCTGGGGCACGCGCCTGCATGACCGCTTCATGCTGCCCCATTTCGTCTGGACCGATTTCGCCGATGTCCTGTCCGACATGAAGGATCATGGCTTCGCATTCGAGGAGAGCTGGTTCCGGCCGCACTGGGAATTCCGCTTCCCGCATCTGGGCACGGTCCGGTATGACGGCGTCGGACTGGAGCTGCGCAGCGCCCTGGAGCCCTGGCATGTGATGGGCGAGGAAGGCGCGGTCGGCGGGACGGTGCGCTATGTCGATTCCTCGGTCGAACGGCTGGAAGTGAAAGCCAGCGGCCTCAACGAGGCCCGGCATGTGATCCTGGCCAATGGGCGGGCGGTTCCGCTGCGGGCCGTCGGCGGGGAAGACGCCGTCGGCGGCGTGCGCTTCAAGGCCTGGCAGCCGGCCCATGGCCTGCATCCCACCATCCCGGCACATGCGCCGCTGGTGATCGAGGTCTGGGATGCCTGGAAACAGCGCAGCCTGGGCGGCTGCACCTACCATGCCGCCCATCCCGGCGGCCGCAATTTCGAGATCTTCCCGGTCAACGCCTATGAGGCGGAAGGACGGCGTCTGGCCCGGTTCGAGCCTTTCGGCTTCACAGGCGGGGTCTTTGCGCCAAAATCCGAGACGCCGAACCCCGACTTCCCTTATACATTGGATTTGCGCCGGGGAGCGTAGGCCAGGAGCATAGGTCTGGGTGTCGGAGTCATTGGTGTCAGCATTGCCGGCGGGCGCGCCTTTCGACGAATTGCGCGACGAGGAAGGCCTGATCCGGCCGCACTGGCGTCCCTTCGCCCGCACCCTCGACCAGATCACCCTCGCCGAGTATGAGCGGCGCCAGGCGGCTGCCCGCGCCACGGTGCGCGACAATGGCGTCACCTACAACGTCTATGACGACAGCGCCGGCCAGGCGCGGCCCTGGCAGCTCGATATCGTGCCCTTCATCCTGTCGCAGAATGACTGGAAGGCAATCGAGGCCGCGATCGTCCAGCGCGCCCAGCTTGCCGAACTGCTGCTGCGCGACATTTACGGCGAGCAGCGCCTGATCGCCGAAAATGTGCTGCCGCCGCATCTGGTGCTGGGCCATCCCCAGTTCCTGCGCCCCATGGCGGGGGTCAAGCCGGCCGGCGGCGTGCATGTGCATCTGTATTCCGCCGACCTGGCACGCGGCCCCGATGGCTCCTGGAAAGTGATGGCGAGCCGCGCCGACGCGCCGGGCGGGTTGGGCTATGCGCTGGAAAACCGCATCGTGGTGTCGCAGACCTTCCCCGACGCCTTTGCCGATATGCGGGTGGCGCGGCTGGCATCCTTCTTCAATGCTTATCGCGAGACCGTGCTGGATCTGGGCCATTCGCGCCGCGACCGCGCCGTGCTGCTGACGCCGGGTCCTTACAATGAATCCTATTTCGAGCATGTCTATCTTGCCCATTATCTGGGCCTGACGCTGGTGCAGGGCGATGATCTGGCGGCGCGCGACGGCCAGGTTTTCCTCAAGACCCTGACGGGGCTGGAACGGGTCTCGGCGATTTTCCGCCGCGTCGATTCCGATTTCTGCGACCCCTTGGAATTGCGCGGCGATTCCCAGCTGGGCGTGCCGGGCCTGGCCGAAGCGGTGCGGGCCGGCGGCGTGGTGCTGGCCAACGCGCTGGGCAGCGGCATCGTCGAATCCCCGGCGCTGGACGCTTATCTGCCCAATGTGGCGCGGGCGCTGCTGGACGAAGAGCTGAAGATTCCGGATATCGACACGGTCTGGTGCGGAACGGAATGGGGCCGCAAGGAAGCGCTGGAACGGTTGCCCCGCGCCATTCTGCGCGACGCCTTCGATGCAAGGCCGCTATTCTCGCGCCGCTCCTCCGCCCGGCTGGGCAAGGAGATGAGCGCGGAGGAACGCGCCCGCGCCGCCGGGCACATCGCCCGCCGCGGTGAGACCATGGTGGTGCAGGAAGTCTCCCCCCTGGGGTTGGCGCCGACATTTGAGAATGGCCATTTCGGCGCCAAGCCGATCAGCTTGCGCGTCTTCGCCGCCTGGACCCCGAACGGCTGGGTCGTGATGCCGGGTGGCCTGACCCGCGTCGCCGCCGACGACACGGCCAGCGCCCTTTCGATGCAATCGGGTGCCTCCAGCAAGGACGCCTGGGTACTCTCCGGCGCGCCGGTCGATCGCTTCAGCCTGCTGGCGGGCAGCGGCAAGACGCTGGAGATCAAGCGGCACGGTGAATCGGCGCCGTCGCGCGCCATGGACAATCTGTTCTGGCTGGGCCGCTATGCCGAGCGTTCGGAAGCCTTTGTCCGCATCCTGCGGGCGGTGGCGACGCGCGCCAGCGACGAGCCGCAGCCGGCGCTGGATATCGCGGCCAGGCTGCTGTTGCCTTTCGCGCAGGCGGGCGAGCATCTGCCGGACGAGACGGGCATTGTCGAACAGGACGAGCTGCTGAAGGAATTACAGCTGCTGATCTACAGCCGCCGCCATGCGCGCGGGCTGCAGCGATTGCTGGGACGGGTGGAGGTCACCGCCTGGTCGGTGCGCGACCGGCTCTCGCTCGACACCTGGCGCACAATCCATGCCCTGACCGACAATGAAGGCCTGCCGGATGAAACCCGCGCCTTCGATCTCACCCAGACCCGCTTCTATCTCGACGCGCTGGTGCGGCGGCAGGCGGCGCTGTCGGGCCTGGCGGCCGAGAATATGACCCGCGGTCCCAACTTCCTGTTCCTGGAGCTGGGGCGGCGCATCGAGCGCGCCTCGCATCTGGCCTGGGCGGTGCGGCAGGCGGTGGGCGAAGCCGGCGCGCATGAAATCGACCATATGCGCATCCTGCTGGAAATCGCCGACAGCGCCATGACCTATCGCTCGCGCTATCTCAACCTGGTGCAGATCGTGCCCTTCGTCGATCTGCTGCTGCTGGATGAGACCAATCCGCGTTCCGCTGCCTTCCAGCTTGCCGTCATCGAGCGGCATCTGAAGGACCTGCCGCGCATCACCCAGGGACAGAAGAGCGACGTGCCCGGTGCCATCGCCTATGAGATGCGCAAGGTGATCGCCACCGCCCATCCGGCGCGGCTGGCCTTCTGCCTGCAGGGCGCGCGGGTCGGGCTGATCGAATTGGCCGAGTCGCTGAGCAATGAATGCGCCCTGCTTTCGGACGCGCTGGCCGACGCCTATTTCCAGCATGCCAGCCGCCATCGCACCGGCGCCGCGGGGCCACGCTGATGGAGTATCGCGTCCGCCACCGCACCACCTATCGCTACCAGCAGGATGTCGCCCAATCCTGGCATGTGGCGCATATGCTGCTGCGCGCGACCCCGACCCAAAGCGTCGAAGCCACCCATGTCACCCTGACGCCGGAAGCCGGCAGCCGCATGCTGCGCACCGATTTCTTCGGCAATGAATGCGAATGGTATTTCTACAATGCCGCCCATGATCATCTGGAGATCCTGGCCGAGAGCCTGGTGAAGGTAACGCCTGCGCCCGCGCGCGAGGCCGACAACAGCCTCTCCTGGGAAGAGGTTCGCGCCCTGCTGGAAGCGCCGCCGGATGCGCAGGCGCGCGATGCGGTCCAGTATATTTTCGATTCCCCCTATACCGTCTTCACCGGCGACCTGGCGGCCTATGCCCGGGAAAGCTTCACACCGGGGCGGCCGCTGCTGGCGGGTGCGACCGAGCTGATGCACCGCATCCATGACGAATTCCGCTATGACACCACCGTCACCGACACCACCACGCCGGTCGACAAAGTGTTCGATATCCGGGCCGGTGTCTGCCAGGACCTGGCCCATGTCGGCATTGCCGTGATGCGCAGCCTGGGCCTGCCGGCGCGCTATGTCTCCGGCTATCTGCTGACCAAACCGCCGCCGGGCAAACCGCGCATGCTGGGCGCGGACGCGAGCCACGCCTGGTTCAGCGTCTATGCGCCGCCCTTCGGCTGGGTCGATCTGGACCCGACCAATGCCGTGCCGGCCGGCGAAGGCCATGTCACGGCCGCCTGGGGCCGCGATTATGGCGATGTCGCACCGGTGGCAGGCATCATCCTGGGCGGGCATGACCATCATATCGAAGTCGGCGTGGACGTGATCCCGGCGGCGGAGTAGGAGGACGGTAATGTCCTCGTCCCTGATCATCCTGCTGTCGGTCTGCGCCGCCTTTTCCACCATGTTGGGCGGCTTGCTGGCCTTGCGGCAAAAGCAGCATCTGCCGCTGGCGCTGGCTTTTTCCGCCGGTGCGGTGATCGGCGTCGCGTTCTTCGACCTGTTGCCCGAAGCCTTCGCGCTGGGGGCCGCCGATCTGCGCCTCACCGTGGCGGCGGCCGGCGCAGGCTTTTTCCTGTATGCCGTGATCGACCGCTTCGCCGGCCATGATCACAATTGCCACGACCAGCCGCATCGCGGCCTGCTCGGCGCCGCCAGTTTTTCCACCCATAGCCTGCTGGACGGCCTGGCGATGGGGCTGGCCTTCCAGGTCAGTCAGGAAACCGGACTGGTGGTCGCCGCCGCGGTGCTGGCGCATGATTTTGCCGACGGCCTCAACACGGTGAATGTGGTGACGCGCCATGGCGCCAGCCGCAAGGCGGCGCTGGCCTGGCTGGCGGTGGATGCCGGCGCGCCGATCATGGGCGCGGCGCTCAGCCTGTTGATCGCGCCTTCACCGCAGGCATTGGGCCTGGCGCTGGCGGCGTTCGGCGGTTTCTTTTTGTATATCGGCGCCTGCGATCTTTTTCCGGCCAGCCAGCGGATGCGGCCCGGTCTCACCACGCTGGGCGCCACCATGGCGGGCGCGGCGTTCCTCTATGCGGCGACGCGGCTGGCTGTCTAAAGCCGGCTTTTGGTTTCCGGCACTTCGGTCAGCAGAGGCTTGCCGGCGAACCAGGCAGCCAGATTGTCCAGCGCCAGCTGGCCCATCGCGGCGCGGGTTTCGGACGTGGCGCTGCCGACATGCGGCGTCAGCACCACATTCTCCATCGCCAGCAATTCCGCCGGCACGGCCGGTTCATCGACAAATACATCCAGGCCGGCGCCGCCCAGCTTGCCCGACCTGAGGGCTTCGACCAGCGCCGGCTCATCGACAACGCGGCCTCTGGAGACATTGACCAGGATGCCGTTGGGGCCCAGCGCTTCCAGCACTTCGCGGTTGATCATGCCGGTAGCGTCGGGACCGGCCGAGGCGATCACGATCAAAAAATCATTCTCCCGCGCCAGGTCCAGCAGCTTGGGGACAAAGCGATAGGGCGAGCCTTGGACCGGGCGGCGATTGGTATAGGAAATCTCCATGTCCATCGCTTCGGCACGGCGGGCGATATCGCGCCCGATGCGACCAAGCCCGACAATGCCCAGCTTCTTGCGGCTGACCTTGCGCGCCAGGGGCATGGCCCCCTTGAGCCATTTGCCGTCGCGGACATATTTGTCGGCGGCGGCAAGGCGGCGGGCCGCCATCACCATCAGGGCGATGGAAAGATCGGCGACATCGTCATTGAGCACATCGGGCGTATTGGTGACGGGAAGCTTGCGCGCCGTCACGCGTGGAAAATCGATCCCGTCATAGCCGACGCTGACCAGGGAAATAATTTCGAGTTTGGGCAGCCGATCAATCAGTGCGCCGGGAACGCCGCCGGAACCGACCACGGCGCGCACCTTGGCGGCGATTTCGGGCGGCACGGCATCATCCGGCTTGGGCAGGCGGTGGACGCGGTAGGTGGCAGAGAGCTTCTCCTCGATGCTGGACATCAGCGAGGTGATCAGGAGGATTTCGACAGGATCAGACATGCCGGCTTTGTACTAACGATTTGCCAGCATCGCCAGGGTTTCGGGAACAGGGGTGACCAGGGGCTTGCCCGAAAACCAGGCTTCCAGATTGCTGATCACCAGCCGGCCCATTTCGCTGCGGGTTTCCCGCGTCGAGGAGGCGATATGCGGCAGGAGCACCACATCGTCGCGGCCGAACAATACATCCGGCACCTTGGGTTCATGCTCGAACACGTCCAGCCCGGCGCCGCCGATCTTGCCGCCTTGCAGCGCCGCCACCAGGGCAGCCTCGTCGACCACGCTGCCGCGCGCAATGTTGATGAGAATGCCCTCGGGCCCCAGCGCTTCCAGCACGGCCGCATTGACGATATGGCGCGCATCGGGGCCGGCGGAGGTGGCAACCATCAGGAAATCGCTTTCCCGCGCCAGGCTGATCAGGTCGGGCAGGAAACGGTACTTGCTGCCCAGACGGGCGCGGTCGGTATAGAGGATTTCCATGCCGAAGCCTTCGGCGCGGGCGGCAATGGCGCGGCCGATACGGCCCAGGCCCACAATGCCCAGCTTCTTGCCGGTGACCTTGCCGGACACGGGGAATTTCTCCTTGAGCCAGCGGCCGGCGCGGACAAAGCGGTCGGCCTGGGCCAGGCGGCGCGAGGTCATGATCATCAGGCCGATCGCCAGGTCGGCGACATCGTCGGTGAGCACGTCGGGCGTGTGCGTAACGGGAATGCCGCGCGCGGTGGCGCGGGGCAGATCGACCAGGTCATAGCCGACGCTGTTGACGGTGATGATTTCCAGCCGGGGCATGCGGTCGATCAGCGCAGCCGGCGCACCATCCAGGCCCGAGGTGATCAGCGCGCGCGCCTTGGCGGCGATATCGTCCGGCACGGCGTGTCTGTCGGCGCGGGTCAGCCGATAGCGGCTGGCGATCCAGCGCTCCTCCGCCGGACGCAGAAGCTGGCAGATGGTGAGGACATCGATGCCCCTGGTGTTGCTCTCGGTCATATTTCCCCAAGGAAGCGGCAGTTTGGCCCGCTTTCGCAGTTGCGATAGTTTCCGTGCGAAACACGGTCAAGTGAAATCGTTTGGCGGCCATTTCCTCTCACCCTTGAAAAGACACCCCCTGGCCCGATATCGCTGTAAGCCCCAAATCGGCCCAGCGACGCAGCTATGCTTCACGCGCCCGGTCCGTTTCCTCACGAGCCTCTTTTGACCCCAGTGCGGAATACAGGTTTGGACAAGCTGCGCCCCGCCCTTGTGGCGGCGGGGCTGGTTGCGCTTGGCCTGCTGGCCGTCATCGCCAGCCCCGTCACCCGCCCGGTCAGGCCGCAAGCCCCGAAGCCGGACATCCTGGCACAGCTGACGCCGGTGGAATCGACACCACAGGCCAACCTGCCCCAGCCCATTTTCGATGCTGAGAACGCCATGCCGGTGTCAAAGCGTCTGGCGCGCTGGGACAATTTCATCACCGAAGCCAGCAAACGCTTCGGCGTGCCGCGTGAATGGATCATGGAGGTGATGCGCCAGGAGTCGGGCGGCCGCACCGTGCTGCAGGGCGACCTGCCCATCACCTCGGAAATGGGGGCCATGGGCCTGATGCAGGTGATGCCGCAAACCTATCGCGACATGCGCATCGATCACCGGCTGGCGGACGATCCCTATGATCCGCGCAACAGCGTGCTGGCGGGCACCGCCTATCTCAAATTCCTGCACGGCAAATACGGATATCCCGCGCTGTTCGCGGCCTACAATACCGGCCCGGGCAATCTGGAAGCCAATCTGCTGGGCAAGAAGAATTTGCCGCAGGAAACCATCGCCTATCTCTCCAACATCCGCATCCGGCTGGGTGACAGCAATGCCGCGGACGGCCTCAAGTCGTCCGCCGTCACCGCGACTGCCACCCTGACGCGCCCCGACGGCCAGCAGGTCAGCATCGATGCCGCCAATGTGCGGGCGGTGCGGGCGGTGCTGCCCGGCGAGTATCCGCCCTCTGCCGCCGCCGTGGTCGATATGGGCAAGACCAAGCAGGCGGTGCAGGAAGACGTGGCATCCGCCACGCAGCTGCTCAAGAAAGCCGGCGCCAAGCTCTAAAGGCGCGTTCTTGCTCCCGCCTCGCTTCGCTCGGCTAGGGCAAGCTTTTCTAGGCTCACTACGTTCGCCAAGAAAAGCTAAGCCTGCTCAGGCCGCAAAATCGACGCGCCTTATCTGAGCAGCTATGTCTGAAAGACATTTGCCTTAAGCCATGGCGCAATCCATCATTGCCGCATGACAGCTTCGGGCAGGAAAACCCAGATTGTCGTGGTCGGCGGCGGCGCCGGCGGCCTGGAGCTGGTCACACGCCTGGGCGCCGCCCTCGGGCGCGAAAAATTCGACATCATCCTGGTGGAGAAGAACCGCACCCATGTGTGGAAGCCGCTGCTGCATGAAGTGGCGGCCGGCTCGCTGGACGCCAACCTCGACGAGGTCGGCTATCGCAGCCATGGCCATCGCTGGGGCTATCGCTTCTTCTATGGCGCACTGGAAAGCATCGACCGCGACAGCCGCCATGCGATCATAGCGCCCATCCTGGACGAGGATGGGTGCGAGATCATGGGCCGCCATCGCATCCGCTATGATTATCTGGTGCTGGCAGTGGGCTCGGTCTCCAATGATTTCGGCACCCAGGGCGTGCGGCGGAACTGCCTGTTCCTGGATTCGCGCCTGCAGGCCGACCGCTTCCGCTCCAAGCTGCTGGATCATTGCCTGCGCGTCTCGCGCAGCATGAGCGAGCATCCCGAAGATGATGCGCATGTGCGCATCGCGGTGGTGGGGGGCGGCGCCACCGGCGTCGAACTGGCGGCCGAACTTTACAACGCCGCCGCGGCGCTGCGGCATTACGGCCTGGAAGTGTTCGATGAGAGCCGCCTGGCCGTGACGTTGATTGAAGCCGGGCCGCGCATCTTGCCGGCATTGCCCGAGGACCTGGCCAATGCCGCCAAGGCCGAACTGGAAGCCTTGGGGGTTCGGGTGTTGACCAACATGGCGGTGGTGGAAGCGACGCCGGACGGCATGCGCACCGCTTCGGGCGAATTCATTCCCGCCGAGCTGCGGGTCTGGGCCGCGGGCGTGAAGGCGCCGGATCTCCTCAAAGAGATCGGCGGCCTGGAAACAGGCCGGGGCAACCAGTTGGCGGTGCGGCCGACATTGCAGACCACGCGCGACGACCGCATCTTCGCCATCGGCGACTGCGCACTCTTTATTCCGGAAGGCGCCGCACGGCCGGTGCCGCCGCGCGCCCAGGCGGCGCACCAGATGGCCGCGGCGGTGGCGGCAAACCTGAAGCGCCTGGTCGCGGACAAGCCGCTCAGGCCTTTCGTCTATCGCGATCATGGCTCGCTGGTGTCGCTGAGCCGTTACTCCACCGTCGGCAGCCTGATGGGCAATCTGGTGGGCGGACGCATGGCAATCGAAGGACGGCTGGCGCGCTTTGTCTATGCCTCGCTCTACCGCATGCATCTTTTCGCCATCCATGGCGTGATCAAGGGCGCGGCGATGGTGGTGTATAGTTGGATCAACCGGATCATTCGACCCAGATTGAAATTGCACTGATTCCCCGGCCGTTGCCGCTCGCTTTGGCTCGCGGCGTTCGTCGCTCAAATCGGTCCACTGGACCGATTTGCCCGGCTTTGCCGGTCGCTCCTCAAGGATCAACCGGATTATCCGGCCGCGGCTGAAGCTGCATTAGCTCCACTCACCATGGCTGGGCTTGACCCGGCCATGGAGAAAATTGGGTATCCCTTACGGCTCCACCGACTCCAGCTTCCCTATCAGGAAGACGTAGGAGCACACGCCCAGCAAGGCCACCACGGCGATATAGACCAGGCCGGGGGCGAAATTGCCGCCAGCCGCCAGGTACCCGATCACCATCGGCGTGACGATGCCGGACAGGTTGCTGATGCCGTTGAAGGTGCCGCCGGTCAGGCCGATCAGCCTTTGCGGCGCCACGGTGGAAACTAGCGACCAGCCGATCGAGGCCAGGCCGTTGCCGAATAGGGCGATGGTGAAGAATATGATCGCGATCTCGGTCGATTCCACATAATTGGCCATCACCACGACGCTGGAAAGCAGCAGGCCGGCAATGATCGGTGTCTTGCGCGCCGTACCCAGGCTGAAGCCGCTGCGCAGCATCTTGTCGGACAGGAAGCCGGAGCAGAGCGCGCCGATGAAGGCGCCGATAAAGGGGATCGAGGCATAGACGCCGGTCTTGAAGTCGGACATATGGCGATACTCGATCAGATAGGTGGGAAACCAGAGCAGGAAGAAATACTGGCTGGAGGTGACGGCGAACTGGCCGAGATAGACGCCCCAGAGCTTCCTGTATTTAAAGACGGTGATGAAATCGTCCAGCTTCAGCACCGCCGGCATCTTGCGGTCGGCGGCGCCGAAATCCACCAGCGCCCCACCGGCCTTGATCTCCGCGATCTCGGCCGCGTTGGCCAGCTTGGATTCGCGCGGGCCGCGATAGAGCAACCACCACAGGATACCCCAGGCCAGGCCGGCGGCGCCGGTGACATAAAAGACCGAGCGCCAGCCATAGGTCGATTCCAGCCAGAACAGGATGCCGGTGAGAAAGGCCGGGCCGAGGAACTGGGCCGAGATGAAGAAGCCGATGGCGCCGGCGCGCTCCTTGTTGGGAAACCAGGAGCTGACCACCTGGTTGTTGATCGAATAGGAAGGCGCTTCCAGCATGCCGACCAGCGCACGCAGGACGAAAAGGCCCGCGATGGTGCTGACGAAGGCCATCCCCAGCGTGGCCAGCGACCACAACACCAGCAGGATGGGGTAGAAGACCCGCGGCGTCATCCGGTCGACCAGCCAGCCGCCGGGAATCTGGAACAGGGCATAGGTCCAACCGAAGCCCGCCAGCACCCAGCCCATCTCGACATTGCCGATGCCGAACTCTTCCTTCATCGCCACCACGGTGGTGGAGATGTTGTTGCGGTCGAGATAGTTGATGACCACGGTGATGAAGAGCATCACCGCGATCAGGTAACGGAAATGCGTCGGCTTCTGCGCGCCGGTCGATGTCATCTATTCCCCCAGAATGCCGCTTTATGCGGCTTGGCCCGGAGAGTGACGGGCATCCGGCATAGGCGCAAGCCGGGATTGGCTCTTTTGCATCGCAGCATCGTATTGCTTGCAGGGCGTGACGGCGATGCCGGCGAATCGGTCCAGTGCGGAATTTAGCCGAGATCGGTCAGGCCGCGCCCAATCGCAATGCGGATCAGGTCAGCCGTATGGCTGACGCCCAATTTCTCCTTGATCTGCGACAGCGTGTTGGCGACGGTCTTGTAGGCGATGCCCAGCGCCTCGCCGATCTGGGTCAGGCTGTTGCCTTGCGCCAGCAGGCGCAGGATCTCGATATCGCGCTGGGAGAGCGGGCGCATATAGGCATTGTCGCCGATTTCCTGCACCGCGATTTCGCCGGCGATTTCCTGCTCGATCACGGTGCCGCCCTTGAGCACGGTCCCGATCGCGGCCAGCAATTCCTCCGGCGTGGCATTCTTGCTGATGAAACCGCGCGCCCCCGATTCCATGGCGCGCGTGGCATAGATCACTTCGGTATGCTGCGAGAAGATCAGCACCGGCAGGTTGGGATAGGCTTTCAGGATGCGGCGCAGCAGCTCCAGCCCGCCCAGCCCCGGCAGATTGAGATCCAGGATCACCAGGTCGGGAACGGATCTGGCGAGTGCTTCCAGCGCCGCCTCGCCGCTTGCGGCTTCCGCCACCTGGTATTTCATTTCAGCCAACAGGCGGCGGATGCCGGAACGGACAATGGCGTGATCGTCGACCACCAGGATGCGGCTCATGCGACCTCCGGCACGCGGGCGCGGGGCAGGAGCGCGACGATGCGCACGCCCCGGCCGGAAAGATTTTCCACGGCAAAGCGTCCATGCAGGGCGAGGACGCGCTCCTCCAGCCCTGTCAGGCCCATATGGCCCAGCCCGTTGGAGGAATGCTTCAAGCCGCCGCCATCATCCTCGACGCGGATTTCGACACCCTCTGCCCGGCGGGAAATGGCGACGCGAACCAGATGCGGTTCGCCATGGCGCACCGCATTGCTGAGACCCTCCTGGACGATGCGATAGGCCGCTTCCTCGCCGCGGCGTTCCAATCCCAGTTCGGACGCGACGCTGTGCTCGAAGCGGATGGCGGGATAGCGGCGTGCCCAGAAGGCCACCAACTCGGCCACCGCGGTACCCAGGCCGAACTCCACCGCATTGGCGGGACGCAACTGGCGCAAGATGTCCTTCACCTGGCGCTGCACATGCATTACCGCCTCGCGAATGACCATGCCGCGATTGCGGGTCTCTTCATCCGGCGCCTTGGCCAGCATGCTGGCATCGACCTGGATGGCGAAGAGGTAAGGTCCCACCTCGTCATGCAGGTCGCGGGCGATGCCGGTACGTTCCTCGTCCTGGACCTGGCGCACCTGCTGCTCCAATTGCCGGTTGCTGCCGGAAAATTCCTCCAGCCGCTGCGCCATATGATTGAAGCCATGCGCCAAATCGGCGAATTCCGGCGCCCCCGCCGGATCCATCCGGGCATGATAGCGGCCCTTGGCGACATCCAGCATGCCGGCCTGAAGCCGCGTCAGGTGACGCATGGCATAGGAGAAAGCCAGCGAAACCACCGTCATCACGCCGGCGCAGAAGAGCAGCACCGTGAGGAAAGCGTTGAGGGCATACTCCCAGAGCTGCGCCAGCTCGCTGGAGGGATCGCTGGTCAGTTCCACCACACAGGGAAATTGCGGCAGCTCGATGGGAATGGTCACCGCCAAAGGCGGCGGCGACATCAGTCTGACAAACCAGACGGGCGCGGGATTGTTCAGCGCGGCGATCCGCGACGCCAGGATGACCCTGCCCTTTTCGTTGACCAGGGCGGCACGGACATGGCGCTGGCCTTCAAAGCTGGCCACCACTTCGCGCAAGGTGACGGTATGGGCGACATTGCTCTTCATGATGTCGCGCACGGCTTCCTCGGCGCCGCGAAAGGCCGTGTGGACTTCCAGCCGCGCCATCGCGCGGGCATGCAGCAAGAGAAAGGCGCTGCTGCCCAGCAGTGTCAGCACCAGCAGCAGGGCGATGGACCCCAAGACCCGGGTTTGCAACGACATTCCGGCACTATAGCGCGCCCCGCCCCAAGGCGGGAGAGCGGCGGGAGGAACGGTCCAGGGAAGAATTCCCGAAGGGTTTAGGCGTTCAGGCGCCGGGATCGGCCGCGCTCAGACCAGCGCCACACTGCCCGCAGGCGCCATGGCGAGCGGGAAGGCCGGCACGGGCTCCAGGCCGGAGAAATGCCGGGTGTTCAAAGCCAGGCCACGGCCAAACCGAATATTGGCACGGTTCGCCACAGCCAGATGTTCCGGGCTATCGAGATTTTCCAGATACGAAAAGGCTTTCTGGGCCATGGCCTTTTGGACCAACCGTTCCGCCGTTTCCAGCGCAAGAACACGGTCGGCATTTGCGGGCAGCGTACCGCCTAGTGCCGTCGCCCCCAGGCGAATATCGACCCTGCGAAGGGAGGCAAGAGAGCAGAATTCCAGGGTCACCCGGACATTCTTCGGTGTCAGCATGGCGACGAATTCGGCGATCCGCCCTTGCGGAGCGCCTTCGGGAATCTGCTCAATTCGCACCAGAAGCGGGTTGCTGGAGGGAAAAGCCATCGCCTGCAAAGCTGCCATATAGCGAATTCTCGACCGGAAACAGCCCAGCGTGTCGTAACTGACGCCGACCGCCAGGGCGCAAACTTTATTCTCTGCGCGAACCCTTGCCGCGTATGCCGCCGCCGCACAGAGATGGCTGATCTCGATATCGATAATGGGGGCTTCCGCGCCAAGCAGACGGGAGGTGCCGGTGGTCAGCGCGCTGACGCCGTTGCCGCTGAAAGCCGTCAAAAACAGCGAATTGCTCGCGCCCTTTTTCAACTCCCACATGGGAAACAGGCCCAACTTAAGGCCCTTTTCCGCCAACAAAGCGTGCGCGGCGGATATCGGTTCCACCAGGGATGCCGCCGGCGTTGGATAGTTTTCGCTGACCTTGGCGGCGGGCCGCGACGGTTCGGACTGAACACTATGCGTGTGTATTGTCTCAACGCCATCCCGCTCCAGCGCGGCGTCGAGATTCGCGCCTGCATCGATTGCCCGGTCCGGCGCCACGACCTCGGCGATGATGGTGCGCACCGAGACCTCGTCGATCTTGTCACCGAACAAATGCTCGCAAACGTCCCGGGCGATCGAGGCGCACATCAGATTGGTTTGCTGAAGCGACAGATTGCCGAATGTCACCACATAGGACAATTCATCCAGGATAATGAAATGGTCGTTTGGCCCTTGCGCGTTGGCGATGGCCCTCTCGAACAGTTTGTGAACGAGATCGGAAAGCCGGTCCCATTTGTCGCCGAGCTTCCTTTTGATGGGCGCGAGACCGAGAACCTGCAGCTTCGCGGCGGGAACGGACGCATCCGCCGGTCGCAATTGGTTGTCCTGGGGGGCGGCGGTCATTGTCTTATCTCGTGCTCAGCCTTCCAATGCCGCCTTCAGGGCCTTGGGATTAGTTGGTTTGGTGAGATAGTCGTCCATTCCGCTGTCGAGGCAGATCTGCCGATCATCCGCCGTGGCATAGGCCGTCAGCCCGATGACCCTGGCGCGTTTCGCCCCGGTTTCAAGCTGGCGTATCCTCGCTGTGGCATCCAGGCCGTCCATATTGGGCATCGCCATGTCCATGAGGACAATGTCGGGCTGCAATCTGCGATAGGCCTCCACGGCCTGCACGCCGTCGAAAGCAAAATGGACGTCGTAACCGCCCGCTTTGGCGAGCATTGCACCAACCACGACGCGGTTAAGTTCGACATCGTCGACGACCAGAACGGTGATCTTCCGCGACGGGGCCGGTGCATCGGCCTCGGTTTCGGGCGCCGGCGCAAGACACCCGGAAGGCATGGGTTCGGACATGGCGATCTCCTCGTCCCGCCAATCTAGGTCAACAGCGTTAACAAATAAGCAACACTGCCCATATTCCGCTTCTTAGGTATTTCTGCGTATGTCGTGGCGCGGAGCCATTTTTCTCAGATCATCAGCCTGGGCCAGCCCGACGCCGGCCACGCCACCGGGCGATGCGCAGCCCGTTATGGGGGCCATCGCGATCCGCCATCAGGATGACATCGCCATAGCCGTCGGTGCGTGCGGTCAATCCTGGCCGAAGGCACGAAACAGGCGGGCTATCGCGGCCCGAAATGGGCGGCGAGATAATTCACCACCGGCTCGAACTCGGCTTCGGACACCGGCGCGCCAAGAGTGATCATCATGGTGACGGTGTTCGCCCATTCTGTGCGGCTGCGGCGTTCGGTGATGACCGCGTCGATGCCGTGACAGCCGCCGCAGCCCTTGAGCACGGCCTCGCGGCCAACCCCGGGCGGCAATGCATCCGGGCCGGCGGCCGGAACGGGCGCCGGCGCAAGACACCCGGAAGGCATGGGTTC
>DATFFI010000115.1:0-37800 GCA_035250225.1 Rhizomicrobium sp. | reverse complement strand
AGGGGATCCCGGTCCTCGACATGGTCAAGGTGAAACGGGCCCTCGCCGGTTCGCGCACCCGCCTGGTCGGCCCGAACTGCCCGGGCGTCATCACGCCCGACGCCTGCAAGATCGGCATCATGCCCGGCCACATCCACAAGCGCGGCAGCGTCGGCATTGTCTCGCGCTCCGGCACGCTCACCTATGAAGCGGTGGCGCAGACCACCGCGGCCGGCCTGGGCCAGACCACCTGCGTCGGCATCGGCGGCGATCCGGTCAAGGGCACCGAGCATATCGAGGTGCTGGAGATGCTGCTGGCCGATCCCGAAACCAAATCGATCATCATGATCGGCGAGATCGGCGGCAGCGCCGAGGAAGACGCCGCCGACTTCATCCGCCATTCCAAGGTGAAGAAGCCGATGGTCGGTTTCATCGCCGGTGTCACTGCCCCCCCCGGCCGCCGCATGGGCCATGCCGGCGCCATCATCAGCGGCGGCAAGGGCGACGCCGCGTCCAAGATCGAGGCCATGCAGGCCGCGGGCATCCGGGTCTCGCCCAATCCGGCGGCTCTGGGCACGACCCTTGTCGATTTGTTGAACGGCAAATAGGCACCCCTTTCACGGGGCCCATTCACGGGATGAGGTGCTTGTGGGCCCGCGTAATCCGTGGGTCGCAATTGCGCGCTATTGAACCCATATTAACGGTATTCGCCGTTGAATCGGCTGGCAGAAGGCGTTACCACCCGCCGTCAGAAACGCGCGCTTCAATAACGCCACCCAGGATGGGCAGAGGCCCAACAAGCCTCGCTTAAGCGTTTGAAATGACTGAACAATCTACACCGAACGCGCTGGGCCGCGCCTCCAACGACATCCTGGAGGCGACCTCCTTCCTGTCGGGGACCAACGCCGCCTTTGTCGAGCAGCTCTACGAGCGTTATCTCGCCGACCCCAATTCGGTGGACCAGAGTTGGCGGGATTATTTCGCCGGGCTGGGCGAGCGCAATCTTTCGGCCACCCAGCTGGGCCAGGGTCCGGCCTGGGCCCGTGGCAAGCGCCCCACCCTCGCCAATGACGACACCACCCTGGCCCTGACCGGCCAGACCCCGCCGCCGGCGCCCCAAAAATCAAATAAGCCGGGCGACGCCAAGGGCGCCAAGCCTGCCGCTGCCGACCCCGCCCTGCTCGATGCGCCCAAGCATTCGATCCATGCGGTGCAGATGATCCGCGCCTATCGCATGATCGGCCATTTCGAGGCCGAGCTCGATCCCTTAGGCATCACGCCACGCAACAAGCAGGCGACGCTCGATCCCACCCATTACGGTTTTGACGGCGCCGCGCTCGACATTCCGGTCTATATCGACGGCATCCTGGGCCTCGACACCGCAAGCCCACGCCAGATCGTGCAGAAGCTGCGCAGCATTTATTGCGGCCGCATCGGCTATGAGTTCATGCACATCAACGATGCCGAGCAGAAGACCTGGCTGCAGCGCCGCATCGAGGGCGACGAGATCAGCTTCACCCCGGAAGGCAAGAAGGCGATCCTCTACAAGCTGATCGAGGCCGAGGGCTTCGAGAAGTTCGCTTCCAACCGTTTCGTCGGCACCAAGCGCTTCGGCCTGGATGGCGGCGAAGCCACCATTCCGGCGCTGGAGCAGATCATCAAGCGCGGCGGCCAGCTGGGCGTCACCGAGATCGTGGTCGGCATGGCCCATCGCGGCCGCCTCAACGTGCTGGTCAATGTGATGGGCAAACCCTATCGCCAGCTCTTCCATGAATTCCAGGGCGGCAGCGCCAATCCGTCCGACGTCGAAGGTTCGGGCGACGTGAAATACCATCTGGGCGCCTCGTCCGACCGCGAATTCGACGGCCAAAAGGTGCATCTGTCGCTGACGCCCAACCCTTCGCATCTGGAAATCGTCAATCCGGTGG
The DNA here is from genome assembly GCA_035250225.1 of Rhizomicrobium sp. GTDB lineage: Bacteria > Pseudomonadota > Alphaproteobacteria > Micropepsales > Micropepsaceae > Rhizomicrobium. The sequence continues at coordinate 35,893 of DATFFI010000115.1, read as the reverse complement.
TGCTGGGCAAGGCCCGCGCCAAACAGTGGCAGCTGCATGACATCGACGCCCGCACCTCCGTGCTGCCGCTGCTGATCCATGGCGACGCCGCCTTTGCCGGCCAGGGCGTGGTGGCGGAATGTTTCGCCATGTCGGGCATCAAGGGCTTCCGCACCGGCGGCACCATCCATTTCGTCATCAACAACCAGATCGGCTTCACCACCGCGCCGCAATATTCGCGCTCCTCGCCCTATTGCACCGATATCGCCCTGATGGTGCAGGCCCCGATCTTCCATGTGAATGGCGACGATCCCGAAGCGGTGGTCCATGCCGCCCGCATCGCCACCGAATTCCGCCAGAAATTCCAGAAGGACGTCGTTCTGGACATGATCTGCTATCGCAGGTTCGGCCATAATGAGAGCGACGAGCCTGCCTTCACCCAGCCTCAGATGTACCGGGTGATCAAGGATCACGAGCCCACGCTGCAGCTCTACAGCAAGAAGCTGGTCGCCGAAGGCACCATCACCCAGACCGAAGCCGAGGCGATGCAGGCCGAGTTCAACGCGCGGCTGGACGAAGAATTCAACGCTTCCAAATCCCACCTGCCCAACCGCGCCGACTGGCTGGACGGCAAATGGCAGGGGCTGGAGACGGCGCCCAAGAACAGCGACCGCCGCGGCGATACCGGCCTTCCCCGGGAAACCCTGCTGAAAGTCGGCAAGGCACTGACCACGGCGCCGCAAGGTTTCAACCTGCACAAGACCATCGCCCGCCAGCTCGAGGCCAAGGCCAGGATGTTCGAGACCGGCGAAGGCTTCGACTGGGCCACCTGCGAGGCGTTGGCCTTCGGCACCCTGCTGGATGAGGATTTCTACATCCGCCTGTCCGGCCAGGATTCCACCCGCGGCACCTTCAGCCAGCGCCATGCCGGCCTGGTCGACCAGCAGACCGAGGAACGCTACTACCCGCTGCAGCATATCCGCGAGGGACAGGGCTGCTTCGAAGTGATCGACACGCTGTTGTCGGAAGAAGCGGTGCTGGGCTTCGAATATGGCTATTCCACCGCCGAGCCCAAGGCGCTGGTGCTGTGGGAAGCCCAGTTCGGCGACTTCGCCAACGGCGCCCAGGTGGTGATGGACCAGTTCATCGCCTCGGGCGAAATGAAGTGGCTGCGCATGTCGGGCCTGACCCTGCTCTTGCCGCACGGCTATGAAGGCCAGGGCCCGGAACATTCCAGCGCCCGTCTGGAGCGCTATTTGCAGCTTTGCGCCCAGGACAATATGCAGGTCTGCGTCCCGACCACGCCGGCCAATTATTTCCACATCCTGCGCCGGCAGATGCACCGCAGCTTCCGCAAGCCGCTGGTGGTGCTGACGCCCAAGTCGCTGCTGCGCCACAAAAAGTGCACCAGCTTCCTCTCCGACATGCTGCCGTCCAACAGCTTCCATCGCGTGCTGCGCGACCAGGCCGAAGTCGTGCCGGGCGCCACCACCGTCGAACTGGTGCCGGACGACCAGATCAGGCGCGTCATCCTCTGCACCGGCAAGGTCTATTTCGACCTGATGGAAGAGCGCGAGAAGCGGGGCGAGAACCGCATCCAGATCCTGCGCATTGAGCAGATTTATCCCTTCCCGGAGAATGTGCTGGCGCAGGAGTTGAACCGCTTCCCCCAGGCCGAGCTGGTCTGGTGCCAGGAAGAGCCCCAGAATCAGGGCGCCTGGAGCTTCATCCGTCCCCGTATCGAAGACACGGTCACCAAGCTGGGCGGCAAGGGCAGTCCGCGCTATGCTGGCCGTCCGGAATATGCCTCCACCGCCGCCGGCCTGATGAAGCAGCACCAGGCCGAACTGGCCGCTTTCCTCAATGACGCGCTTTCTCTTTGAGTCTGGCCCTCTAACGCATTTCGAACGGATCATTGCCGATGAGCATCGATATCAAGGTTCCTGCCATGGGCGAGTCCGTCACCGAAGCCACGGTGGCGCGCTGGTTCAAGAAGGAAGGCGACGCGGTCAAGCGCGATGAGCCGCTGCTGGAGCTGGAAACCGACAAGGTGACGGTGGAAGTACCCTCGCCCGCCGATGGCGCCATCGAAAGCATCAGCGTGCAACAGGGCGCCACCGTGACGGTGGGCGCGGTGCTGGGCGCCATCGCCGAAGGCGCTGCCGGCAAGACCTCAGCCGTACCGGCCTCCAATCCGCAAGCCGCCCGTCCGACACCCGCCAAGCCGGAAGCGCCTGCCCCTGTGGCGCAACCTGCGTCCAACAAGGCCGATGCGCCTGCCATGCCGTCCGCCAAGCGCATCGCCGCGGAGTCCGGCGTCGCCACCGCCTCCGTTGCCGGCACCGGCAAGGACGGCCGCGTCACCAAGGGCGACATGCTCGGGGCCCTGGCCAGCCGCGCCGCCGCGCCGGCCGCCGCAACCCCGGTCCCGGCCGGTCCGCGTTCCAATGAGGCGCGCGAGGAAAAAGTGCCGATGACGCGCCTGCGCAAGACCATCGCGCTGCGCCTGAAGGAATCCCAGAACACCGCCGCACAGCTCACCACCTTCAACGAGGTGGATATGGGCGCGGTGATGGCGCTGCGCGCCACCTACAAGGACAGCTTCGAGAAGAAGCATGGCGTCAAGCTGGGCTTCATGGGCTTCTTCGCCAAGGCCGTCGTGGCGGCGCTGAAGGAAATTCCCAACATCAATGCCGAGATCGAAGGCGATACTATCGTCTACAAGAATTATTACGACATCGGCGTCGCGGTCTCGACCGAGCGCGGCCTGGTTGTGCCTGTGGTCAAGGGCGTCGATACCCTGTCGCTGGCCGATGTCGAAAAGGCGATCGTCGATTTCGGCACCCGCGCCCGCGACAATCGCCTCAAGCTGGAAGAGCTGCAGGGCGGCACTTTCTCCATCACCAATGGCGGCGTCTTCGGCTCGCTGATGTCGACCCCGATCCTGAATTCGCCCCAGTCGGGCATCCTGGGCATGCACAAGATCCAGCCCCGCCCCATGGCTGTGAAAGACGAGAGAGGCGGCGACAAGGTCGAAATCCGGCCCATGATGTACCTGGCCCTGTCCTATGATCACCGCCTGGTCGATGGCCGCGAAGCAGTCACCTTCCTGGTCAGGGTCAAGGAAAACCTGGAAGATCCGCAGCGCCTGCTGCTGGATGTCTGAGGCATAAAACTTCACGAAAATCGGAAAGGGCGGCCCCAAAGCCGCCCTTTTTCTTTGTCCCGATGCGCCCGTAAAAATTTCCGGCCCCATGTCGGAACCGGGCCAGTCCGCCCGTCCTTTGATTGTCAGAAACAACTGGGAGAAGACCATGGCTTACGTGGACGGCTTCATCATCGCGGTGCCGAAGGCGAATATCGAGGCCTACAAGGCGATGAGCGGGAAATGCCAGCCCATCTGGCGGGAATATGGCGCCACCGACTATGTCGAATGCGTCGGCGACGACGTGCCCTATGGCGAACTCACCTCGTTCCCCCGCGCGGTGCAGGCCAAGGACGACGAGGTCGTGATCTTTTCGTGGATCGTCTACCCGTCCAAGGAAGTCCGCGACGCCTGCAACAAGAAGGTGATGGAAGATCCCCGCCTGGACGGCATGAAGAACATGCCGTTCGACGGCAAGCGCATGATCTACGGCGGCTTCAAACCGATCCTGGGCCTTTAAGCCACCCGCTTATCCAGCACGTCGAGCTTTGCCAGCTCGACATGGGCGCGTAGCTCAATCTGATCGAGCACGTCCTGCAGCTTGGGATCCGCGAAGGCATCGTGACGGCGCGTCACCGCCACCGCCAGCTTGTTCAGGGTCGAACGCGGGATATTGCCGGCCAGCAGCCCGTCACGCACCGCGTCCAGCAGGTTCAAAAGCTGCTCGCCATGGGCGGCGCCCTTGGAGCGGCCTTCGGTGGAATCGTCCATCCCCTGCAGCATCAGGATGGAATCCAGCGCCGCGATCGGGCCGGGTCCGGCGACGATGCCGCCATGGGTATCGGGCGTGTCGGACACGCTGAAGGCACCGCCGGCCGCGGCGGTCGTGGTTTTTCGCCTTATGGCGCCGGTTTCGATCCGGCCAGGGCCTTTGATTTCCATGGGTGCGCTCGTCCCATTGAGACGCGCCTACCATCGCCGATCATGGTTAAGGAAGGATTGACGGCGCGATTTTGTGCCGATCCGGGGCATTCGCGCCGTCAAATCGCTGGTACGGGACTTGAAATGCCCTTGCCAGGAACTTCATTGGAGAAGGTTGCCATGGTCGGCGATCGTAGAAAGAGCATTTTGGGCGGGCTGCTGCTCGTCGTCCTTTTCGCGGCGGTGTTTTACGCCTCATGGATCTATTTCGCGCCCAAGACGGCCGACCAGGCCCAGGCGCCGCAGGCCGGGGCCTATGGTGCCCTGGCGATAAGCGAGGATACCGGCAATTTCGGCGCCGCCTGGGGCTTTCATGACCCCGCCAGCGCCGAGCAACGCTCGCTGCAAGAATGTTCGCGCAATGGCGGCCAGAACTGCGTGATCAAGACCAGCCTGGCGGGCAATTGCAGCTCGCTGGTGATGTCGCCGCAGGCGCGCCAGTCCTTTGTCGTCACCGATCCGGACAAGTTTGAAGCCGCTGCCTTCGGTCTCGCTCAGTGCCAGGCCTCCGGCGCGACGGACTGTGCCGTGAAAGCCCAGTTCTGCGGCAACGGCGGATAGTAGAGTAGCTCCACACCCCCTGAGGCGTGACGGGCGGAGCTCCTTTGGGAGTTTCCGCCCGTCGCGTTTACCAGAGCGCAATCCGAAAAGTGCGAAGCGGTTTTCGGATAAATTGCGCGAAAAAACAAAAGACGAGAGCATGATAGCGCTTCAAAGAAGCGTGATCGTCCTCTAGGGTCGGTGGTAGGGATGGCCCGCCAGAATGGTCATCGCCCGATAGATCTGCTCGCTCAGCAGCACGCGCGCCAGCAGATGCGGCCAGGTCTGCGGTCCGAAGGCGAGGCTGCGGCCCGACTTCTTGCCCGGCAGCGGACCCAGCCCATCCGGTCCACCGATCACAAAAGCCAGGTCGCGGGTGCCGGCATCGCGCAGCACCCCCAGGAATTCGGCGAAATCCTCGGATGTCATGCCCTTGCCCTTGGCATCCAGCAGCACGACATGGGCGCCGTCCGGGACGCGGTCGGCCAGCCGCTCGCCCTCATCCTTCATGCGGGTGGCGGCATCGCGCGCCTTGGAGACGGCCAGCTCTTCCACCGTCACGGCGGGAAAGCCCAAGCCCTTACCCATTTTCTGGGCGCGGGTGATGAATTCCTCGACCAGCGCGCCTTCCGAGCTGCCCCGGCCACTCCCGATCGCAATGACCCAGAGTCTCATCTACTTGGAGTGCCGACGTTCCACATGCCTTCCAGGTCGTAATAGTCACGCACCTCGGGACGGAAGACATGGACGATGATGTCGCCGGCATCGACCAGCACCCAGTCGCCGGTGGCGGCGCCCGAGACCGGACGCGTGCCATAACCGCCTTCCTTCAGGCGGCGGGCCAGGTGATCGGCAATGGCGGCAACATGGCGGGAAGAGCGGCCCGAAGCGATCACGGCGGCGTCGCACAGCGCCGAGCGGCCTTCCAGGTCGATCGTGACGATGTTCTCGGCCTTGTCGTCTTCCAGCGAGGCGATCACGCGCTTGAGCAGATCGCTTTGCGGCGCGGCCTTGGCCGGCGGCTTGGGTGGCCTGGCTTTCCGCTTGGGCGCGGCCTTCTTCTTGGCCGGGGCTTTGCTCTTCGTCTTGGGCTTGGACTTGCTCTGGGGCTTGGCCGGAGACTTCTTTTTTGCGGGAGCCTTTTTCGCGGCCTTTTTGGCGGCGGGCTTCTTGGCAGGCGCTTTTTTGGCTTTCAGGGGACTAACTCCGGGTCGGATAAGGCTTTTATCACGCCATCAGGCGCGGCTCCAAGGCCATGCGGATGGCCGTGGAGCTATGGGGACTTCGCGGGCCATCGAGCACCAGCACACTGGGCGGCGCCGTCAGCGCCCGCTTCTGCCCGAAACGCCGCACCAGGGGCGATTTCAGCGTATCGAGCGCGCTGCCTGGCCGCCGCACCACCACGATGGGAACCTGGGCCGCAATCGCCGTCCAATTCTTCCAATGGCCGAAACCGGCCAGATTGTCGCTGCCCATCAGCCAGACAAAGCGCGTGGCGGGAAAACGGCGCTTGAGCGCGCGCAGCGTGTCGACCGTGTAGCGCGTCCCCAGCAGGCCTTCGATATCGCTGACGATATCGTGACGCGGCGCCACCTGGCGGGCCAGGGCGCTGCGGGCGATGAGGTCGGCCAGTTCACTGGCGCGCTTGAGCGGATTGCCGGGTGTCACCAGCCACCAGACGGCATTGAGTCCCAGCGCCTTCCGGGCGACTTCGCTGACATAGCGATGGCCGTCATGGGCGGGATTGAAGGAGCCGCCCAGCAAGCCGACCACAAGCTGCGGCCCCACCGGCCCGGGTGGCCGGATCCAGGTCAAATGTCGCGCCCGTTGTAGAAATTCCGCTTCAATTCTGAAGGTTCGACGCCTTCGACGCAGCGCAGATTGATCGCCACCATCGTGTTGCCTTTGGGATCGGTGTCTTCCGAAAAGGAGGACACGCCGCAATCGCGGCAAAAGAGGTGATCGATCACCTGCTTGTTGAATTTGTAGCTGCTGAGGGCTTCGCGCGGCGTCGTCAGGGTGAAGGACGGGGCCGGGATGAAATGCAGGATGACGCCCTTGCGGCCGCAGATCGAGCAATTGCACTCCAGCCCCTCGGTGATGGGACCGCTTTCGAACTCATAGGCGACCTTGCCGCAATGGCAGCTGCCTTTGTGGGTGCTCATCGAAATCTCCGGGTCAGGCCAAGGGTTCAAGGACGGGTCTGGCCATTGCCGCGCACCACATATTTGAAGGTGGTGAGCTGTTCGGCGCCGACGGGGCCGCGGGCATGCATCTTGCCGGTGCCGATGCCGATTTCGGCGCCCATGCCGAATTCGCCGCCATCGGCAAACTGGGTCGAGGCGTTCCACAGCACGATGGCGCTGTCCAGGCTGGCCATGAAGCTTTCGGCCGCGCCTGCGTCTTCCGTCACGATGGCGTCGGTGTGGTGCGAGCCATAATGCTCGATATGCCGGATCGCTTCTTCCACGCCATCGACGGCGCGCACCGAGATGATGGCGTCGAGATATTCGGTCTTCCAGTCTTCTTCCGTGGCGGGCTTGGCGGGCGGAAAGACCGCCCGCACCGCTTCGTCACCGCGGATTTCGCAGCCGGCCTGCACCAGATCTTCCAGGATCGGCACGCCATGGCTTTTGAGGATGGCCCGGTCCAGCAACAGGGTTTCCGCCGCGCCGCAGATGGAGGTGCGGCGCATCTTGGCGTTCAGCACCAGCTTGCGCGCCTTGGCGAGGTCGGCGGCGGGATGGACATAGACATGGACGATGCCTTCCAGATGCGCCAGCACCGGCACCCGGGCTTCCGACATCACGCGTCCGGTCAGCCCCTTGCCGCCGCGGGGAATGATCAGATCGACATTGCCGTTCAGTCCTTCCAGCATCAGGCCGACGGCGGCGCGATCGGTATTGCCGACCATCTGCAGCGCCGCATCGGGCAGGCCGGCTTCGCGCAAGCCTTCGCGCATGGCCGACAGAATGGTGGTGGCCGAACGGATGGAGTCGGAGCCGCCGCGCAAGATGGCGACATTGCCCGCCTTCAGCGCCAGCGCGCCGGCATCGGCCGTCACATTGGGGCGGGATTCATAGATGATGCCGATGACGCCGATGGGCGTCGCCACCCGGGCGATATCCAGCCCGTTGGGACGCGACCAGCGCGCCAGTTCGCGGCCGACGGGATCGGGCAGCGCGGCGACGATTTCAACGCCCGCCGCCATGGCTTCCAGCCGCTTGGAATCCAGCGCCAGCCGGTCCATCAGCGGCGCCGACATGCCGGCCGCCCTGGCCGCTTCCAGATCGGCCTTGTTGGCGGCGAAAATTTCATCCGCGCGGCGGCGGATGGCGGCAGCGCCCACCATCAAGGCCCTGGTCTTGGCGTCGGCCGGAGCCTCGCGCATGGCGCGCGCGGCCTGGCGGGCGGCGGCGCCGATGCCCTGCATCTCGGCGGCTAAAGCTTCTGCGGGCTTATGGACATTCATGACTCAATTTCCCGTCAGCGTAAGGTCGTCGCGGTGGATCATCTCGTCGCGGCCACGATAGCCCAATATGGCCTCGATTTCGAGGCTGCGCTTACCGGCGATACGCTCGGCATCGCTGGCGCTATAGGCCACCAGCCCGCGCGCGATTTCACGCCCGTCGCGATTCTTGATCACCACGGCGTCGCCGCGCTCGAAACGGCCATCGATCTGGCGGATGCCGGCGGGCAGCAGGCTCTTGCCCTGCTGCAGCGCCGTCACCGCGCCGTCATCGATCACCAGCGTGCCTTCGGGCCTGAGCACACCCGCGATCCAGCGCTTGCGCGCGGCACTGGGCGTCAGGCTGGCGCGGAATCTGGTGTGACGGCCGCCTTCAGCCAGGGTCTTCAGCGGATTGATCGCTTCGCCCTTAGCGATGATGACATCGCAGCCCGCGCCCATGGCGATCTTGGCGGCGATCAGCTTGGAGGCCATGCCGCCGCGCCCGACGCCGGAAATGGAATCCCCCGCCATCGCCTCGATCTCGGGCGTGATGGCATCGACTTCGGGAATATGCTGCGCCGATGCATCCTGGCCGGGATTGGCGGTATAGAGCCCATCGACATCCGAAAGCAGCACCAGCCGGTCGGCGCCCATCATCGAGGCGACGCGCGCGCCCAGCCGGTCATTGTCACCGAACTTGATCTCGGCGGTGGCCACCGTGTCATTCTCGTTGATCACCGGCACCGCGCCCAGTTCCACCAGCGTATTGAGCGTGGCGCGGGCATTGAGATAGCGGCGGCGCTCTTCGGTATCGCCAAAAGTCAGCAACACTTGCGCCGCGACCAGGCCCTGTTGGGCGAAGATATCGGCATAGGCTTCCGCCAGCCGCACCTGCCCCGCCGCGGCGGCGGCCTGGCTTTCCTCCAGCCGCAGGGGACCCGACGGCAATTTCAGCAAGCGGCGGCCCAGCGCAATGGAGCCGGACGACACCAGGATCACCTGGGCGCCCTCCTGCTTCAAGGCGGCGACATCGGCACACAGCGATTCCAGCCAGGCGCGGCGCAGCTCGCCCTTGCTTGATTGCTCGCCTCCGCTCGCTTTGCTTGATTGCTCGCCTCCACTCGCGGGGGTCTGGTCCACCAGAAGCGTCGAACCCACTTTCACAATCACCAGCCTGGCGCCGGCAAAAAGCGTGTTCATCGGCGGAGCGCCTTCTTCTTCGCCCGGGCCTTGTTGGAATGCTTGGCCCGCTTCGGCTTGGCCTTGGCGCGGCCGCCCTTGGATTTCGGCTTGGCTTTGGCCTTGGGCTTGGGCGTTTCGACCTTTGCGATCCTCTTTTTCTTCGGCGCGCGCACCGGCCTGGCACTCTTCACCACGGCGTCTTCGGTCCTGGGCGAAGGCGGCACCACCGGCGCCTTGAAATTCACCGCCTGGCGTTCGGCGCGGCTGGCGGGCACCGGCAGCGGACGATGGCGGCTGGCGATCTCAGCGCGTTCGGTGCGACGGGCGTTGATTTCCTTGACCATGGCGCGCAGCACATGGGTGATGCCGGCGCCGGTGACGCCGGAAATCACATGCACCTTGTGGCCGCAGGCGCGCTCCAGCGCGGCGCGCTTCTTCGCCAGCTCGCGTTCAGGAATGGCGTCGACCTTGTTCAGGGCCACGATCTCGGGCTTGTCCTCCAGGCCGTGGCCATAGGCTTCCAGCTCGCCGCGGATGATCTTGTAGGTTTTCGCCACCGCATCGCCGGTGCCGTCGATCAGATGCAGGATCGAGGCGCAGCGTTCGGCATGACCCAGGAAGCGGTCGCCCAGGCCGATGCCTTCATGGGCGCCTTCGATCAGTCCGGGCAGGTCGGCCAGCACGAAGTCGCTGTCATCGATCTTCACCACACCCAGCTGCGGTTCCAGGGTGGTAAAAGGATAATCGGCGATCTTGGGCCGCGCCGCCGAAACACGGGACAGGAAGGTGCTCTTGCCGGCATTGGGCATGCCGATCAGGCCGGCATCGGCGATCAGTTTGAGCTTGAGGATGAAAATGGCTTCCTGCGCCGGCTGGCCGGGCATGGCGAAGTCGGGCGCCTGGTTGGTCGAGCTCTTGAAATGGGCATTGCCGAAGCCGCCATTGCCGCCCTTGAGCAGCCGGATGCGCTGGCCGGGCGTGGCGAGATCGGCGATCAGACTCTCGCCGTCTTCCTCATAGATCTCGGTTCCGACCGGCACTTTCATGATGGCGGGTTCGCCATTGGCGCCGGTCATCACCTTGCCCTTGCCGCCCTCGCCGCTCTGAGCCTTCACATGCTGCTGGAAGCGATAGTCGATCAGCGTGTTGAGATTCTCCACCGCCTCGGCGACGACATCGCCGCCACGGCCGCCATCGCCGCCATAAGGCCCGCCATGCTCGATGAACTTCTCGCGCCGGAACGCGACGCAGCCGTTCCCGCCGGCACCGCTGCTGGCATAGACTTTTGCGACATCGAGAAAGCGCATCGTTCGACTCTTTTGTTGGGTCGCGCGGCCTGACGCGAAGTCTACCGACTTCGCGGGGCCGACGCTCCCTAGGCGGCCTGTTTTCGCAGGAAATCGGCCCGCGTCAACAGCATGTCATGGCAGAGGACGGTCACGCCCCGGGCCCTGGAAAAGCGCAGTTTCGAGCCGTTATGGCGCGCGCCCAGCTTGACCAGCACATTGCCGGAGGCGGGGTTGTCGGCGAAGAAGCCGGCATGGATGCTTTGCGCGCCCATGCTCTCGAAGGCGTGGCTCACCAGCCGGTGCAGCGCCTCGGTGGCATAACCCTGGCCCCAGAAGGGCTTGCCCAGCCAATAGCCGAACTCGTACTCCGCGGCGGGATTGAAGCCGATGGTGCCGAGAAAAATGCCGTCGGCCTTGCGCTCGATGACAAAGACCTGTTCGTCCGTGGGCTCGCGCGCCAGGAAATCCTCGGCATCCTCTTCGCTGTAAGGATGGGGCACCCGGGCCAGCATCCGGGCGACGTCAAAATCGCTGAGCCACACCGCCATCGCTTCGATATCCAAGGGCCGAGGTGGCCGCAAAATCAGTCTTTCGCTCTCCAAAATGCACATGACATCCCCGCAAATCCTTTTTCTGCGAGGAACAAAAAAGGGAGATGGCGGACCATCTCCCTCGCATAACGGGCCGCCACATTTGTGTGGCGGCCTATGTCTTTAGCCGCCTATTCCGCTGCCGTCTTCACGGCTTCCTGGGCCGCATCCGTCGCCGGGACTACCGACACAAAGGTGCGGCGCTTGAAACCGGTCTTGAAGGACACGCGGCCATCGGCCAGCGCGAAAAGCGTATGGTCACGGCCCATGCCGACATTCTCGCCCGCATAGAACTGGGTGCCGCGCTGGCGCACGATCACATTGCCGCCGGCAACATATTCGCCGCCGAACAGCTTCACGCCGAGCATCTTGGGGTTGGAGTCGCGGCCGTTGCGCGAAGAACCGCCGGCTTTCTTGTGTGCCATCGTGGGTGTCCTTAACCGGCCGTGATATCCAGCACCTTCACCTTGGTGAAGTGCTGACGGTGACCGCGCTTGCGGTGGGTGTTCTTGCGGCGCTTCTTCTTGAAGGCGATGATCTTGTCGCCCTGGCCATGTTCCAGGATTTCGCAACTCACCGAGGCGCCCTTGACCAGCGGCGCGCCGAGTTTGGGGGCGTCGCCGCCAACCAGCAGCACCTCGCCGAGGGTGAGCTTGGAGCCCACATCGCCGGCCAGGCTTTCGACCTTCAGGACCGTGTCCTTGGTCACTTTATACTGCTTTCCGCCGGTGCGGACGACCGCATACATAGGATTAAATCCTTGAAAAGAATTAGTTTTTCGGGAAACGGAGTCGCCCGAAGAGCGGCGCAATATACGGAAAAGGCTTGAAGGGTCAAGGACTCCATTTTGACCCCCTCCGGCCTTCGCAACTTTGCCCCGGTGCTCGGCTAGCGCCTGCGCGCCGGGGCGTTGTTACGGCCACCTCCCCCTTGGTGCGCTTCGCGCAAAAGGGGGAGGCGGGCCTTTAGTTTGCACCATGACCAACGGCGAATGGGAGCCAGTTAGCGTATAGAGAAAGGCATGCGGTCCCTGGGCGACATTCTCTACAATTTCCACTGGGTCCTGCCGGGCGAAGCCGCGCGCATGGCCCAGCCTTGGGCGGGCGGTTACCGCCGCTTCCTGGCGCGTCGCGGCATCCGCGCCATCATCAATCTGCGCGGCCGCAATGACGACCTCTCCTGGTGGAAGAACGAGACCGCGGCCGCGAAGATTTTGGGCGCGGCGCATTTCGACGCCATGCTGGATTCTCGCAAGCTTCCCAAGCGCGAGATGCTGGTGCGGCTGATGGAATGCTTCGCGCAAACGCCAAAGCCTTTTGCGATGAAATGCTCCGGCGGCCAGGACCGCACCAGCCTAGGCATGGCGCTTTATTTGATTTACCGCGATGGCTGGACGGCATTGCCCGCGGCAAGGGCGCAATTTGCGCGCTTTCCCTATCTGCATTTTCCCAAGCGGCATCAGCGCTGGCTGAAGCCGTTCCTGGATTTCGCCGCCGAAGATGCGAAGGGAAGGCCCATCGCCGATTGGATCGCGGAGGAATACACGCCGGAAAAGCTCAAGGCCTGGCTGGAGGCACGCGGCATGGGTGATTTCTACCAAAAGATTTTCATCGAGCCGACGCGCAGCAAGTATCAATGGTGAAACTGGCGCCAGGCATTTGTCTGTGGCGCGAGAAATTTTCCCCGGCAGCGCAAAGGACATTGCTCGACGACGTTGTCGCGCTGCTGGAACACGCGCCGCTCTACCGTCCGGTGATGCCCAAGACGGGCAAATCCTTCTCAGTCGAAGAAAGCAATTTCGGCCGACTGGGCTGGGTCTCGGATCGCAGCGGCTACCGCTATCAGCCTTCGCACCCCGTCACCGGCAAGCCCTGGCCAAAAATTCCATCGGCTTTGCTGGAGCTCTGGAACGAGATTGCCGCTTCACCGCTACCCGATTGCTGCCTGATCAACCTTTATCGCAAGGGCGCGAAGATGGGGCTGCATCAGGACCGCGATGAAATGGACATCAGCGCCCCGGTGGTCGGGGTTTCGCTGGGCGATGACGCCATCTTTCGCATTGGTGGCGCGATACGCGGCGGCGCCACCCAGAGCATCAAGCTGGGCTCGGGCGATGTCATCCTGTTCGGCGGCCCGGCCCGGCTGGCCTATCACGGCATCGACCGGGTGATCGCCGGCAGTTCGCGGCTGCTGCCCGGCGGGGGGCGGCTGAGCCTGACACTGCGCAAAGTAGCTTAGCCGGCGATCACCAGCCGGTAACCCGCGTCATAGGCATCGCGCGCGAGCAGATCGGCATAACGGCGCTCCCAGGCGCCGCTGTCGAGATCCCGCTTCAATCTCTCCAGTCCCGCCTCGGTACTGCCGCCAATCGCCCAGAAGGACGAACTGCCGGAACGAATATGCGGATCGAGATAGGCGGTGGGCCGGCGCCAATAGGCATAGAGAAATCCGTCACTGCAATCATGCGGCACCAGAACCGGCGTCACCTGCACATCGCCCAGCCATTTTTCATAATCGGACATGGACGGCATTTGCGCTTCATCCAGCGCCACCAGTTCGGGCAGATAATCGGTCAGCCAGGGCCGGTGCGCCGGATCGTAGGCGAGCAAGACGATGCGCCCGCGCGTCACGCGGCGCATCTCGCGCAGCCCCGCCTCCTTGTCGGGCCAGTGATGGATGGTCAGGATCGCCATCGCGGCGTCGAAGCTCTTGTCCGCGAACGGCAGGTCACCGGCACTGGCCTGCATGACCGGCGCGGCGGCAGGGTTTCGCTTGCGGATCATTTCCAGCGACGGCTCGACCGCCGTCACCTGGCGATCTGCCGGCTCATAGGAACCTGTGCCGGCGCCAACATTCAGGACCGTGCGGGCCGGCCCCACAGCATCCTGGATCGTCTGGGCGATCCGGGGGTCCGGCCGCCGCAGTTCCACATAGTTGATGCTGATGCTGTCGTATTTGGTCCCCATTGGCGCATACGCCAAAAAAAAGGGGCCCCCGGCAAGCCGGGGGCCCAATGCGCATATTGCGCGAGGAGCTCGGGGAGGGGATGACCCTTGCTCCATCGAAGGCAGACCGCGAAGCGAGCGGGGGCAATGCTTACGATCAACGCCTTCAGGGACTAAACTAGGCATGAAAGTCACAGGTTTCAAGTTTTTTCGATTTCCTGTCATATTTCTAATGACAGTGCTATTTTTGCAATAGACAAAAAGCTGAAAAATCACAGCAAAAAAGCTGAACTCAGCCGTAACGCCGCTCTTCCAGTTGCCGTTCGATTTCCGCCCGGTGCGCCAGATCTGCCTCTTCCCACACCGCAACAAGCCAGTTTTTCAGGGCTTCCAGGCCCTTGCCGTCGATGCGGTAAAGCCGCCGCGTGCCGTCGGCCAGGTCGGTCACCAGGCCCGCCTCCTTGAGGACCTTGAGGTGCTGGGAGATGGCGGGGCGGCTGACCGGCAGGCCGGCTGCCAGGGCACCCACGGTCTGGGGGCCCTGGCGCAGGCGGTCGAATACCGCCTTGCGGGTGGGATCACCCAGCGCCGCGAACACATTCTCGTAAGCCATGACTTACAGTAAGTGTTTACTTACCTGATTTCAAGGATTTTCCGAAGCCTGCGAAGATGGCCCGGCTTAAAGGGCTCTCGGCCCAGCGCCATTCCGGATGCCATTGCACGCCCAGCAGAAAAGCGCGCGCATCGGGCATGGACACGGCCTCGATCTGCCCGTCCGGGGCCTGGGCTTCGACCGCCAGCGGCGGCGCCAGCCGGTCGATGCCCTGGTGGTGCAGCGAATTGACCTCGGCCCGCCCCATGCCGGCCAGGCGCACCAGCAGGCCGCCCGGGGCGATGGCGATGCTGTGGGCCGGTCCCCATTGCACGTCCTGCGGCGCGGCCTCGTTTTCGCGGTGATCCATCCGGCCCGGCAACTCCTGCAGATGCTGATGCAGCGTGCCGCCCAGCGCGACATTGAGCTCCTGGAAACCACGACAGATTGCCAGCACGGGCTTGCCCGCCGCGATTGCCGCCCGGATCAGGGGCAGGCTGACGGCATCGCGCGCCCGGTCGCTCAGCGATGGATCGCGTGGGCTTTGGCCGCCATACAAAACCGGTTCGACATTGGAGACAGCGCCGGTGAAGAGAAAGCCGTCGAACGCCGCCAGCAATTCTTCGACGGCCAGGGGCGCGTCCAGCGCCGGGATCAGCAGCGGCAGCACGCCGGCGCCGTCGCGCGCGGCGGCGATATATTCGTGATGGACGCGATGGATGGGAAGGCCGTCCTCCATGCCCCGGTCGCAAACCAGGCCGACTCTGGCGCTGGCCTTGGCGCGCAAATTCAGCTCTTGCGGATGGTGGGGGCCTTCACCGGCACGGCAAACAGCGTCTCCGCCAGGGGCACGCCCATCTCGACCTGGCTCAATGCCACGCTGGTAGTGCCGCCCTGCCCGTCCCGCACCGTCCAGGAACGGATCGTCAGCTGCGGCTCGGTGGCGAAGACGATATTGATATTGTCCTGGCTGCGATTGGTGCTGGAGCGGGCGCGCAGAAGAAGCTCGCCCGGACGGCGGTCGATGCCCAGCACCGCCGGATTGCGCTTGAGATCGACGCCCTCGCCCAGGAGCAGTCCCAGCGGCGTATCCTCGACGCTGTAACGCTCCACCGTATTGAGGCGGCTGTTGCGGACATAGATATTCCCCCGCGTCGCCACGATCAAAGTGGGGCTGGGCGGGCGATATTCGAAGCGCAACTGGCCTGGACGCGCCAGATAGAAATTGCCCTGCGCGATGCCGCCCTGGGGATTCATCTGGATGAAGCCGGCCGACAGGGTCCGGATGCCGTTTAGGTAGGCGCTGACCGTATCGAGATCGGCGCGCTGCTCGGCGCTGAACTGGACGCGCGGGGCCGGAAAGGACTGGCCCGCGCCCGTCAAGGCGGACACCGCCAGGAACGGGATCGCCAACTGGACAAATTCACGGCGTGAATGCTTCATCTTGTCCTCAACCTGCCCTTGGCAGACGCTGGTGCGCAGAACATAGTCGCGCGGTCTGAATAATCAACAAATCGCACCGCATTATGGCCGAAGACGCATATTCTCATGTCGCAATCCTGGGCGCCGGCGGCTGGGGCACAGCCCTTGCGGCCGTGGCGGCCCGGGCGGGCCGGCGGGTGACCCTGTGGGCCCGTGACGGCGGCCTGCTGGTCGATGTCGCGGCGGGCGAAAATCCCCGATACCTGCCGGGCGTGGAACTGCCCGACGATATCTCGGTCACCTCCACCTTGAGCGTGGCTGCGGGCGGCGAAGTCATCCTGCTGGCGGTTCCGGCGCAGGTAACGCGCGCCATGGTCACCCAGTTGCTGCCGCTGCTGCCGGGCGGCGCGCCGCTGGTGATCTGCGCCAAGGGCATCGAGAAAGACAGCGGCAAGCTGCTGCACGAGCTGGTGGCGGAAGCCGCGCCCGGCCATCCCATCGCCATCCTGTCCGGTCCCAGCTTTGCGCGCGAAGTGGCGCTGGGCCAACCCACCGCCGTCACCATCGCGGGCGATGGCGCAGCCAAGCTGCAGGCGACGCTGTCGACGCCCAGCTTCCGTCCTTATGCCGGCGATGACGTCACCGGCGTGGCGCTGGGTGGCGCCGCCAAGAATGTCTATGCCATCGCCTGCGGCGTGGTCGAAGGCCTGATCCTTGGCGAGAATGCCCGCGCCGCGCTTTTGGCGCGCGGCTTTGCCGAACTGGCGCGGCTGGGCGAAGCTTTGGGCGCCAAACGCGATACGCTGATGGGCCTGTCGGGGCTGGGCGACCTGATGCTGACCGCCACCAGCGATTCCTCGCGCAATTTCTCCTTCGGCGTCGAACTGGGGCGCGGCAAGACGGCGGCGGCCTTGTCATCGCCGGGCCATCCTTTGGCCGAAGGCGTCGCCACCGCGCCTGCTTTGGTGGCGCGGGCCCGAAGCCTGAGCGTCGAACTGCCGATCGCCGAGGCCATGGCCGATCTGATCGCGGGCGCGCTGCCGCTGGAACAGGCCGTGGCCCGGCTGATGCGCCGCAAACTCAAGGCGGAGTAGCGCCATGGCCTTTTGGCTGTTCAAGACCGAAGCCGAGACTTTTTCGTGGGACCAGCAGAAGAAGAAGGGCGCCAAGGGCGAACCCTGGAGCGGCGTGCGCAACTGGACCGCGGCCGGCAACATGAAGAAGATGAAGAAGGGCGATCGCGGCTTCTTCTATCACACCGGCGACGAGAAGCAGATTGTCGGCATCGTCGAGGTGATCGAGGAATACCAGCCCGATCCCACCGACGCGGCCGGCAAATTCGGGCTGGTGGTGGTGAAGGCGGTCAAGGACATGCCAAAACCCGTGACGCTGGCGGCGGTGAAAGCCAATGCCAAACTGTCCAGGATGAGCCTGGTCACCAGCTTCCGTCTTTCGGTGCAGCCGGTGACGGAGGCCGAGTGGAAGGAAGTCTGTCGGATGGGCGGGTTGAAATAACCGCCAACGCTGCGAGCATCAAGACTGCTCTTCGCCTTCTCGTCGGAGATAGCGCCGCATCGTAATCGAATAGGGCTCGTAGCCCGCGCCTTCATAGGCCCGCAGCGCGCGCGCATTCCGGGCCAGGACACCGATCTTCAGCAGCTTGTGACCGCGTTCACGGGCCCAGGCTTCGCAGCCTGCGATCAGAGCCCGCCCATGGCCGGCGCCCCGCGCTGCGGGGACGACATAGAGCTCGGCGAGGGTGCCGTGATGGCGCTCGGCTTCCACCACGAAAAGTTCAGCCCGTTCGTCATGGGCCAGGGCCCAGCCCACCGGCATTCCTTGCGCATCCTCGGCGATCAGCATGATGCCGTGCCGTTCGGCGCAGCGATGCTGCGCCTCGCGCCAATGCTCGACCGCCCATTGCGGATCGCGGCGCCGGTTGGGCTCGAACACGGCTTCATAGTCCTGCAGTCCGTGCAGGAAAGAAAGGATCGCCGGCTCATCCTCCGGCAGGCGGGCGGGCCGGATGCGCGTTGCTGGGGCCGTCATGCGTCGATATCGGCGCGATTGGTTTCGCGGATGAACAACGCCCCGATCACGAACGTGGCTCCCGCGACCACCACCGGATACCAGAGGCCGTAATAGATATCGCCGCTGGCCGCCACCATGGCGAAGGAGGTGGTGGGCAGGAAGCCGCCGAACCAGCCATTGCCCAGATGGTAAGGCAGGCTCATCGAGGTGTAGCGGATATTGGCCGGAAACATCTCCACCAGCATGGCGGCGATGGGGCCATAGACCATGGCGACATAGACCATCAGCACCGCCAGGATGGCGACGACGCCGACCTTGTTGACCTGGGCGCTGTCGGAGACGGCGGGATAGCCGGCGGCCGTGATCGCGGCGCCCGCTTCCTTTTCCCAGGCAACGCGCCTGGCCGCCAGATCGGGTCCCGAAAGGGCATGACCGTCAAAGGATGGCAGCGTCACCTCGCCGATGCGAATACCCGCTGCCGTTCCCGCCGCGGCGGCCTGGTTGCGGTAGGGCAGGCCCGCGCGCGCCAGATAGGATTTGGCGATGTCGCAGGAGGAGTTGAACGCCCGCCGGCCCACCGGATCGAACTGAAAGGCGCAATCGGCGGGATCGGCAATGACGGTGATCGGCGCCCGTTCGGCGGCGGCGGCCAAGCCGGGATTGGCAACGGCGGTGAGGGCATGGAAGAGCGGAAAATAGGTCAGCGCCGCCAGCAGGCAGCCGCCCAGGATGATCGGCTTCCTGCCAACCTTGTCCGAGAGCCAGCCGAACAGCACGATGAAGGGCGTGCCGATGGCAAGGGCGCAGGCGACGAGTTGGTTGGTGAGGGCGCCGTCCACCCGAAGTATCTTTTCCAGGAAAAAGAGCGCGTAGAACTGGCCGGTGTACCAGACCACAGCCTGGCCCGCGGTCAGGCCGATCAGCGCCAGGATCACCAGCTTGAGATTGCGCTTGTTGGCGAAGGCGTCCTTGAGCGGACTGCGCGACGTCTTGCCTTCCTTCACCAGGCGCTGGAACACCGGGCTTTCGTTGAGCCGCAGGCGGATCCACAGCGACACGCCCAGCAGCAGCGCCGACAGCAGGAAGGGCAGGCGCCAGCCCCAGTCGGTGAAGGCCTCGGTGCCCAGCTGGACGCGGGTGGTCAGGATGACGATCAGGCTGAGAAACAGGCCCGCCGTGGCGGTGGTCTGAATCCAGCTGGTGTAGAAACCGCGGCGGCCCTGCGGCGCATGCTCGGCGACATAGGTGGCGGCGCCGCCATATTCGCCGCCCAGGGCCAGGCCCTGGATCAGGCGCAGGGTGATCAGCGCCACCGGCGCCAGCACGCCGATGCTGGCATAGGAGGGCAGCAGACCCACCGCGAAGGTGGACAAGCCCATCAGCAGCATGGTGACGAGGAAGGTGTTCTTGCGGCCCCACAGATCGCCCAGCCGCCCGAAGATCAGGGCGCCGAAGGGACGCACCGCGAAACCGGCGGCAAAGGCCAGCAGCGCGAAGATATAGCCGGTGGTCTCGTTGACGCCGGAAAAGAAGTGCCGGGTGATATAGGTGGCGAGCGAGCCGTAGAGATAGAAATCATACCATTCGAACACGGTGCCGACGCTGGCGCCGCCGATCACAAGCGCATGCTTGCGGCCCATGCGCTCCGAACCGGATGTCATTGTTGCTTCCCCGACCTTTTATGGGGGAAAGCTTAGCCTGCACGACACTAGTGGTCGAGCGCCTTGACGATCTCTTCCGTCATCTTCTTGGCGTCGGCGAACAGCATCATGGTGTTGTCGCGGAAGAAGAGTTCATTCTCGACCCCGGCATAGCCCGAACCCATGCCGCGCTTGATGAAGAGCACGGTCTTGGCCTTTTCCACGTCCAGGATCGGCATGCCGAAAATGGGCGATTTGGGATCGGTCTTGGCGGACGGATTGGTGACATCGTTTGCGCCGATGACATAGGCGACATCGGCCTGGGCGAATTGCGAGTTGATGTCCTCCAGTTCGAAGACTTCGTCATAGGGCACATTGGCCTCAGCCAGCAGCACGTTCATATGGCCGGGCATGCGGCCCGCCACCGGATGGATGGCGTAGGACACCTTGACGCCTTCCTTCTTGAGCTTGTCGGCCATCTCGCGCACCGCATGCTGGGCCTGGGCCACCGCCATGCCGTAACCCGGCACGATGATCACCGAGGCCGCATTCTTCATGATGAAGGCGGCGTCGTCGGAGGAGCCCTGCTTGACGGGCCGGGTTTCCGCGGGCCCGGCGGCCGCACCGCCGGTGTCACCGCCGAAACCGCCGGCAATAACGCTGACGAAGGAACGGTTCATGCCCTTGCACATGATGTAGGACAGGATCGCACCCGAGGAACCCACCAGCGCGCCGGTGATGATCAGAGCGGTATTTTCCAGCGTGAAGCCCAGGGCGGCAGCCGCCCAGCCCGAATAGGAATTGAGCATCGACACCACCACCGGCATGTCGGCGCCGCCGATGGGAATGATGAGCGTGATGCCGAAGATGAAGGACAGGGCCGTGATTGCCCAGAAGGCCCAGAGCGGCTGCTCGAGGGTGAAATAGACGATCAGCGCGGCAATGATCAGCGCCAGCAGCAGGTTCAGCAGATGGCGGGCGGGCAGCAGGATCGGGGCGCCCGACATGTTGCCGTTGAGCTTGGCGAAAGCGATGACCGAACCGGCGAAGGTGATGGCGCCGATGGCGACGCCCAGGCTCATCTCGACCAAGCTCTGGGCATGGATCGCGCCCACCGTGCCGATATGAAAGCTTTCCGGCGAATAGAGCGCCGCGCCCGCCGTCAGCACCGCCGCCAGGCCGACCAGCGAGTGGAAGGCGGCGACCAGCTGCGGCATGTCGGTCATGGCGATCTTTTTGGCCATTAGGGCGCCGATGCCGCCGCCGATGCCCAGGCCGCCGATCACCAGCGCCCAGGTCAGAGGGTCACTGACGCCGGAGAGCCACAACGTGGTCAGCACCGCGATGGTCATGCCGATGATGCCGTTGCGGTTGCCGGCGCGCGACGTGGCCGGCGACGACAGCCCCTTCAGGCCCAGGATGAAGAGTGAACCGGCGGCGAGATAGAGAAGGGCTGCAATATCTGCCTGATTCATGTCAAATCTCCCCTAACTGGCTCTTGGCAGATCATTGCAATTCAACAATTTGAAAAGCAGCGGATAACTGCGGAATAGCCACGAATTGCAAAGTCGACGTGGTTTTGACGTAGTTGCTGCCCACCACTTCACCCGTGCCTGCCACGATGGCAAAACCAGCGGGCAAGCCGGCCGTCTGGCGAACCGTAATTGCATCCTGCCCTTCCGGCTTCAGGGTGAAAGCAAACGGTGCCCAATGAAAGCTTGAGTTGCCGGCCTTATCCGGCTTTGCGGGAACGCTCACCGTATGGCGTTCGATCATGTCAGCCGCCCCACGAGGCCAGTCCACATAGGACCAGGGATATTGTTCATCCACTTCCGTTGAGACATTGGCAGGAATATACGCACGCAGGCTGATGCGCCATGTGCGTCCATCCAGCAAACCGCTCCGGCTTACAGTGCCTTCGAGCTTGATCTGGGGCAGATCTTCCGTGGGGAGCTTCGCGTAGCGCACCGGAATCGGTTCGACAGCGGCATTGCGCACCATGCCGGTGAATTCGAAGATATGGCGGATCCTTCGCCCCTTACGCGCAAGCGTGACGTGCCCCTCGGCGACGCCATCGGAATTAGCGTCCCGCAGGCAGACGCCCGCTTCAATGACATCCCAAAAGGAATTCTCGAAGGATTGCGCCGTGCAAAAAAGCTCTTTCCCCGCCAGGGACGTCAGGAAAAAGAGTGTGCCCGCGGGGACGGTGATCTCGTAGCCCCTGCGATAGCCTTCCGGCTTATGGGCAACCTTGAACGCTTCCTGGCTGCGCACGCCCGCAACGGGACGCAGGAACTGGCGGAAGACGGCATCACCACTCTGCGCAGCTTCCTTTTCCGCCAGTTCAGGAGCCTGCACGACAAGTGGAACAAGGGGCGGACCCGAAAAGCTTTCGGGTTGTGCCCAGCATGGCGCAGACGTTCCCCAGACGGCCGTGACAAAGGCGGCCGCAGCCACCAACCGGGTCATTTCTTTTCTTTCTTCTTGTACATGGCCAGCATGCGGCTGGTGACCAGGAAGCCGCCGAAGATATTCACGCTCGCCAGGATCAGGGCGCAGAAGCCCAGGATCTTGGAGATCCAGGCCGCGTCATTCAGCAGCGGCACCGCCACCGCCACCAGCGCGCCCACCACGATCACCGAGGAGATCGCATTGGTGACGCTCATCAGCGGCGTGTGCAGCGCCGGGGTGACGCCCCAGACCACGAAATAGCCCACGAAAATGGCCAGCACGAATATCGAAAAGCGAAAGACGAAGGGATCGATCATGTCCATATTGCTTGCCCCTTGCTCCCCTTTTGGACCGCTTCAACGGCCCGCCTTCGTTATTCCGCCGCCGCCTTGAGGCTGGGATGGACGATTTGTCCGTCCCGCGTCAGGCCGCTGCCCTGCACGATCTCGTCATTCCAGTCGAGGTTGAGTGCGCCCGACTTCTTGTCGACGATCAGCGAGACGAAGTTGAAGAGGTTGCGGGCATAGAGCGAGGAGGCATCCGTCGCCAGCGCCCCCGGCAGATTGGTCGAACCCATGATGGTGACGCCATGCACTTCCACCGTCTCATCGGCTTTCGACAGCGGTGTGTTGCCGCCGGCGCCGGCCGCCAGATCGACGATCACCGAACCCGGCTTCATCGTCTTGATCATCTCTTCCGTCACCAGGATCGGCGCCTTGCGGCCCGGGATCAGGGCGGTGGTGATGACGATATCCTGCTTCTTGATGGTCTCGGCGGTCAGCGCCGCCTGCTTGGCCTGGTATTCGGCGCTCATCGGCTTGGCATAACCGGCCGCCGTCTGGGCGTTCCTGAATTCCTCGTCCATCACGGCGACGAAGGTACCGCCCAGCGATTCCACCTGTTCCTTGGTGGCGGGACGCACATCGGTGGCGCTGACAATGGCGCCCAGCCGCTTGGCGGTGGCGATGGCCTGCAGGCCGGCAACACCGACGCCCATCACCAGCACGCGGGCAGGAGCGATAGTGCCGGCGGCCGTCATCATCATCGGCATGGCGCGGCCGAACGTGGCGGCGGCGTCGATCACCGCCTTGTAGCCGGCCAGATTGGCCTGGGACGACAGCACGTCCATGGCCTGGGCGCGCGAGATGCGCGGCAAAAATTCCATGGCGAAGGCGGTGACGCCCTGCGCTGCCAAGGCGGCCGGCGCATCCTTGTCGCTGTGCGGCGACAGCAGCGCCGCCAGGATCGCGCCTTTCTTCAGCAGCGCGATTTCACCCGCATCGGGACCGCGGACCTTGAAGACGATATCGGCATCGGCCAGTGCGCTGCGCGCATCGGGCGCGATGGCGGCGCCGGCGGCCTGGTAATCGGCATCGGAAATGCGCGCACCGGCACCGGCGCCGGTTTCCACCGTCACCTCAAGGCCGAGCGACTTGAGCTTCTTGACGGTTTCGGGCGTGACGGCGACTCGCGTTTCGCCGTCGCGCTTTTCCTTGGGGACCGCGAGTTTCATCCCCTGCCCCCGGTCCGCCTAGTTGGTGCGGAAGATGGCAAGGAAGATCATGATCGCCATCACGAAAATGAAGGTCCATTTGGACCCGGTGAGAAA
Source organism: Rhizomicrobium sp. (assembly GCA_035250225.1). Lineage (GTDB taxonomy): Bacteria > Pseudomonadota > Alphaproteobacteria > Micropepsales > Micropepsaceae > Rhizomicrobium. The sequence goes on along the minus strand of DATFFI010000115.1, from coordinate 12,046 downwards.
GCCCTCATAGGACTTCTTGTGCTGGCTGATATCCATGGAACCGGGCTGATAGTCCGATCCGTGCGGCGCGGTCATATGCTTGAATTCCCCAAGGGGCCCTGAAGGGCGCGATTTGGCCGGACTATAGCAAAGCGAGGGCGACGGGCAACCGGGATATTAAGCCTTTGGAAAGGGCTTTTTCGAGGGATTGGCCGGTTCCGCTTCCCCGCCTTTGACCCAAATAAGCACAGACTTTAAACGCCGCGTTTACCGGACGCGGCGCAATATCCCGGCCTCTTCTACGAGGCTTGTATCGCAATGGCGCAGACCATTCTGGTTGTGGATGACGATCCGGTGCAGCGCCGGCTGCTCGAAACCGCCATCACCCGCAGCGGCATGACCGTGGTGACCGCCCCGGGCGGCCAGCCCGCGCTGGACCTGATCGCCGGTCCCAAGGGCGACCAGATCAGCGTGATGTTGCTTGACCTTGTCATGCCCGACATGGGCGGCCTGGACGTGCTGGCCAAGCTGCGTCCGACCAATCCGGAACTGCCGGTGATCGTGCTGACCGCCAAGGGCGGCATCGATTCGGCCGTCGAAGCCATGCGCGCCGGCGCCAACGACTTTCTGGTCAAGCCGGCCAGTCCCGAACGCATCGCGGTTTCGATCCGCAACCAGCTCAAGATCGGCGCTCTCTCCGGCGAAGTGAAGACGCTGAAGAAGAAGAGCGAGAACAAGCTGACCTTCGACGACCTGGTCGCCACCTCGCAGGAAATGAAGCAGGTCTTCCGCCTGGGCATCCGCGCCGCCCAGTCCGACATTCCGATCCTGATCGAGGGCGAAAGCGGCGCCGGCAAGGAACTGATCGCCCGCGCCATCCAGGGCACGTCCGCCCGCGCCGGCAAGCCTTTCGTGACCGTCAATTGCGGCGCCATCCCGGAAAACCTCATCGAGTCGATCCTGTTCGGCCATGAAAAGGGCTCCTTCACCGGCGCCTCTGACAAGCATCTGGGCAAATTCCAGGAAGCCGATGGCGGCACCCTGTTCCTGGATGAAATCGGCGAACTGCGCCTGGACATGCAGGTCAAGCTGCTGCGCGCCCTGCAGGAAGGCGAAGTCGATCCGGTCGGCTCCAAGCGCCCGGTCAAGGTCGATGTCCGCATCATCAGCGCCACCAACCGCGACCTCGCCGTGATGGCGCGCGATGGCGGATTCCGCGAAGACCTTTACTACCGCCTCAACGTCTTCCCGATCATGGTCCCGCCGCTGCGCGAGCGTCCCGGCGATATCGCCCCGCTGGCCCGCTTCTTCATCGAGCGCTTCGCCGCGGAAGAGAACAAGCCGGTGGCCGGCCTGACGCCGCAGGCGTCGCAGCTGATCGAACGCTTCGCCTGGCCGGGCAATGTCCGCCAGCTGGAGAACACCATCTTCCGCGCCGTGGTGCTGTGCGACGGCGCCATGCTGGATGTCTGCGACTTCCCGCAGATCGCCGCCGCCATGGGTGTCGAAACCCTGGCGCGCCAGAACGCCTATGCGCCGGCCTCCGGCACGGCGGACGCCATGCCGGCTCCCGGCCGCGCCATCGCCTCGCCCTATTCGCTGTCCATGACCGATGGCGCCGGCCATATCCGCCGCTTCGAGGATATGGAATCGGAAATCATCAAGACCGCCATCGCCCGCTATGAAGGCCATATGTCGGAAGTGGCGCGCCGCCTCGGCATCGGCCGTTCGACCCTGTATCGCAAGCTCAAGGAATTCGGCCTGGAGCCCGATATCGAGAATGAGCCGATGGCCAAGGTCGCCGAAGACACGGCCACGCCCATGGATGACGGCATCCGCAAAAGCGCTTAAGTCCGACCTCTATCGGAGGGAAACGGGCGGCCCGCAACGGCCGCCTTTTTCTTTAGGAACAGCCTGTTTCTGTCGCCCACTCCCGGAAGACTTCAATCAAGCGTGACAGGTCTCGAGGGCCCCCATAGGCCTTGAATTTGAGGCCTTCGACTCTGGCAACCATCCATCGAACATCGCCGTCCAGACCTTGTTCGGCTTCAACTTCAGGGATGTTCTCAAAGACCGGCTTGAATGGCTTCCCAGCCAACGACGTCCCTTCCAGATCGATTGTCAAACTCCAGCCAGGGTTGTCGAGCGTATCGATCAGTACGCCGTTCTGATGTTCCCAATCTTCATTACATTGGGCCAGGTACCAGTTCATCAGCCAAGCAATGTTGTCAGAATCCGCCATCCGAGCCCACCAGTTCAGTCGTTGGCGCGCGCCAGCGCCTTCTGAACCACTTCGTTGCCGCTGTAGCGCGCCTTCAGCGCCGCTTCGTCTGTCTGCAACGTCGCGCAACGCAATTTCGCATAGGCAGTATTGATCTCGGCGCGGCGAGCAGCGTCATAGCCTTCCTCACCTGCCCAGTGGTTGCAGTCCGTCCGGCGCTTCACGAAATCGAGCACTTCCTGAGGTGGCGCAGCAGGCTTCTGGCCGCAGCTTGCCAGCATCAGGAACGCTATCGCGATGGGGATGATCCGCATGGCGGCATCATCGCTCAATTTCCGGCACTGAGCACGAGGATTTTTGTGGCCTGGGCAGGAGCGAGGAGCGATGTGGGCACTTAAGCCCATGAGCGACGAGCGACGCACCCAGGACGCAAAAAGACTGTGCTCAGCGCATGTCCATGGCGGTGAGATAGAGGTCCAGCATGGCCTCCTGTTCCTGGAAGTCGGCCTTGTCCAGCTTCCGCATCCGGATCACCTGGCGCATGATCTTGGTGTCGAAGCCGGTGCCCTTGGCCTCGGAATAGACTTCGCGGATATCGGCGGACAATGCCGCGCGTTCCTCTTCCAGCCGCTCGATGCGGTCGATGAAGGATTTCAACTGGTCTTTGGCGAAGCCGGATTTGGCCATGGGATGCTCGATTTCAAGAAGGGCCGGACCCTACCCCGCCCGGCCGAAACGAGGCAACGCGGAAATTAGCTGTGGGCTTTTTTCTGGCTGGCTTCAAAAGCCGCCAACTGCTCCGGCGTGGCCTTTTTCTGGTGCTTTTCCTTCCATTCCGTCTGCGGCATGCCATAGACCAGCGCACGCGCCTCATCCTTCGACAGCGTCACGCCGCTCTCGGCGGCGGCTTGCGCATACCAGTCGCCCAGGCAATTGCGGCAGAAACCACCCACGATCATAAGGTCGATATTCTGCACATCGGTGCGGGCTTGCAGATGCCGGACCAGGCGGCGGAACACGGCGGCTTCCAGGGCTTCATTGCTCATCTTGTTCTCTCCATGTCGTCCAGCGCCGCCTGCAAGACGAAAAACAGCCGCTGGGTGAAGGCTTCGGCCGCCGCCTCGGTGGCGATCAGGTCCTGGCGCAGCTCGACCAGCACATGTGGCAGCCCGCGCCTGGTACCATGACGGTTGAGGCAGTCATTTTCCAGCGCGCCGGAGTAAGGCTCATTGTCGCCCCAGGTGAAGGCATGCTGCGACAGCCGCGCCATCAGCGGACCGGCCAGGCGTCGATCCGTGTCCCAGAGCACGCCTACTTCCCAGAGCCGCGCCACACCCTTCCAGAAGGGCGTGAAGCTATGGATGGAAATAATAGATGCGCGCGGGCCGATGCGATCCAGTTCCGCCGTGACGGCCTGGTGATAGGGCTCGTAAAAATCCCGGGTGCGGCAGGCTACTTCGGCGGCGTCGGCATGGCGGTTGCCGGGAATCAGGCTGCCATCCGACAATTTCATCACCAGGGTGGGATCGTCGGGGCCGCGGTTGAGGTCGATCAGCAGGCGCGACCAGCGCCCCAGCACCGCGGCGGCGCCGAACCGTGCCGCCAGCGCCCGCGTCACCAGGGCGGCGCCGATGTCATAGGCGATGTGGGTCTGGAACAGGGCCGGGGCGAGCCCCAGCCCGTCATAACCCGCGGGCAGTTCCGCCGAGGCATGATCGCAGAGCAAAAGCAGCGTCGAAGCCGGGTCCCGGGCGGGGACATATTCAAAAGCCGTCATGGCGGCTGTTATAAGGTTCCAGCCGTTGACGCCAAAGCCGTTTCACGCCAAACCGGACGCGCGATGCGAAACGTTTGCTTGCTCGCCTTAGCCATATTCCTGGCGCCCGGGTTCCTGGGTCCGGCCATGGCTTCGTTCAATCTCTGCAACAAGACCAAGGCGGCGGTTCGGGTGGCGATAGGACGTTTCGACGGCACCCAATGGACCTCCGAAGGTTGGTGGACCGTCCCGGCCGGCCGCTGCACCGCCCTGATCAACGGCCCGCTGCAGGCCCGCTATTACTATTTCTACGCCACCGACGGCACCGGCACCTGGGAAGGCAAGACCAATTTCTGCACCGCTTCCCGGTCCCGCTTCAAGGCCGATGGCCGCGCCAATTGCGCCCGCCGCGGCTTCGAACGCCGCGGCTTTTCCGAAGTCGATACCGGCAAGACCGCCGACTGGACACAAACTCTTTCCAATTGATTAAGTCACTTTCCAACTGACGCTTTCCAACTGAACGAGTATGAGTATGAGACGCCGCCGCAAGACCAAAATCCTCGCCACGCTGGGCCCCGCCTCCAACAATCCGGCGATGATGCGAACGCTATTCGACGCCGGCGCCGACGTCTTCCGTATCAATATGAGCCATACCAATCATGAGATGCTGAAGAGCATGCATGGCGCCATCCGGGCCCTGTCGGAAGAGATGGGCCGCCCCATCGGCATTCTCTGCGACCTGCAGGGCCCCAAGATCCGGCTCGGCACCATTTCCGGCGGCAAACGCCTGCTGGCCGAGGGCGAGAAGGTGCGGCTGGTGCTGGGCGAGACCGCCAAGGACCCGGCGGAGATTCCCATTCCCCATCCCGAGATCTTCCAGGCCATCAAGCAGAAGCATGCGCTGCTGATCGATGACGGCAAGGTGCGCCTGCGCCTGTTGCGGCGCGGCGACGATTTCGCCGAAGCGGTGGTGGAAGTGGCGGGCGAGATCAAGGACCGCAAGGGCGTGAATATGCCCGATACGCTGCTGCCGCTCTCGGCGCTGACGCCCAAGGACCGCGCCGACCTGGATGCGGCGCTGGCGCTGGGCGTCGATTGGGTGGCGTTGTCCTTCGTGCAGCGGCCGGAAGATCTGGTCGAACTCAAAGCGATCGTGAAAGGCCGCGCCGGCTGTCTTGCGAAGATCGAAAAACCCAAGGCGGTGCAGAGCCTGGACGGAATTTTGAAAGAAGCCGATGCCCTGATGGTGGCGCGCGGTGACCTTGGCGTGGAAATGCCGCTGGAAGCGGTACCGGGCCTGCAGAAGCAGATCGTCCGTTCCGCCCGCAAGGCCGGCAAGCCCGTGGTGGTGGCGACCCAGATGCTGGAATCCATGATCAGCGCGCCCGTCCCCACCCGCGCCGAAGTCTCCGATGTGGCGCAGGCCGTGTTCGAAGGCGCGGACGCCGTGATGCTGTCGGCGGAATCGGCGTCCGGCTCCAATCCGGAAGCGGCGGTGGCGATGATGGACCGCATCGCCTCCAGCGTGGAAACCGATCCGCTCTACCGCCAGATCATCGAAGGCCAGCGCGCCGATTCCGAACCCACCGTGCCCGGCGCCATCATGGCGGCGGTGCATGCGGTCACCGACACCATCGAGGCGCGCGGCATCCTGTGCTGGACAACCACGGGCGTTACCGCCTTGCGCGCCGCCCGCGAGCGGCCGCGCGCCCCCATCATTGTCGCCACGCCTTCGCTGCAGACGGCGCGGCGGATGGCGCTGGTCTGGGGCGCCCATGCCGTGGTCGTTCCCGATATCAACAGCGTCGATGAGATGGTAGACCAGGCCTGCGCCATTGCCATGCAGGAAGGCTTTGCCGATATCGGCGAGCATATCGTCATCACCGCCGGCATTCCGTTCGGCAAATCGGGCGGGACGAATTTGCTGCGGGTCGCGTCGGTTACGGCGCAGAAGGCCTAACTGCTCAGGTCGCAGGGCGGCAGCTGGAATTTGCCGTCCACCTTGCGCGAATTGTAGACGAACCCGGTGCGTTCCAGGCGATAGGTCTGGCGCGTCGCGCTGTGTGATAGAATGCGATAGATATCGTTCCGAATGGCGGGAAGCGCCTGGCCATCCACCTTATCGATCCGCACGGTGAGGATATCGCCCTTCAGCGACCAGGCGCCCTCATCGGTGACATCGGTCGCCTTGCCGCGGAAGCAGCCACGATGCAGGACACGGATCGTGCCGTCCGGCCGCGATTCCTCCAGCCACATCTCGCTTTTGTCATGGGGCTGGCCATAGCCGAACCAGTGTCCCACCATCCAGTTTTGCTGCGCCAAAGCCGGGGTCGTCAGCAGCAGGCCGCAGAGTGCCAGGAAAAGCCGCATGCTCAGCTCGCCAGATCGCAGGGTGGCATCTGGAATTTTCCGTCCACCTTGCGGGAATTGTAGACGAAGCCGGTCGCTTCATGACGATAGGTCTGACGCGTCTCGCTGTGCGACAACACGCGATAAACATCGGTGCGCGGCAGGACCTCTCCATCCACCTTCTCGATCCGTATGGTGAAGATATCGCCCTTCAGCGACCAGGTGCCGTCATTGGTGTGGTCGATGGCTTTTCCCTGGATGCATTGGCGATGCAGGACATGGAATTTTCCATCCGCGAAAGCCGTGCCTATCCACATCTGGCTTTTGTCATTGGGCTGGCCGTAACCGTACCAGCGTCCCACCATCCAGCTTTGCTGCGCCCGGGCCGGCGCGGCCAGGACAAGCGCCTGCGTCGACAGCAGCAATCCACAGAGCAGCAACCGCTTCATGTTCAGCTCGACAGGTCGCAGGGCGGCATCTTGAAGGACGCGTTCACCTTGCGCGCGCGAAACTCAAAATTGGTGTCGACATGGACATAGTTCTGAATCTTGTCATCGACCGATTTAATCAGATAGAGATCGGTGCGCGGTTCCTTGCGGCCGTTCACCGTGGCGATATCGACGGTGAGGGCATTGTCGACGACACGCCAGCGGCCGGCTTCGAACAACTCATAGGCCACCTTCCCCTGGGCGCATTTGCGATGATGGGCATGGAAGCTGCCACCGGGATTGAAGGTATCGATATACATCTGGCTGCGGTCATCAATCTGGCCCGAGCCGAACCAGATACCCGCCACCGGCCAGGGCTTCTTCTGCGCCAGCGCGGGCGCCGCCGCCAGCAGCAACGCCGCCACAAGTGCAAGACACTTCATATGCCTTGGCCTTCCACTTCCCGCTCCAGGGCGCGGACGCGGTCATTGGCGGCTTCATGGCGGGGATAGAGCGCCAGCACCTTGCGATAGAGTGTCAGGGCCGCTTTCTTGTCGCCATAATCCTCCAACATCCCGGCCAGGTCGGCCATGGCGCTGAAATGGCGCGGGTTGATGGTTACCGCCCGCTGCAGCGAGATCATGGCGGCGCCGTCATTGCCGCCGGCCGCTTCCAGCGTGGCGCGCAGGCGCCAGCCTTCGGCATAGTTGGGCGCCAGTTTGGTGACGGAGCCGATGATGGTGGTGGCGGTTTTGGTGTCGGCGGCGGAGACCGCTTCCTTGGCCCTTGTCATCAACAGATCGACGCTGGGACTGCCCGACTGGCGGAAGGCGGTCTCGATCTTGTCCTCGATCGGCTTGGCTTCGTCGGGGGATTCCGCGCGTGCCAGGTCCTGGAACCAGCGATCGACCTGGGTGCGTGGCTGCGCGGCGGCGCTGCCGACGGCAAGGCTGAGGAAAAGGACGGTCCCTGCAAGGCGCATGGACCGATCTTAAGCAGGAGAATGTGGCAAAACCAGTGCGGCCGGCTTTGGCCCGCCCTCGGCCCAGTCCAGCAGTTCGGCGATATGCAGCACCGGGACACCATCCTTGAGCTGCTGGATACAGCCGATATTGCCCGAAACGATCACATCCGGATTGCCGGCATTAATATGGCCCAGCTTGCGCAGGCGCAGGGTTTCGGAGAGTTCCGGCTGCAGCACCGAATAGCTGCCGGCGGCGCCGCAGCAGATATGGCTTTCCTGGAACGGCACCACGGTCAGGCCCGAGCCGGCCAGCAGCGCCTCGCCCTTGCCGTTGAGCTTGAGGATATTCTGCAGCGAACAATGCGGATGATAGGCGACGCGCAGCGACGCGGGCGGCGTCACCTTGAGCGGCTCGACCAGTTCCAGCAGATCGACAATGGCGGCGCCGAAGCGGGCGGCGCGGGGCTGCCACTCGGCATCGCCCGGGAAGCTATGCTGCAATTCCTTGAGATAGCCCCCGCAGCCGGTGGCCGAGATGAAGGTGCCGTCAAAGCTGCCGGCTTCCCAGGCGGTGATCAGCTTCCTGGCGAACGCTTGCGATTCATGCTCGCGGCCCAGATGATGGGTGAGCGCGCCGCAGCAGCCCGCGCCTTGCAGCGGCACCAGCTCGATGCCGCGCCGCGACAGCAGGCGCGACACCGCCGCATCGATCTCGGGCGCGATCGCTTTCTGGACGCAGCCGGGCAGCAGCGCGATGCGCTTCAGCGGCTTTTCGGGCTTTGTCAGCAATTCGGGTCCGCGCGGCGGCGCGGCTTTCTTCAGCATCGCCACCAGGCGGCGATCCAGCGGCAGCACCTTGGCCGCGATACGGCCCAGCGGCACCAGCCCCAGCATGATCTTGGTCACCGCCGGATAGGGAAACACTTTCGCCACCAGCCAGCGCACCAGCCGGTCGCTGAAGGGCCGCTTGTAATTCTCATGGATATGGGCACGCGCCTTGTCGACCAGACGGGCATAATCGACGCTGGACGGGCAGGTGGTGCGGCAATTCAGGCAGGAGAGGCAGCGGTCGATGTGACGCACCGCTTCGGCCGTGGGCTCGCCGCCCTCTTCCAGCATCTTCTGCATGAACTGGATGCGGCCGCGTGGGGAATCGCGCTCGTCGCCCAGCACCACATAGGTGGGACAGGTGGCGGTGCAAAAGCCGCAATGGACGCAGGCGCGCACGGCCTTGGCGGCTGGCAGCATTTCCGGATCGGCCCATTGTTCGGCGGTGAAATTGTTTCTCATGCGATGCGGCCCGGGTTGAAGAGACCGTCGGGATCGAAAGCACGCTTGATCCCGGCGCGCAGTTTGGCCAGCGCCGCCGGCGGCGAGGCATAGAGCCCCAGCGCCGCACGGGACTGGTCGGAAGCTTTCAGCAGCATGGCCTGGCCATCATTGGCGGCTGCCAGGCCACGGATCAGCCCGGCGCTTTGTGCCGGCGCGGCCAGCCAGAGCAGGCCGCCGGCCTGGTCGCCCAGCCAGAGCGGGGCGGCGATCTCGGCCGCGATGCGCGGTGCCTCGGTCGAAGGGATCATCACCCGCCAAATATCGAGCACATTGGCGGCAAACATGTCGCCGTTGCGGATCTTCGCAAACAGCGCCTGGCCGTCGGCGACCTCGTCCAGGTTTACGCCCAGCAGCGCCCGGGCCAGTACGATCTTTTCCTGCAGCGGCGCCTGTTCGCCTTCCAGCCGGAGCAATGCCGCGCCGCGCCCGACATCGGGCAGCAGCGTGTTGCCGGACGGCAGATAGGCCAGGCCCGATGGCTCCAGCGGACTGCGCGCCACTTTGCGCAAACAGGCAAAACCTTCCAGCGGTCCCACATCCCGGATCGCCAGCACGGCGGCATGACCGGGGCGCGGATAGACGCGGAAGGTGAGTTCGGTAAGCACGCCCAGCGTGCCGAAGGCGCCGCACATCAGCTTGGGGATGTCGAAGCCGGTGACATTCTTCACCACCTTGGCGCCGCCGCGAAACGCTTCGCCCAACCCGTTGATGCCGCGGAACGCCAGCAGCGAGTCGCGCGCCGGCCCGCGCAGCAGCCGGCCGGGACCGAAAGCATCGACGCAGACCGCGCCGCCGATGGTGGCGTTACCGCAAAAATTATTATTAGAAGAGGGGCCATGCACCGCCGACCAGTCGGCCGGATCGAAGCCCAGGCGCTGGCCGCGCTGCGCCAGCACCTGCTCGATCTCGGGCAAAGGCGTGGCGGGCGCCAGGGTGCAGAGCAATTCTTCCGGCTCGTAATTGACGATGCCGCTCAGGGCCGAAACATCGAGCTGCGGCAAGCTGGGAATCGGCGCACCAATATTGCGGCGGGTGCCGCCGGCCAGGATTTCGAACGGCTTTTTCTCCGCGCGCGCCTGGCGCACGAAGTCTACCGCCTGGGCTTCGCTGGTGACCTTCGTCATCAGTAGCGCGGCAGATGCGGATGCGGCAGCTGCGCGCCATGGACGTGCAGATGGCCCTGTTCGATGCAGGGCGAGAGGGTGGGGAAGACCTTGCCGGGATTGTAGCGGCCGCCCGGATCGAAGGCGCATTTGACCCGGCCCTGCTGTTCCATTTCTTCGGTGGTGAACATTTCAGGCATCAGGTCGCGCTTCTCGATACCGACGCCATGCTCGCCGGTGAGAACGCCGCCCACCTGGACGCAGAGGCGCAAAATATCGGCGCCGAAGGCTTCGGCCTTTTCGAACTCGCCCGGCTTGGTCTGGTCGAACACGATCAGGGGATGCAGATTGCCGTCGCCGGCATGGAAGACGTTGCAGCAGCCCAGGCCGTAATGCTCGGACAGCCTGACCATGCCTTCCAGCACTTCCGGCAGCTTCTTGCGCGGGATGGTGCCATCCATGCAGATCATGTCGGGCTGGATGCGGCCCATGGCGGCAAAAGCCGCCTTGCGGCCCGACCACATGCGGGCGCGCTGCGCCTCGTCGGTGGCCTCCTGGGCGACGCCGCCGACGCGGGTGATCACAGTCTTGAGCCGCTGCATCGTGTCGGTGACATCGGCTTCGACGCCATCGGCATCGATAATCAGGATAGCGGCGGCGCCCGGAGGATAGCCCGGCTGGTTATAGGCTTCGACCGCTTCGGCGCATTGCCGGTCCATGAATTCCATCGCGGCGGGCAGGATGCCGTCGGCGATGATGGCGGCGACGCATGCGCCGGCCTTGGGCACCGTGTCGAACGACGCCAGCAGGGTGCGGGTGAACGGTGGCTTGCGCAGGATCTTGACCGTAACTTCCACCACCGTGCCCAGCAGGCCTTCGGAGCCGGTGATCAGGCCCAAAAGATCGAGCCCGCCCTGCGCCCCGGCCTTGCCGCCCAACCGCACTTCCTCGCCGTCCGGCGTAACAAAGACCACGCCCAGCAGATTGTTGGTGGTGAGGCCGTATTTCAGGCAATGCAATCCGCCGGAATTTTCCGCGACATTGCCGCCGATGGAGCAGGCAATCTGGCTGGAGGGATCGGGCGCGTAATAAAAGCCATTGGCCTCGACCGCGCGGGTGATGTTGAGGTTGGTGACGCCGGGCTCGACCGTGACGCAGCCATTTTCATAATCGATCTCCAGGATCGATGTCATCCGGCCCATGGCCAGCAGAATACCGTCTTCCCGCGGCAGCGAACCGCCCGAGAGCGACGTGCCAGCACCGCGCGGGACGATCGGAATGCCCTCGCGATGGGCATATTTCACGACTTCGATCAGTTGCCGGCGCGTCCTGGGCAGCGCCACCACCAGCGGGCTCTGGCTATAGGCAGCCAGCGCATCGCAATCAAAGACCTGGCGCCCGGATGCGTCATCGACCACGCCGTCGGGGATGATGGCCTTCAGTGCGCTGACGATGGCGTCGCGGCGCTTGAGAATTTCGAGGTCGGGAGGCGGCAGTTTCACGACGCGGACTCTGATAAGCGCGTGAACCTAGCACAAAGCCTGCCCGGCTTTTGTCGCGCGATCTTATGCCTGCCAGCCAAGCGGAAATCGGCGGTCTCGCGCGGTACGCGGGCTCAGCCCTGGCGCGCCTTGAAGCGGGGGTTCTTCTTGTTGATGACGTAGACCCGGCCCTTGCGGCGAATGATGCGGCAATCCTTGTCGCGCTTCTTGAGCGAGCGGAGGGAGTTACGAACTTTCATGACACGCCTTCAAAAAAACCGGGATTTCCGCCGGGCTTCCGGCAAGAAGGCGCGGAAACTATGCGGGGGGCTGGCCCAAGTCAACCAGCCCGACAGCCCCTCTTTTTAGCCCGGAAATCCGCCAAAAAGAGGGGCAGAAATGGCAAAAAACGGTGCTAGGCTAAGGGGATGCC
>DATFFI010000114.1:0-21940 GCA_035250225.1 Rhizomicrobium sp. | reverse complement strand
TAACCGACATGGCCCTGGATGCCGGTGGTCGTCAGCTCGACATTGATCGAGCCGCGGCGGCCGATCTTGAGCGTGTCGCCGGCCTTCGCAGTGGCGGTGGGTTCGCCCACGACGCAATGGTCGATCTTCTCGCCCTTTTGCTTCAGCCAGCCCAGCATCTTGACGGTGCCGTTTGCCGCCACGCCTTCCTCATCGCCGGTGATCAGAAGGCTGATGCTGCCTTTCGGTTTCCCGTGCCGGGCCGCCGCCGCAACGAACGCAGCGATGGCCGACTTCATGTCGGCGGCGCCGCGGCCGTACAGCGTGCCGTTATCGATGGTTCCCGCGAAAGGCTCGTGCCGCCAGCCTTCGCCCGGCGGCACCACATCGGTATGGCCGGCAAAGCAGAAATGCGGAGCGCCATCGCCCAGCCGGGCATAAAGATTGTCGATATCGCCGAAAGGCAGGCGGTGACAGGCAAAGCCCAGCCTCTTCAGGGCCGCTTCCAGCACGTCGAGCGCGCCCGCGTCCGCCGGCGTCACGGATGGACGGCGGATCAGCTCCTGGGCGAGCGCGACTGGATCAATCACGCAGCAGCTCGTTGATCGAGGTCTTGGCGCGGGTCTTTTCGTCCACCCGCTTGACGATCACGGCGCAATAGAGATTGGGGCCGCTATTGCTGCCGGTGGGCGCCGAACCCGACACCACCACCGAATAGGGCGGCACCTTGCCGAAATGCACGTCGCCCGTGGCACGGTCGATAATGCGGGTGGAGGCGGAGATATAGACGCCCATCGACAACACGCTGCCTTCGCCCACGATCACGCCTTCGGCCACTTCGGCGCGGGCGCCGATGAAGCAATTATCCTCGATGATGGTCGGCGTCGCCTGCAGCGGCTCCAGCACGCCGCCGATGCCGGCCCCGCCCGAGATATGGCAATGGGCGCCTACCTGGGCGCAGGACCCGACCGTGGCCCAGGTATCGATCATGCTGCCTTCGCCGACCCGGGCGCCGACATTGACGAAGCTGGGCAGCAGCACCGCGCCTTTGGAGATGAAGGCGCTGCGCCGCACGATGGCACCCGGCAAAGCGCGGAAGCCGGCAGCGCGGAAGCGGGCTTCGTCCCAGCCGATGAATTTGGAATCGACCTTGTCCCAGAAGAAGCCGCCGCCGGGGCCGCCTTCGATCAGCTTGTTGTCATTGAGGCGGAAGGACAGAAGGATCGCCTTCTTCACCCACGCATTGGCCTTCCAGGCGCCATCGATCTTCTCGGCCGAGCGCAGCGTGCCATTGTCCAGCTGCTCCAGCACCGCTTCCACGGCGTCGCGATATTCGCCTTTACTGGTCACGGACAGGCTGTCGCGTGCCTCCCAGGCCGCTTCGATCGTCTTGGCAAGGTCGCTCATGGTCAGATCCTGATGGCGTGAAGAAAATTGGCGAGATTGTCGGTTTCGTGATCGATATGGCCGGTCGCAAGCGGCTTGCCGTTGGAGAAGTCATGGCCGGTGTTGAGCCACACCGTGGTCATGCCCAAAGCCCGCGCCGGCGCCAGATTGTGCGGAATGTCGTCGAACATGGCGGCGCTTTGCGGCGCGATGCCGGATGCCGCAACCACCGTGTCATAGGCGGACATGTCGGGCTTGGGGGCAAAGCCGATGGTGCGGATATCCCAGATCTCCCCGAACAGATGCGCCGCACCGATCCTTTCCAAAATACGGGCGGCATGGCGGCGGCAGCCATTGGTGAAAATATAGCGCTGGCCCGGCAGCCGCTCCACCGCCGCGATCAGCGCCGGATCTGGGGCCAGGCCGGAAAGATCGATGTCATGGACATAGTCGAGGTAATCGTCGGGGGCGATGCCATGCAGCTTTATCAGCCCGTTCAGGGTGGTGCCATGAGCGCGATAGAGCGATTTCTGCAAGGCGAAGGCTTCCTCGCGCGGCAGACCCAGGAAGCGGGCGACATAGTCGGTCATCCGGACTTCGATCTGGGCGAAGACGCCGCAATCGGCGCGGTACAGCGTGTTGTCCAGGTCGAAAATCCATTGCCGGACATGGCGAAAATCCGGTCCCGGAAGGGGACCGGTGCGGGATTCCCGGGCCGGTTGTGGTGCGCCGCTCATGGTCCGGACCATACCCCCTGACGCGGCCCGTGCAAGACAGCGTTAACGCACATCCACCATGCCTCTTTAGTGCCTGTTAAAGCCCCAGGGCCGACAATCCGTCCCGAAGGAATGAAGGCGGTATGACCCAGCTCGACAGGAAAAGCCGCGGCCAGGCGGAAACGCTCGACAGCCGCACGGCGCTGGATATTCTCGAATCCCGCACCCGTGAGGCGCAGGACCTTTTGGCGCGCCGCACCGATGCGGGCCCCGAGGTGCTGCACTATCTGGCGGTCAATGGCGCGCCGGCGACCCGCGCCGCCGTGGCCGCCAATCCGGGCGCCAGTGCCGCCACCAACCGCCTGCTGGCCGATGACAGCGAAGCCGATGTCCGGTCCGAGCTGGCGGTGAAGATTGCGCGGCTGATGCCGGGCCTGTCGTCGCAGGAAAGTGCCCAGATTTTCGATCTCACCATCGAAACGCTGGAGAGGCTGGCGCGTGACGCCGCCGTGACGGTGCGCGCCATCCTGGCCGAGGAGATCAAGAGCCTCAATTGCGTCCCGCCGGCGATCATCAGGCAATTGGCGCGGGACGCCGAAAGTGTCGTGGCGGCGCCGATCCTGGAATATTCGCCGCTGCTCTCCGATGCCGACCTGATGGAAATCATGGCCTGCGCCCAGGCCAATGAAGTGCTGACCGCGGTGGCGCGGCGCAAGCCGCTCAGCGAGGATGTCAGCGCCGCCATCGTCAAATCGCTGGATATTCCCGCCGTCACCGCGCTGCTGGTCAATCCCGACGCCCACATCCGCAAGGAGACGCTGGAGCGCATTCTGGAGCAGGCGGAGGACGTCAGCGACTGGCATCTTCCCCTGGCGCTGCGTGCCGATCTGTCGGCCCGGGCCATCCGCCGCATCGCCAGCTTTGTCGGCGCCACCATCATCGAACGTCTGGCGGCGCGCCACGATCTGAGCGACGGTACCCGCCAGCATCTGTCGCGCGAACTGCGCCTGCGCCTGGCGGAAACCGACCTGGTGCAGGGCGTGTCCAGCCAGGCGGAGAAGGCAACCGACCTGGTGGTGAAGACCAAGCTGGCCGGCAAGCTGGACGGTGCCTTCCTGGAGCAGGCGGTGCAATTGGGCAATCGCGAACTGACCATACTGACCCTGGCCGAACTGGCCGGCGTTCCGGTGGCGACAGTCAAGCGCATCCTGGCGGCGCGCAGCGCCAAGCCGGTGGTGGCGCTGGTCTGGCATGCGCATCTGACCATGCGCGTGGCCTTCAAGATTCAGACCCATATCATGAAGCTGCCGGCGCATGAATTTCTGCCGGCGCGCGGCGGCACGAACTTTCCGCTCTCCAAAGAAGAGATGCGGTGGCATCTCTCCTACTTCGACATCCACGTATAGAGCGCGCTACTTCGGTTTCTGCGCGACCGCCGACGGCGCGATCAAGCCCTTGTCGCCGATCCGTGCCGTATAGCCGGGCCGTCCGCCGGTTTGCGTCCGCGCAAAGCCCGCTTCGATCTGGCGGCGGGTGGCGCAATTGCCGCGCTCCCGGACGTCAAAGGCTGTCGGGCTGATGCAGAATTTCTCGGTGCCGCCCGCCACCACATTGCCATCCTTGCGCCGCGCGAGCAGGTAATAGGCGTTGCCGGCCAAAGGCGCGGTCAGAAGCCGGGCGCAGGCGCCCCGCGCCAGCGTCCACCAGCCGCGGCTGGCGGGCTTGCCCTTGTCCAGTTCCCCTAAGGCCACGTCCAGCACCGTGTTGCTGTCATTGCAGACGGTATAACCGGCCGGTGAATTGAGCTTGCGTGCTTCCTGCTCCAGCGCCTGGAACAGCTCGGTATTTCCAGCCTTGTCGGAAAGTGCCTTTTTGCGGAACGCGGCCAGGGCGACGCTGGTTGGGCGGCTGACGGCGGCATCGATCGGGCCGGTCTCATAGCCATTGTCGCGCAGGAGCCGCTTCACCCCGGCCAGTTGCGCCGCCGGCAGGGACGGCAGCGCCGGCTGTTCGTCCAGTGTCATGGTCCAGTTGCTGCGGCCGCCGGTGTCCAGCGCGGCAAAAGGCAGGGCGAAAGTGCCTTCGGTGCTGCAGGCCGCCATGGTGACGGACTGGTTGAAGCTGAAATTGGTGTCGCGCACGCACATCGGAAAGCTGCCGCCCCATGCCCGCGCCGCGCCGCCATGGGCCATGCTGGAGCGGGCATGCACCAGGTAGGTCTCGGCGGTCAGCGCTTCCTTGCGCGCCACCTGGCATTCGCCGGGCGCGATGCGGGTCCAGCCCTGGGTCTGGGTCTGCGGGCTTTTGATCGCCGCTGTCGCCGCATACAGCACATAGCTGGTGCGGTTGCAGAGGGTGAGCGCGGCGTCCGCCGGCATCGCGGCGAACAGCAGCATCGCTGCGGCGATGCCGGCTGCGAACTTCATTCTGCCGTGATCAGCGTGCCGGCGCCATGCTCGGTGAAGAGCTCGAGCAACAGCACATGGGGAATGCGGCCATCCAGGATCACGGCCGCCTTGACACCTGATTCCACCGCATCGATCGCGGTCTGGATCTTGGGGATCATGCCGCCGGAAATGGTGCCGTCGGCGATCAGGTCGCGGGCCTCGCGCACCGTCAGCCGGGGAACCAGCTTCTTGTCCTTGTCCAGCACGCCTTCGACATCGGTCAGCAGCACCAGGCGTTCGGCGCTCAGCGCCCCGGCCACCGCGCCGGCCACGGTATCGGCATTGATATTGTAGGTCTCGCCCCTTGTGCCCACGCCCACCGGCGCGATCACCGGGATGATTTCCGACTTCATCATGGTGTGCAGCACTTCGGGATTGATCTTGTCCGGCTCGCCCACGAAACCCAGATCGACCGCTTCCTTCTGGCCGGTTTGCGGATTGGTCCTGGTCATGGCGACCTTGCGCGCCACGATCATGTTGCCGTCCTTGCCCGACAGGCCGACGGCGCGGCCGCCGGCGGCGTTGATCGCGGTGACGATCTGCTTGTTGATCGAGCCGGTCAGGACCATCTCCACCACTTCGACCGCCGCCGCGTCGGTGACGCGCAGCCCGTCGATGAAGGTCGAATGGATGTCCATTTTTTTCAGCATGGCGCCGATCTGCGGGCCGCCGCCATGGACCACCACCGGATCGATGCCGGTCTGCTTCATCAGCACGATGTCCTGGCTGAAATCGTCGGTGCCGCCGTCGCCGGTCATGGCGTTGCCGCCATACTTCACCACGATGGTCTTCTGGTCGTAATTGAGGATGTAGGGCAGGGCCTCGATCAGCACCCGGCCGGTCTGGCGCCAGCGCGCCATGACCCGCAGGTTGCGATCTTCTGGAGTGTCGTCGGCCATGGCCTAACCCTTACGAAAATCTGGCGAAAAGCTGGCGGGCGTTATAAGGCCAAGCCCTCGCGAATCCAACGGATTAAAGCGCTAGCCGGCGGCCAAAGCCAGGAGATGTGCGCGAAGGAAGGGAATGCCCTCGCCGGTTTCGGCGGAGGTGGCGATGACCTGCTCCAGGGCGACGGTGTGGCGGCTTGTTTCGGCCGTTACGGCGGCCTGGACCGCCTCCCGCTCGGCCTTCGCCAGCTGGTCGAACTTTGTAAGCACCACCAGGGTGGAAACGGCTGCCTGGTTGAGCAGCCCCAGCACCTGGCTGTCGGTGTCCATGATGCCGCGGCGGGCGTCGATCAGCACCAGCGCCCGGCGCAGCGAGGCGCGGCCGCGCAGATAGGAAAAGATCAGTTCCTGCCAGGCGGCGGCCTCGGTCTTGGAAACCTTGGCGAAGCCATAGCCGGGCAGGTCGGCCAGCATCAGGCGATGGCCCAGATCGAAGAAATTGATCTGGCGGGTGGCGCCCGGCGTCTGCGACACCCGCGCCAGGGTACGGCGGCCCGTCAGGGCATTGACCAGGCTGGACTTGCCGACATTGGAGCGCCCGACAAACGCCACCTCGGGCAGCCTGTCGGGCGGCAGATTGCCGGGCTCCTTGGCGCCCCAGACGAAATCGCACGGCCCCGCAAAGAGTTTGCGCGCGGCTTCGATCTCGTCAGGAGTCATTCGCGGCAGGCTTCTTCTTGCCCCAATTTTCGAACAGGTGAATTTCCACGCCCTCGCGGCTCATGATGATCCATTGCTGGATGATCGTGAGCACGTTGTTCCAGGTGTAGTAGATCACCAGGCCCGCCGGGAAAGTGCCGAACAGGAAGGTGAAGATGAACGGCATGAAGGCGAACATCTTGGCCTGCACCGGATCGGTGGGGGCCGGGTTCAGCTTCTGCTGCACCCACATGGTGACGCCATAGATCACCGGCCAGACGCCCAGCGACAGGAACATCAGGAAGCTGGGCAGGGCGGTATGCGGGTTGAACGGCAACAGGCCGAACAGGTTGATGTAGGAGGTCGGGTCCGGCGCCGACAGGTCGCGGATCCAGCCATAGAAGGGTGCGTGCCGCATCTCGATGGTGACGAACAGCACCTTATAGAGGGCGAAGAAGACCGGGATGGTGAGGAGGATGGGAACGCAGCCGGCGATCGGGTTCGCCTTCTCGCGCTTGTAAAGCTCCATCATCGCCAGCTGGAATTTCTGCGGGTCCTCGCTGTGCTCCTTCTTCAGCGCCTCCATTTGCGGCTGCAGCTTCTTCATCTTGCCCATGGCGCGGAAGGAGGCATTGGCCAGCGGGAAGAAGACGATCTTCACCACCACGGTGAGGGCAAGAATGGCGAGGCCGAAATTGCCCAGCAGCTTGTTGAAATAATCCAGCAGCGAGAAGAAGGGCCGGGTGAGGAACCAGAACCAGCCCCAGTCCACCGCATTGGTGAACATGGAAATCTGCTGCCGTTCTTCATATTCCTCCAGCACGCTCACCACCTTGGCGCCGGCGAACAGGCGATGGGTAACGGTGGCGTTGCCGTTCGCGGCCAGTTGGCGCGCGCCCAGGCGGTAATTGGCCTGATAGGCATTGGCGCCCGCAGCGGTTTTGGTGCCGACATACTGGCCGTCGAAACTCTCGCCCTGGGGCGGGATCACGGCCGCCATCCAGTATTTGTCGGTGATGCCGGCCCAGCCGCCGGTGGATTTGAATTCTACGGCGGGCGTGCCCGCTTCATCGAAGTCGCTGTAAGCCGCGTCCTGCTGGCTGCCATTGGCGACGCCGACAAAGCCGACATGCAGGATGAAATTGCCTTCGTGCAGCGGCGCATTTTCGCGCTCGATCGCGCCATAGGGATACAGCGTGACGGCCTGGCCGGAAGTGTTGCGGACGCTGTCGGCGATGGTGAACATGTATTTGTCGTCGATGGCGATGACGCGGGTGAAGACCTGGCCCTGGCCATTGTCCCAGGTCAGCGTCACCGGCTTGCCCGGCGACAAGGTGCCGCCGCTGCTCTGGCTCCAGACGCTCCGGTCGTCGGGCGTGCGCACACCCTGCGCCACCCAACCGAATTCGGCGTGATAGGGATAGGCCGTGCTCTTGGGCGCCAACAGCACGATCTCATTGCTCTTGGGGTCGATGGTCTCGTGATAATTCTTCAGGCGCAGGTCATCGATCCGCGCGCCGGTGAGCAGGATCGAGCCGTCCACCATCGGCGCGTCGATGGCGATGCGGGCGCCGCCGGCTTTCAGCGCGGCTTCGCGGCTCATGCTGGTGGCGGGGGCATTGACGTTGCGCACGCCCGGCGCCGCGGGTGCACCCGGCTTGGCGGCGCCCGGCGCCTGCTTGGCCAGCGTCGCCTGGCGGGCGCGTTCGGCCTCCATCTGCGGCGTGGCGACGAAATATTGCCACACGGCAAAGACCAGCAGCGACAGCGCCAGCGCGATGAGGAAATTCTTGTTGTTGCCTTCGTTCATGGATGCCGTGGCTTGCTGTGTGAATGGGGAACCGGATCAAAGCCGGAGCTGCCGCCCAGGAACCCGATCGGATGGCAGCGGGAGAGGCGGCGTAGCGCGAGCGCAAGGCCCTTCAGCGCGCCATGTTCGGTGATGGCGTCCAGGGCATAGGCGGAACAGGTGGGCGTGAAGCGGCAGGAGGGCGGCTTCAGGGGCGAAAGGAAGCGGCGATAGAAACGGATCGGGCCCGAAACGGCGCGCGCTGCCAGCTTTCCGACTTGCCTCACATGCCCTCTCCCGCCATCCGGTCCAGCCCTCGATGCGCGGCTTTGAGGGCTGCCGTCACATCGGCCAGCAGGGCATCGAAGGCCCGCGTTCCGGTGGTCGCCCGCGCGACCAGAACATAGTCATGCCCCCCCCGCCCCAAAAGAGGCAGAAGCTGCGACGCGGCGGCGCGCAAACGGCGCTTGGCGCGGTTGCGGGCCACGGCGTTGCCGACCTTGCGGCTGGCGGTGAAGCCGGCGCGCCAGGCATCGCCGCCTTCCGGCCTCTTGCAGGTTTCGAGGGTGATGGCGCCTTCAACCCGGCGCACGCCCTTGGCGGCCCGGAGGAAATCAGCGCGTTTCTTCAGGCGATCCATGGGGCTCCAGATGCGTCAGAGCCCGGAGCGGGCGGTCTTAGGCAGACAGCTTCTTGCGGCCATGGGCGCGGCGGCGGGCAACGACCTTGCGGCCGCCGGCGGTCGCCATGCGCGAACGATAGCCATGGCGGCGCTTGCGCACGAGTTTGCTCGGCTGATAGGTGCGCTTCATGACGACGGCTCCGAAAAGGCGGTTTTCCGCCCAAAAAGTCGCTATGGGCGGTCAAAAAGAGCGCGGGTTCTAAAAGCCCGGGGCAGCCCTGTCAACGGCCAGCGAAAGGGTGCTTTGAAATAAAATTACTCCCCGACCACGATCCCATCGCGCCGGGGGTCTGCCCCGCCCAGATAGCCGCCCTGGACCTTCTGGATGACGTGCAGGCCGCTGCCCTCGCCGCCGCCCACACGGGGGGCATGGCCCATGGCGGTCAATTGGCCGGCGACCTGGTCGGCCCAGGGCGAGCGTTCCAGAATGGTGCCAGTATTGGCGTTGATATGGCGGGGCAGGGCGATCGCCTCCTGCGGGGATAGCCCGCCATCCAGGATCGCCACCAGCGACTGGGCGACATAGGAAATGATCGCCGGTCCGCCGGGCGAGCCGATCCCCAGCACGAAATTACCGTTGCGGTCGAACACGATGGTGGGCGACATGGCCGAGAGCGGCCGCTTGCCCGGGGCCGGCGCGTTGGCGACAGGGGCGCCGTCCTGCACCGGCTGGAAGGAGAAATCGGTCAGTGTGTTGTTGAGCAGAAAGCCGCCGGCCATGATCTTGGCGCCGAAGCCGCTTTCCACCGAGGTGGTCATGGCGATCACCTGGCCGCGCTCATCGACAATGGTCATGTGGCTGGTGCCATGGTTGGCGCCGGAAATCTGCGGCGCGTAATTGGTGTGCTTCTCCGGCGGATTGCCGGCTTGTGCCGTACCCATGTCCCTGGCCGGATCGATCAGCGCCGAGCGGCTGGCGATGTAAGCGCGGTTCAGCAGGCCGCGCACCGGTACCGCCACCACCGACGCGTCGCCCAAAAATTTCGCGCGGTCGGCGTACGCCAGGCGGCTGGCCTGGGTGAAGAGATGGGTTTCGCTGACGCTGTTGGGTTTGAGCTCGCCGGCGGGAAAACGCTCCAGCATGCCCAAAATCTGCACGATGGCGACGCCGCCGGAGGAAGGCGGGCCCATCGAGCAGACCACATAGACACGATAGGGGCCGCAAACCGGCTTCAGCTCGCGCGCCTTGAACTCCGAAAGGTCGGCCAGCGTCATGCCGCCGGGATTGCGCGGCGCCTTCTGCACGGCCGTGACGATCTGTTCGGCGATCGGCCCGCGATAGAACGCCTTCGCGCCGCCTCTCGCGATGGCGCGCAGGCTTTTCGCCATTTCGGGATTCCTGAAAATCTCGCCTTGGCGGTAGAGCGAGCCGTCGGGATGAAAGAAAGTACGCGCGATGTCGGGCATGTTGCGCGGCGCGCCCGCGATTCTGCGCGCCAGCTTCGGCCCGATGGGGAAGCCATTCTCGGCAAGACGGATGGCGGGTTCGAACAGCCGCGCCCAGGGCAGCTTGCCGTATTTCCGGTGCGCCAGTTCCAGCATGCCAACAACGCCGGGAATGCCGACCGACAGGCCGCCGGGAATGACCTCGCCGCGGGCGCGCGCATTGCCGGAGGCGTCCAGGAACATGCCGGGCCGCGCCAATTGCGGCGCCACTTCGCGGCCATCGAAGCTGGTGGTTTTCTTCGCCGCCGGATCATAGACCAGCATGAAGGCGCCGCCGCCGATGCCGGAGGATTCCGGTTCGACCAGGTTCAGCACCAGCTGGGTGGCGATGGCGGCATCGACCGCCGAGCCGCGCGCTTTCAGGATTTCCAGGCCGGTCTGCGCCGCCAGCGGGTTGGCGGCCGCTACCATCGCCTTAGGTGCGAAATTGGCCCGAGGCTGCGCCGTGGCGGGCAGCACCGTGCAGGCGACAAGGAGAAGAACACGCGCGCGTTTCATGGAAAGGGTACTTCGCCGGCTTGAGCCGGCATGCTACGGGCCGCGCGAACAATAAAAAAGCCCCGCCGGAGCGGGGCTCTTTCAAGCTTGTCGGTGCAAAACTAGCGAACGAAGACGCGGACTTCGTTGGCCGCGGCGGCCGGATCGGTGGTCGAGGCCACGCCCAGGCGGGTGGCGGGCACGCCCATGTCGGTCATGGAACGCATCACATCCTGCGCATGGCGGCGGGCGGTGGTCTGGGCGATCTGCACCGAGGCGGCGTTGCCGCGGCTGGGCGAGACGGCGACGACTTCAAAGCCGGCGCTGGGGCGGCTCTGCAGCGCCTGGTTCAGCGCGGCATAAAGCACCTGCTGGTAATCGACATCGGGACGGTCGAACTTGATCACCACCAGCGGCGTGCCGGCGCTAGCCAGCTGCTGGCTGGTCATGGCGCCCGAGGCAACCGGATTGGCCAGCGCGCCGTAAAGCTCGCCGCTCTTGATGGCGTTGGACAGCACGGTGAGGTTGGAACGCTCATTGGCGGCATAGGCCGTCTGGCGCTGCACATTGTCCGAGATTTCGCGCAGCAGGCGGTCGATCACCACGATGGTCTGGCTGGTTTCGTCTTCCAGCAGCGCCAGCTGGCGATGATCCTCATCGACCGCGCCCGACACGTTGCGGGTGGCGCCGATCTGATTGAGCGCGAAATGCGCCGCCGAGGAATCGTTGGTGACGTCGGTGCCCAGCGCGTTCAGCGAATTGATGTTGCCGGTAAGCGAATCCAGCGAGGTCTGGGCTGAATTCCATTCCGCCACCAGTTCGGGATTGCCGCGCGTGGTGCCGATCTGCAGGCGGGTGGTGATGCGGGCCTTGGATTGCTGATAGGCGTTGGCGGCGCCGGCGGCCTGGCCGCGCAGGCTGGCCAGCTGGCCGGCATTGGTCGCGATCTTCTGCTGCAGGCCCTGGATCTGGGCGCGGATCGACTGGATGGTGCGGTTCACCTGGGTGCCGGTATCGGCGCCGCCGGCGATCTGGATCGGGGTGATGGTGGCGTTGGTCACGCTGCCGGGAGCCGTGGACATCGGCGCGGCCGGCATGGGAACGGAGACGTTGCCGAAACCGCCGGCGCCGGGCGGAACCGCCGCGACAGGCGGCGCCGCCAGGTCATCGGCCGCCAGGCTGGTCCCATCACCGAACAGGGCCGCGTCCAGGTCGGCGCAGGCCGCAAGGCTGGTGCCTGCCAGCGCAAGCGCCAGGAAAAGCCCCGGACGGAGCCTTAGCTTAGCTGGAAATCCCCTCATTCTGCTCTCCGCTGCCCCGGCGCCAGCCCCAGCTCTGTACCTGTTGGAAGGTATCCCCCCTGAAGGTATCAAAGCCATGGCGCCCAAACCCACCCGGCTCCGCGCCGCCCGCGCGAAGTCTTGGCATTTAAGTCTTAACCAGCGCTGCGGGGCGGGACAAGGACCAGAATGCCGCTTCCCCAGAGAATTACGCCCGAATTTCTCTCGAAGTGACCGGGACTTGCCCTTTCCGGCCACCTTGCCGCGGCCCTTGTGGTGGCCTTGGGGGCGGGCCGGGAGCAAGCGGGACATTTTGGCCCCCTGCGCGGCTTGCCTTTGGCAAGCCGCCCCAATAGGTTCGCGCGCTCCAAAACGGCGTTTTGGCACCCGTAGCTCAGCTGGATAGAGCACCAGACTACGAATCTGGGGGTCAGAGGTTCGAATCCTTTCGGGTGCGCCACCGTTTTACCTGCCGCCATCGCGCCTGACGGATTTCCGGCCCTCCGCTTTCGCTCCGGACGTTGCCTCGCCTGATGGCGACCGGGCCGTTCGCCGCTGGCAACACCCTGATGGGTGTTGCCCCCGCCTGACGGCGGTCGCGGCTCAACCTTTCGGGTGCGCCAGTTTTCGTTAGCGAGCGTAGCGAGCTTACGAAAACTGAGCGCCACGGAGGGCCGCCCTTAGCGGCCCGAGTGGGCGCCAGAGCACAGTCCCAAAACCGCAAGCGGGCGCCAGCACAGTCGCCACCGTCCCGACCCGGCATCCCTCTTTAACTTTATCGTCTGTTAATGGCGATTGCGAACAATGGGCCAGACCCTATGCCGGCGGCGCCCATGGCACTTCCACGTATTTCCGATGTGAAGCTTCCCGATTGGCACCAGGCGCCGGTCCAGGTGGCAGAGTCCTCCGACCGCGCCGGGACCTATGCGATCGAGCAGCTCGAAATCCTTCTTCAGCCCTTGCTGACGGCGGTCCCATCCAAGCGCGAACGTGTCTGGTTGCCGGCGCAGACGATCGCCTTCGCTGTCGCGGCCAGCGCGATCCTGTGGTCGGCGATCCTGTTCGTGGCGATCAGGCTGATCTGAAGTTCTTGCCCTGGTTCTGGACGCGCTTGGATATCGCTACCAGGCTTGCGGGTCGAATAGCGTTTTCCGCCGCGAATTCGCCCTTTTCGGGGACTTCATGAAAGCCGAAGCGTCGGCGTGGAACTTCGCCGTCGTGTTGTGATGCCTGTGTGACATCGCACCCAACTGCGGCGCTTCCGACACAATTGGAGTTTATCGTCTTGGCGAGGTGCGCTAAATCTGGTGCTGGAAAGAAATTTCTCATCATGTCCGCCGAGTTGCTGCAAAATCCCGCGCCGAAAAAATTCCGCCTACTATCGGTGCTGGGCCTGAGCCGCCGCTCCGGTCCCGCCATGAAGGCGGGGCGGCGCGTCTATGCCATCGGCGACATCCATGGCTGCGTCGCGCTGCTCGACCAGATGCACCGCAAGCTGGTGGAGGACGCCGCCAAATACAAGGGCGACGTCACTATCGTTTATCTAGGCGACTATATCGATCGCGGTCCCGACTCCAAGATGGTGATCGACCGTCTGATCGGGCTGCGTGGTTTCCACACCCATTTCCTCAAGGGCAATCACGAAGCTGCCCTGCTGGATTTCCTCAGAGATCCGGAAAGTTATCAAGTCTGGCGCAACTACGGTGCGCCGGAAACGCTGTTGTCCTATGGCGTGCGCCCGCCGCTCTTCGCGGCGGCGGCTGATTTTATCCGGGCCCGTGACGAGCTCGTCGGGAAACTGCCCCAAGACCATCTGCGCTTCTTCGAGAATCTCGAATTGAGCGTTTCGATCGGCGATTATTTTTTCGCCCATGCTGGCGCCCGTCCCGGCGTCGAGCTGGAACAACAATGCGAGAAAGATCTGATCTGGATCCGCGATGAATTTCTCTTGTCGCATCATGATTTCGGCAAGGTCGTGGTTCACGGTCACACGCCACAGCCCGCTCCTCTATGCAAAAGCAACCGGATCAGCGTCGATACCGGCGCCTATGCCACTGGCCTGCTGAGTTGTGTAGTGCTGGAGAGTGAAACGCAGCGCTTTTTGCAAGCCGGGATCGGCCACGCCTATTGAGACTATTGCTTAATTGGCAGTGGCTTTAACGACCTAATGGATGCCGTCATTTCGAAGTGTTGGTGCTGGAGATGCCGCCGCCCAATGGCGACGCCCAGCACACCGACGACGACAGATACTCCAACCGCCACCAGTAAGATCGAACCGGTCGTGCCCACGGCGGCCTGTTGCACGCCTGCCGGTTTGCCGGCCGGCAATAATTGGGCCTGCGCCTCTGGCGCAAGAAGAGCCATTCCAACCAGCATTGTGGATCAAGGTCGCATTGGCCCCGGCCAACCTATGTGCAAAATAAGCAATGCTGCCGACTGCATTTACTAATGCCCGCGCTATGGCACTGATACAGTTTGTAGTACCTAGCACTGGTTCAGTTTGACCTAGGGTTGAAAACATCAAATACAGGGCCGCCCCGACAAGGGCCTTTCGGTAGCTCAGCGCGAAATTGCAGGGTAGGAAAGCCGAGGCGTCCAAATGGGACCGATTGGGCATAGACTGCGTTGTATTGCAGTTTCGCCTCCCAACTGAATTTAACGTCGGGATGCTGCGCCAGCAACTTCGCACACACGGTTTTTGCTATCTCAATCGCTTCTGCTTCCCTGCGTTGCTCGCTGGTTATGCATCCCGAAAGGCAGAAAAGCGCGACTAGGCTAAGTGGCAATCGCATCTTGGATTTCCCAGGCTTCGACCAGCTTCACAATATCACCAGTATCCCAAAGCCGCTGCTCCAAACCGCAGGCCATGGCCGGGGATATGCGCACGGCGCTGTTGATGCGGGCGAAATTGTAGAAGGTCGCATAGAGCGCGACCATGGCGACATGGTTGTCGATCCTTTTTGGAGTGGCTCGCTGTCAGGCGGTTAAAGCGCTTCATGTGCTGGCGCATGGTCTGGTTATCTTTTCCACGTAGGACGTAGAAACCAGCGCCTTATAGGGCTTTGCGCTTCTGGCCTTGGGGTCCTTTAGGCGCGGCGCTTCCAAACCAGCCAAACGACGAGCATGGCCAAAGCAAAGGCGACCGCGAAGCCCATCGTGTATTCAAGCGAGAGGGGGCCATGCGCGTGGTGACTGCCGACAAAAATGACGGGGACAAATACAGCCATTCCAAACCCTACCGCCGGTCCCGGGCCTCCTTCAATCCTGATCCCGGGGTCAAACTGTACCAGTGCCTACCAGCGCCGGAAAATATGGTAAGCTATTGACATAGAACAGCTTATAAACAGGCACTCAACCTATAATTGCAGTCGTTTGACTCAAGCAAGCCGCTGCCTTATCTCCCGCGCCTCTCCGGCAGGAAAAGCCGGGTCAAGCGACCAGAGGACAGATGAGCAAGCGCGAAAATTCCAAGTACAAGATCGATCGCCGCATGGGCGAGAATATCTGGGGCCGCCCCAAGAGCCCCGTCAACAAGCGCTCTTATGGTCCCGGCCAGCACGGCCAGCGCCGTGCCAAGAAGCTCTCCGACTATGGCACGCAGCTGCAGGCCAAGCAGAAGCTCAAGGGCTACTACGGCAACATCACCGAGCGGCAGTTCCGCAAATACTACCAGGACGCCGCCCGCCGCCCCGGCGACACCGGCGAGAACATGATCGGCCTGCTCGAGACCCGTCTCGACACCGTGGTCTATCGCTCCAAATTCGTGCCGACGCCCTTCGCCGCCCGTCAGTTGGTCAGCCACGGCCATGTGAAGGTCAATGGCCGCCGCGTCACCATCGCCTCCTATCACGTCAAGGAAGGCGACTCGCTGGAACTATCGCCCAAGGCCAAGGAAATGGCGCTGGTGATGGAAGCCTCCAAGAGCGCCGAGCGCGATACGCCCGACTATCTGGAAGTGAATGAGGGCAAGACCTCCAAGCTGCTGCGCACCCCCAAGCTGGCCGACGTGCCCTATGCCGTCCGGATGGAGCCGCATCTGATTGTTGAATTCTACTCGCGCTAACGCGTGTGGCCCGCACGCGCGCTTGGCGCTGGCGGACATGCAAATTATGCAAAGCCCGCGTCGCAAGACGCGGGCTTTTTCTTTTGTGGACCCGGGCTAGATGTGAGCGCCTGCGAGAAAAGACTCTTTTGCGCCCACAGGTCCGCAGCGACAGCGTCCGGATGGCGCACTGAATGCCCGCTTTCGCGGGCATGACAACAAGCGTCAAGCCTGTTGTGTCTGGATACCCTTCTCAGCCAGGAAGGTCTGCAACTCACCCGACTGAAACATCTCTTTCATGATGTCGCAGCCGCCGACGAATTCGCCCTTCACATAGAGCTGGGGGATGGTCGGCCAGTTGGAGAAGGTCTTGATCCCGTCCCGCACGTCCGGATCGGCCAGCACGTCGCGGGCCTCGAAGGGCACACCCAGATGGGTGAGGATCTGCACCGCCACCGAAGAGAAGCCGCATTGCGGGAAGACCGGCGTGCCTTTCATATAGAGCAGCACGGGGTTGTTCTTCACATCTTCGGCAATGCGGGCCTGAACGTCGGACATGGCGCGGAACCTTCGAAAATTCGACCCTGATCTAAGCACGGACCCTTAAGGGGTCAAGGCAGAGCTAGTCTTTAGGGGCCGTGGTCAGCTGCAGGGCGTGCAGAACCCCGCCCATATTGCCCTTGAGGGCGGCATACACCATCTGGTGCTGCTGCACCCGGCTCTTGCCCTTGAAGGCGGCGGATCTGACCGTGGCGGCCCAATGGTCATTGTCGCCGGCCAGGTCCTTCATCTCGATCTCGGCATCGGGAAAGGCTTCCCGGATCATCGCTTCGATCTCGGCGCCTTTCATTCCCATTTTGGTATCCCCATTACAGTTCCGCCTTCATGAAGTCGGGGAACCAGCCTTCATGGGCGGCACGCAGTTTCGCCAGCGCGATGCCGTCCCTGCCGTCGATGGCAAGCGCGTCGCCGCCGGTCTTGCCCACCTCCGCCACCGTAATAGTGGCGGTCCGGGCCTCGGCCACGATCTTCTCGGCCTCGGCAAAGGGCGCGGCGACGACATAACGGGCCTGGTCCTCGCCGAACCAGAAGGCGATGGCGTCGGCGATGCCGGCCTGGCCGACCGCGGCGCCGATGCCGCCCTTCAGCGCCATCTCGGCAATGGCGACAGCAACACCACCGTCGGAAACGTCATGGCAGGTATCGACCCGGCCCTGTTCGATCAGGCCGCGCACGAAATCGCCGTTCTTCTTTTCATCGGCCAGGTCAACATGCGGCGCGCCGCCTTCTTCCCTGCCTTCGATCTCGCGCAGATAGATCGACTGGCCCAGATGGCCGCGTGTCTCGCCGATCAGCAGCACCACATCGTCCTTCCGCTTGAAGGCGATGGTGGCCACCCTGCTGGAATCCTTCAGCAGGCCGACGCCGCCGATGGCAGGGGTCGGGAAAATGCCTTCGCCATTGGTCTCGTTGTAAAGCGAGCAATTGCCCGAGACGATGGGGAAATCCAGGGCGCGGCAGGCGGCGCCGATGCCGTCGATGCCGGCTACGATCTCGCCCATGATTTCCGGCTTCTGCGGATTGCCGAAATTCAGATTGTCGGTGGTGGCCAAAGGTGTCGCGCCCACCGCAGTCAGGTTGCGCCAGGCTTCGGCCACGGCCTGCTTGCCGCCCTCGAAGGGATCGGCCTTGCAATAACGCGGCGTCACGTCGGTGGTGATGGCCAGGGCCTTTTTCGTGCCATGCACCCGCACCACGGCGGCGTCGCCGCCCGGATGCTGCATCGTGTCGTTCATCACGCTGTTGTCATACTGCTCCCAGATCCAGCGGCGCGAGGCCATGTCGGCACTGCCCAGGATTTTCTCCAGCGAAGCCGGCACGGAACGGGACTTGTCGTAAGCCGGTGTGCCCCTGGCGGGCTCGCGTTTCACGAACGGGCGCTCATAGACCGGGGCTTCGTCCGACAGGGCGGTGATGGGCATGTCGGCCTCGACCTTGCCCTTGTGCTTGACCACCAGCCGCTTGGTGTCGGTGGTGACGCCGATCACGGCAAAATCCAGTTCCCATTTTTTGAAAATGGCTTCGGCGACATGCTCATGGCCGGGCTTCAGCACCGCCAGCATGCGTTCCTGGCTTTCCGACAGCAGCATCTCATAGGCGGTCATGCCCACTTCGCGTTGCGGCACATGATCCAGATTGAGTTCGATGCCGCTGCCGCCCTTGTCGCCCATTTCGGCGGAGGAGGAGGTGAGGCCGGCCGCGCCCATATCCTGGATGGCGATGATGGCGTCGGTCGCCATCAGTTCCAGGCAGGCTTCGAGCAGCAGCTTTTCGGCAAAGGGGTCGCCGACCTGCACGGTGGGGCGTTTCTCCTCCGACGCATCGTCGAACTCGGCCGAGGCCATGGTGGCGCCATGGATGCCGTCGCGGCCGGTCTTGGAGCCGAAATAGACCACCGGATTGCCGGCGCCCCTGGCGGCGCTCTTGAAGATGCGGTCGGTACGGGCCAGGCCGACGCACATGGCGTTGACCAGGATGTTGCCGTTATAGCTTTTGTGGAAATTGACTTCGCCGCCCACGGTGGGCACGCCCATGCAATTGCCATAGCCCCCGATGCCGGAGACCACGCCCGCCACCAGGTGGCGGGTCTTGGCGTTCTCAGGCTCGCCGAAGCGCAGCGCGTTCATCATGGCGACGGGGCGCGCGCCCATGGTGAAGACGTCGCGCATGATGCCGCCCACGCCGGTCGCCGCGCCCTGGTAAGGCTCGATGAAGCTGGGATGGTTGTGGCTTTCCATCTTGAAGATGCAGGCATCGCCATCGCCGATATCGATCACGCCGGCATTCTCGCCCGGGCCCTGGATCACTTGGCGGCCGGTGGTGGGCAGCTTGCGCAAATGGGCGCGGGTGGATTTGTAGGAGCAATGTTCCGACCACATCACGCTGAACACGCCCAGCTCGACCAGGGTGGGCTCGCGGTTCATCAATTGGACGATGCGTTTATATTCGTCTTCCGAGAGCCCATGCTCCTTGACGATCTCGGGCGTGATCTGGGTCATGACAGAACTTCGTTTCAGGAAAGAGTTTCGATCAGGCTCTTGAACAAGGCGCGGCCGTCGGTGCCGCCGGTCGCCGGATCCACCACCCGCTCGGGATGGGGCATCAGGCCCAGCACATTGCGCTTTTCCGACAGGATTCCGGCAATGTTGCGCACCGAGCCGTTGGGATTGGCCTCATAGCGGAAGACGATGCGGTTCTCGCCTTCCAGCCGTTCCAGCGTCGCCTCATCGGCAAAGTAATTGCCTTCGCCATGGGCGATGGGGAAAACCACGGTCTGGCCCTTGGAGTAGCCGCGGGTGAAGGCTGACTGGGTTTCTTCCACCGTCAGCGCCACCGGCTTGCAGACGAATTTGAGGCCGGCATTGCGCATCAGGGCGCCCGGCAGCAGGTGGCTTTCGGTCAGGACCTGGAAGCCGTTGCAGATGCCCAGCACCGCGCCGCCCTTGTCGGCATGGGCCTTCACGGCGCGCATCACCGGCGATTGGGACGCCATGGCGCCGCAGCGCAGATAGTCGCCATAGGAAAAGCCACCCGGGATCACCACCAGGTCGACGTCGGGCAATTCGCTGTCCTGGTGCCAGATCATCGCCGGCGCCTTGCCGGTCATGTCCGTCAGCGCGACCTTGGCGTCGCGGTCGCAATTGGAAGCGGGAAAGACGATGACGGCGGCTTTCAAATCTTCATTCCTTTCGCGCGCAGCTTCGTCAGGACTTTTTGCAGGACCTGGGCGGCGGCGCGTCCGCTGTAAGCCCGTACCAAGGGCGTGACTTCCTGCCGGATCTTCGGCATTTC
The DNA here is from genome assembly GCA_035250225.1 of Rhizomicrobium sp. Lineage (GTDB taxonomy): Bacteria > Pseudomonadota > Alphaproteobacteria > Micropepsales > Micropepsaceae > Rhizomicrobium. The sequence goes on along the minus strand of DATFFI010000114.1, from coordinate 2,258 downwards.
GGCGGACATCTTCCGTCCTATCGGGCTTTGGTAGATGGCTTCGATCTCCTCCAGCTCCTGCAGCGTGAAATGATTGGCGTAGATGCGGGCATTGATCGCGCTGACGGCCGGCAGGGCATTTTTCATCTCCTGCAGGACTTCGTTGCCGATCAGGGCCACGACCTCATCCGAAAGCGAAGGCGATCTCGCCTTGAGATTCTGGAGCATGCGGGAAACCAGACTTTCCACATTCGCGTCGATACCCTGATCGGCACGGGAAAGCTCGATAATTCGCGTGGCTATTGCGAGCTTTTCCGGATCGGGTGCCGCAGCCTCCTGGGCGAAAACGGCGTGACAGGAAAGGGCCGCAGCCAGACAGAGGGAGGCGGACAACAGCCTCATTTCAGCTCGATCTCGTATTTCTCGATCACGGTGTTGGCGAGCAGCTTTTCGCACATCGCCTTGATTTCGGTTCGGGCCTTGTCGGCATCGGTCTCGCTGAGTTCGAGATCGATCACCTTGCCCTGCCGGACTTCACCGACTTTTGGGAAACCCAGGCCGTTGAGAGCATGGCCGATGGCCTTGCCCTGAGGGTCCAGAACACCATTTTTCAGGGTAACGAAGACGCGCGCTTTCACGGAAGATTACTCGCTTGGAATTTACTTAACGAGGACGGGTCCTTTGTTCTCGCCTTGCACCGATTCGGGCATGATTCCCAAGCGTCGCGCCACTTCCGAATAGGCTTCGATCACGCCGCCCATGTCGCGGCGGAAACGGTCCTTGTCCAGCTTGTCGCCGGTCGAGGCATCCCAGAGGCGGCAATTGTCGGGGCTGATCTCATCGGCCAGCACGATGCGCATATAGTCGTTTTCCCACAGCCGCCCGAATTCCAGCTTGAAATCGACCAGCTTGATGCCGGCGCCCAGGAACAGACCCGACAGGAAGTCATTCACCCGGATGGTGAGATTGACCATGTCGTCCAGATCCTGCGGGCTCGCCCAGCCGAAGGCGGTGATGTGCTCTTCGCTTACCCAGGGATCGTTGAGGGAATCGTTCTTGTAGTAATATTCGATGATCGAGCGGGGCAGGGCGGTGCCTTCCTCGATCCCCAGCCGCTTGGACATGGAACCGGCGGCGACATTGCGCACCACCACTTCCAGCGGGATGATTTCCACTTCCTTGATCAGCTGCTCGCGCATGTTGAGGCGGCGCACGAAATGGGTGGGCACGCCGATGCCGGCGAGCTGGGTCATCAGATATTCGCTGATGCGGTTGTTGAGGACGCCCTTGCCTTCGATCGTGTCTTTCTTGGCGCCGTTGCCGGCGGTGGCGTCGTCCTTGAAATACTGGATGACGGTGCCCGGCTCGGTGCCCTCATAGAGGATCTTGGCCTTGCCTTCATAGATGACGCGGCGGCGTTTCATGGGGTGTTCCTTGGGTAGGGGCGGCTCCGCCTGCGGCCCGGGAAGGGTCAACTTACCGGAACGCCCGCGCTTGCGGCAATGTTGCGAAGTCGCATACCCACACCCATATCCTGGCATGGCGCAATCTTGACATGATAGCGTGCCAGTATCGTAAAATACCTTTTAATATCATGGAGTTGACGAAAATGACGGGGATGGATGAGCGCCGCCGGGGCTTTGAGACCAAATGGGCCCATGACGCCGAGCTGCGCTTCAAGGTCGAAGCGAGGCGGAACCGGGCCCTGGGCCTGTGGGCCGCGGCCGAAAAGGGCCTCTCCGGCCAGGCGGCCGAAGACTTCGCCGACAGCGTCATTGCCGCCGATTTCCAGGAAAAAGGCGACGAAGATGTCTTCCGCAAGCTGCGCAGCGACCTCGATGCCGGCAAATATTCCGACACCCTGATCCGCGACAAGATGAAGGCCGCGCTGGACGCGGCCGTCGCTGAAGTCGCCAAGACAGTTTAGGAGCGTTGCAGCCGGCGGCCATGCGCGGCTGGATACGCGGCGCAGCGACAACACGATTGTAGCGTTTGCGTTGCCGGATCGGTAGTCGGCCAATCGTGATGGGCGCCCTCATTCTCCTCTCCATGGGCGGGCTTGACCCGCCCATCCATGGCAACAAACACCGAGCTTTCGGCTCTGGATGGCCGGCTCAAGGCCGGCCATGGAGAAATGATACAAAACTTGTGTGAAAGACTAGCCGAAGACGCGCTTGAAGATCGTATCGACCTGTTTGAGGTGATAGCCCAGGTCGAACATCGCCTCCAGCTTCGCGGCCGGCAGCGCCCTGGCGACATCGGCATCGGCCTTGAGCAGG
>DATFFI010000113.1:0-2437 GCA_035250225.1 Rhizomicrobium sp. | reverse complement strand
GGCCGCCTGGGCGGTGGACCGCAACGGCCGCTTCCTCTCCGAGCCCACGCCCGGCGGCAACAACCAGCGCGAGATGGCCTTCCGCTTCGGCGTCAATGTCGTGATCTATGCGCTCACCGGCAACTATAAAGCCGACCAGGTGCATGCGCCGGCGCTGCTGCAGCGGCTGGGGCGTGAACAACGATGACCCGGCTCGCCTTCTCGCCCCTGGTGCCGCTGGAGTGGCTGATGGCGCTGGCCGCGGTCGCGTTTTTGATCGCCGCCTACAGTTTCTTCGCCCGCGCCAAGGGCGCCTGGGCGCGCACGCTGGTGTTTGTATTGCTGCTGGCGGCGCTGGCCGATCCGATCACGGTGCATGAGACCCGCGCGCCCCTCAACGATGTGGCGGTGATCGTCACCGACCGCTCGCAAAGCATGAATACGGGGCAGCGCAACCGCCAGGCGGAAGCCGCGCATGCCGCCATCCGCAAGGCGCTGGCCGCCATGCCGAACCTGACGGTGCGGGAAACCTCGGTCACCACCACGCCCGGCGGCGACAATAACGGCACCCAGGCCTTCGCCGCGCTCAACGCCGCCATCGCCGACGTGCCGCCGGGACGCATGGCGGGCGCCATCCTGATCACCGACGGCCAGGTGCATGATGCACCGGCCACGGCCGGGCAGATGATGCTGAAGGCGCCGCTGCAGGCGCTGATCGCCGGCAACCGCAACGAGAAGGACCGCAAGCTCACCGTCACGGCGGCGGCCCGCTTTTCCATTGTCGGACGCAATGCCGAGATTGAGCTCAGGGTCGACGATCTGGGCGGTGGCGAGGGCGGCACCTCCGAAATGACCATCGCGGTCGATGGCCGTCCCATCGGCAATCGCAGCATACCGGTGGGCCAGAACAGCCGGATCAGCGTTCCCGTCACCCATGGCGGCGAGAATGTGATCGAGATCACCGCCGCCCCCGGCAGCAGCGAACTGACGCTGGCCAACAATCGCGCCGTGGTGACGGTGACCGGCGTGCGGGATCGTTTGCGGGTATTGCTGGTCTCGGGCGAGCCGCATGCCGGCGAGCGGGTCTGGCGCAATCTGCTCAAGGCCGATCCGTCGGTCGACCTGATCCATTTCACCATCCTGCGCCCGCCCTTCAAGCAGGATTACACCCCGATCGATGAACTGGCGCTGATCCAGTTCCCCACCCGCGAACTCTTCCTGGAGAAACTCTCGGGCTTCGACCTGGTGATCTTCGATCGCTATAGCGAGCGGGGCATCCTGCCGCCGCTCTATTTCCAGAACATTGCCCGCTATGTCGACGAAGGCGGCGCGCTCCTGATTTCATCCGGCCCGGAATTCGCCGGCGCCACCAGCGTTTCGCGCACGCCGCTGAGCCAGATTTTGCCGGTGCAACCCACCGGCGAAGTCATCACCGGCCCCTTCAGGCCGGTGCTGACACAGGAAGGCCAGGCGCATCCGGTGACATCGGGCCTTGCCGGTTCCGGCGACGGCCAGACCGCGCCCAGCTGGGGCCGCTGGTTCCGCGCCATCGGCGGCAACAAGATTTCCGGCACCACGGTAATGAACGGTCCCGGCGGCCGGCCGCTGCTGGTGCTGGACGAAATCTCGAAGGGCCGCGTGGCGTCGCTGCTGTCCGACCAGGCCTGGCTATGGTCGCGCGGCTTTGAAGGCGGCGGGCCGGATGCCGAATTGCTGCGCCGGGTGGCGCATTGGCTGATGAAGCAGCCGGAACTGGAGGCCGAAAGCCTTGCCGCCTCGGTGGTGAATGGCGAGATCCAGATGCGCCGCCGCACCATGGCGCCGGCGGCGCGGCCGGTCACCGTCACCACCCCTTCCGGCAAGCAGGTCACGGCCGAACTCACAAGGACATCGCCCGGCCTGTGGAGCGGACGGGTGCCGGCGCAAGAGCTGGGGCTTTACCGCCTGGCTGACGGCATCCTGACGGCGGTAGCGGCGGCCGGACCGCTCAATCCGCGCGAGGTCGCCGACATGCGCGCCAGCGAGGAAATCCTCAAGCCGCTGTCCGAAGCCACCGAAGGGGGCGTGCATTGGCTGGCCGACGGCATTCCGCAGGTGCGCCAGGTCAGCGCCGGCGCCAACGCCTCCGGTGCCAACTGGATCGGCATGGTGCGCAACAACGCCTATCGCGTGACACAGCTGGAGCAGAAGCCGCTGCTGCCGCAATGGGCGACGCTGTTGATTTTGGCGAGCGCCTTGCTGCTCGCGTGGCGGATAGAAGGGCGTTAATTCTAACCCCTCCGCCCTTCGCTGCCTGTGCGCCGCCTCGCTTCGCTCGGCTAGAGCATGATTCTGTCGAATTGAATCGAGTTGGGATTCCCAGGAGGTTGCGAGTCTGATTCAAGATGCTGGCTGGTAGGAGGTCAGCATGAATGGTGCGAGCGCTTTCTGAGGATTTGCGCAAGCGGGTGGTGCGCCG
>DATFFI010000112.1:0-9078 GCA_035250225.1 Rhizomicrobium sp. | reverse complement strand
GCAGGCGGCGCTTTCCAGCGCCAGATTTTGCCCGGCGCCCGGCGCTTGCAGCAGCGCCAGCACCTGGGACGGGGCCGCGAGAGTTATGTTTTCGCCCGCCAGGGCCGCGAAGGCGGCGTCGATGCGCGACCATTCGCGCTTTTCGCTCAAGCGCTCCTCGGTGCGGAAACGGCCGGGGCGGAAGTCGAAAATCTCGGCGTCGCTGGCATAGAGGCAAACGGCGCGCGGGCCCGGCCCCTGCTTGCGGCGCAGGAAGGACAGGTAGCTCTCAAGCTCGGTGTCGCCATGGGCCAGGCGCTGCATCTGCTGGAACAGGGTTGTGTTGCTCCAGAGCAGGCCGATCCGTTCGCCGGCCGGTCCCAGGGCATATTGCGGCAGATACTGGGTCGCTTCCGGCCATTCGGGATGATTGGCGGCGGCGTTCTCCCAATCCATCAACATGGCGTCATAGCCGGCCTGACGGTACAGCGGCACAAGCCCGGCGGCATAAGCCTGCTCATTCACCAGCGCGATGCGGGGACGTGACCCCAGCAGGCGTTGATAGGCCTCATTCGCCAGGTTGAGATTTTCGGCCGTGACGCGGGCCGGCACCAAGGGCCCGATCATCTGGCTGTAACCCGAGCCGATCAGCTCCAGCTTGCCCGCCGCGATCAGGGCGCGGGCGCGGGTAATCCAGGCGGGATCGCGGGCGGCGATCTCTTCCAGCGTGTAGCCGGACATCTCTACACCCAGCGGTCCGCGCCTTTCACAGAGATCGAGCAGGGGATGATAGCAACTGGCGATCACCGCATCGCGGCGCTCTTCCTCGATGGAGGAAAAAGCCAGGTTGAGATGGAAGAAGGCAAAGGCGATGAAAGCGGCCCCTTCGCTTCGCTGCGGGTTCGCGGCCGCTCCGGGGACCTCGAATGGCCCGTTCATGCTGTCTTCTGTTCGCCCAGGGCGGCGGTTTCGATTTCGATCAGGGCCAGGGCGTCGGTGGCGGCTTTGAGCGCGGCTGCGCGGGTTTCGGCGCTGGCCAGCACCATGGCGGCGCTGGGACGCTTGTCGCCGGCCGGTGGAATGATGTCGCCCGGCCGGGCCGTTACCACCACTTCGGCGATGCCGGGGATGGCGCGGGCGGCTTCGGCGCCGCGGATAGCGGTGACCGTGCCGGGGGTGGGGAAGGCATAGCGCTGGATCACGGCATGCTGGTATTTCGGCGTCAGCTCTTCTTCCGTCACCGGCTCACCCAGCGCAATCTTGATGGCCGCACCGATGAAATCGACGCCGGTGTTGAGCGGGATTTCCCGCGTGCAGAAAAAGCCGCCGGACAGGCGCGCCGCCAATTCGATCACATAGGGCTCACCTTTATGGATGACGATATCGCCCTTGACGGTGCCGTCGGTCACGCCCATGGCGGACGCGGCGCGTCCCACCAGGTCTTTCACCTTGTCCTGGATGGCCTGCGGCAGATGGCTGGGCAGGTCGCCGCCATTCTCGATGAAGAAAGGCGCGTATTTGTCGAGATACTCGTAATTGCGGTCCGAGAAGCCGGGGGTAAAGCAGCGGCCGCCGGTGACGATGCTTTCGGTCGAAACCTGCGGTCCTTCCAGATACTGCTCCACCATCACCCGTTCGTTGGGCGAATGGGACATGGCCAGCTGGAAGGCGGCTGCCAGGTCTTCGACCTTGGAAATGCGCTGCACGCCGCGGCTCCCCCGCGAATCCACCGGCTTGATGACCAGGTCGCGGCCGCGTTCGATGGCGATGCGCTGCAATTCCTGCGGCGTGAAGACTTCCTGGAACCAGGGGACCGCGACGCCGGCCGAACGGAAGGCGCGCTTCATCGCCAGCTTGTCGCAGGCCAGTTCGGCGACATGCACCGGCAGCCCGGGCAGGCGAAGGCGTTGCGCCACCGTGGCGGCGGTCACGGGCGCATCGGCGGCGACGCAGAGCACGCCATCGATTTTGCGGATTTTGCGGGAATAGCGTTCGGCGGCGGCGGCGGTTTCCGGCGCGCCATAGACATCGGCGATCAGGCAGGAATCGGCAAAGGCAAAGCCGGGTGCCTGGGGATCGCGGTCGGAGACGACAACGGTATGGCCCATCTCCTTGGCGCGGCGCGCAGCGTCAGCCGCTTCGATGCCGCCGGAGATAATCAGGAGAGTCTTGCCGGAGCTCATCAGAAGTACAGCCCTCCATTCACATTCAGGGTCTGTGCCGTGATGTAGGAGGCGGCGTCGGACGACAGGAACACGGTGGCATCGGCGACTTCGCGCGGGCTGCCCATGCGCTTGAGAATGATGGTCTCGGCGGCGTGTCGGACTGCGGCGCTGGCCATGCCGGCAGCCGCCATTTCCGAAGCGATCAATCCGGCGGCCAGGGTATTGGAGCGGATATTATGCTGGGCGCCGAAGCGCGCGATCACCTGCGCCAGCGAAATCAGCCCGGCCTTGGAGGCGGCATAATGGGCGGTGCGCGGACCGCCATACTGGCCCGAGACCGAGCCGATATGGGTGATGGCGCCGCCGCCTGCCTCTTTCAGCAGCGGCAGGAAGGTCTGCGCCACAATGAAAGGACCCTTGAGATTGGTGTCGATCACGAAATCCCAGTCGGTGTCCTCGATCTGGTCGAAATCGGTCGGTTTGTTGACCCCGGCATTGTTGACCAGGATGGAAATCGGCCCGAAGGCGCGCGCCTGTTCGGCGGCGTGGGCAACGCTGACGCGGCTGGTGACGTCCATCGGCACGCCCAAGGCGCGGCGGCCCATCTGTTCGATCTGCTGCACAATGGCGGTGGCGTCAGCGTGCTTCTCGCGATAAGTCAGCAACACATCGGCGCCGGCCTCGCCCAGGCCCAGCGCGATGGCCGCGCCCAGGCCGCGAGAACCGCCGGTGACGACCGCGTTCTTTCCCTGAAGCGAGAAGCGGCTCATTCTCTTGCGCTTGTCGCACCGAAGGTGCGCTTTCTTTTTAAGACTTTGCGTGCGGCGGCGGCGATGAAGGGCGCCGCGATTTCGAAGGCGTAAGCCAGTTCCTCCGGCTCGCCCGAGGCGCCGAATGTGTCCTTCACGCCGACAAATTCGACCGGGCAGGGCACGGTCGCGGCCAAAGCTTCCGCCACGGCGCCGCCCAGGCCGCCATGGATATTGTGGTCTTCCGCGGTGACGATGGCGCCGGTTTCCCGGGCGCAGCGCGCAATCAGGTCGGTATCGATCGGCTTGATGGTGGCCATGTTGACGACGCGGGCGCTGATGCCGTCTTCCGCCAGCATCTCGGCGGCGGCCAGGGCGCGGGACACTTCGGCGCCGCAGGCGATGATGGTGAGGTCGGAGCCGTCACGGATAATCCGGCCCTTGCCGATCTGGAAGGTGTGGCCTTCGCCGAAGACATGCGGGGCCGGGCTGCGGCCGGTGCGCATATAGACGGGGCCGTCAAATTCCAGGATGGCGCGGGTCGCCAGCACCATTTCGGTGGCGTCGGCGGGCGAGATCACGGTCATGCCGGGAATGGCGCGGAACGCGGCCAGGTCTTCCAGGCATTGGGCCGAACCGCCATCGGGACCGACATCCAGACCGGGATGGCTGGCGACGATCTTGGCGTTGCGCCTGGTGTAGCAGAGCGACAGACGCGCCTGTTCGATGGCGCGCAGGCAGAAGACGGCAAAGGTGGTGACCACGGGCAGAAGGCCGACCGCGGCCATGCCGCCAGCCGCCGCCATCATGTTCTGCTCGGCAATGCCGAACTGGACGAAGCGGTCGGGATGGGACTTGCGGATATGGTGCACGCCGGTGCCGCCGGCAATGTCGGCGTCCAGCACCATCAGCTTGGGAAATTCATCGGCCAGCGACGACAGGGTCTTGCCGAAGGCTTCGCGCAGCGAATCGCCGCTGGAGCCGATCAGGGCAGGATTAGACATGCAGGAGATCCTCGATTTCGCAGGCGCTGCCGCCCAGGGCGCGCAGGGCGTCTTCGGTCTGCTCGCGGCTCATTTTTACGCTGCCATGCCAGGCCGGGACATTTTCCATGTACGGCACGCCCTTGCCCTTGACGGTATGGGCGATGATCACCGAAGGGCAGCCCATGGTAACGGCGGCGTTGCGGAACGCCTGCAGGATGGCCGGAATGTCATGGCCGTCGATTTCGGTCACGGCCCAGCCGAAGGCGCTCCATTTCGCCGCCAGCGGCTCGAGTTTCATGATCACGTCGTTGGAGGCGTCGCTCTGCAGCTTGTTGTAGTCGATCACGACGCAGAGATTGTCGAGCTTGTGATGGGCGGCCGACATCGCCGCTTCCCAGACTTCGCCCTCCTGCAATTCGCCGTCGCCCAGCATCGTATAGACGCGGGCATCGTTCTTCTGCAGCTTCAGGCCCAGCGCCATGCCCATGGCGACGGAAAAGCCCTGGCCCAGCGAGCCGGTCGAAGTTTCGACCCAGGGCAGGTCTTTCACATGCGGATGGCCCTGGAACTTGCTGCCCAGCTTGCGCAGCTTCAGCGCTTCCTTCGGTTCGCAAAAGCCATACTGCGCGCCCGCGGCATACAGCGCCGGCGCGGCATGGCCCTTGGACAGCACAAAACGGTCGCGCAGGGGATCGTCGATGCCGCTGGGCCAGACATTCATTTCCGCGCCATAGAGGCAGGCCAGCAGATCGGCGCAGGACAGCGCGCCGCCGGGATGGCCCGAGGTGGCGTGAAAGATCGCCGCCACCGCATGCATCCGGATCTTGCGGGCGGCTTCCGCCAGCTGTGTTTCCAGGCTGGCGCCGATTTCGATCTCGGCAATGTCATTGGCGGGAATTTGGGGCAGGGCGGTCATGGGCGGCCTTTCAGGCGGCTTTGCGCGTCTTGGCGTTTTCCAGCAGGTCGGCGTACAGGATGATTTCGGCGCCCGGCGTGCGCATCTTGATCTCGCGGGCGATTTCGCCGGCGAACATGCGCGACATCACGATCACGGCATCGACATCGGCCAGCGCTTCGGGCGCCGACAGCAGCATGCCGTGGCGCTCGTCCATGTGCTTTTGCAGATGGGCGTCGATCAGCAGCGACAGGGTTTTCGGATCGAAGCCGCCCTCGCGGACCAGAAGGTCGAACAGGCGGCCCGCGCCCCACAGGGCGATACGGCGGGGCGCCATCGCCTTGATGGCGTCTGCGGCGTGGCGCATCGCCGCCAGATTGGCCAGCCGCGTCGCCTGGTAGCGCAGCAGCAGATCATGGGCGACGCCGACCTCGATCGGATCGGCGGCGACGGCATAAGAGGGCGCGCCGGTCTTGCGGGCCACGAACAGAAGGTTGACGGCGTCGGACGGATCGGGCTCGCGCAGGATTTCGAAACCGGCAGTTTCGATCATGCGGCTTAAGCTGACGGCCGAGAAATGGAACAGATGCTTGTCGATGAACCATTCCTCGACAATGTCGCTGCCGCCCAGCAGCGCCAGATTGGGCGCGTCCAGCACCAGGATGCCGCCGGGCTTGAGGATGCGGGCATGATCCTTCAGCGCCGCGAAGGGCGCGGCCAGATGTTCGATGGTGTGGCAGGAATGGACGATGTCGAAATGCGCGGGCGGCAGGGTGGTGTTTTCGATGCGCGCCTGGATCAGGTCGGTGCGCGGCAGGTCGGCGCAGGATGCGGCGAAGCGTTCATCGGGTTCGACCGCGGTGACGGCGGCGTTGGGCGCGGCGTCAAGAAAGGCTTTGACGAAGCTGCCGCGATTGGAGCCGACATCCAGCAGCGTCAGCTTCTGGGTCAGGTCGGCATGGCGCGCAATGGCGTCGATCGCGACATTGGTGCGAAAGCCCTTGCCGTAACGGACATTGCCCCAGTCGGCGTCACCGGAAACGGCGGCGCTGTGGCGGTCCTTGGTGCGGGCGACGCGCGGTGTGCTCTGGACCAGGCCGCAATGTTCGCAGATCTGGACGGTCAGGCCGCGGGTGGAGCCGGCCGGCTTGTAGACGGCGGTGAGTTTGTTCTGACGGCAGAAATCGCAGCAAAAATCATCGGCAGACGACATGAACCAGCCCGGTCAAGAATCCGGTAACCATGTTCCGCTCCCATGGTTAATGCCGACCTAATAGGCCACGACATACTCAGGCGTGCCGGCATATCCCAGCCGCTCCATCATCGCAGCAGCGATGGCCTCGAATTGGGCCCGTTGGGTGTCGGTCAGCAGCTTGTCTTCCGGCTTGTTGACGTTGTGCGGCCGGGCAAAGGCGGCGGCATGACTTTCCTGGTACGGAAGTTCAAGAAAATCAAATAATTCCTGTACCTTGGGGGAGCATCGGCTCAAATCCTCCAGGCGCATGAACAGTGTTCGGTCCGGCGAAATGTCCGCCAGCCCCGCCATCGCCACCCGGTTCACCTCGGTCCAGTGCCAGGCAATGCGCTGGAACTGGTCGAAGCCGCGGAAAGCCTCGGCCATGGCGTCGCCCCGGCGCGGCACCGGCCACCAATAGGGTTTTTCCGGCGGCGGCGCTGCGCCCGTCCCGTCATACCAGGCCTGAAGCGCGGCGTTGGAACGGTCGTCATAGGCCTCATTGCCCAGCTTGTGGAAATAGGAACTGGCGACCTTGCGGCCGTCGCGCACCAGATGGACGAAGCGCGCTTGCGGAAACATCAAAGCCAGGTCGGGCACCAGCCAGGACAGCTTGTTGGAAGAGTCGCCCCAATGGCTGCCTCGTGCATGCGCAACGGCGGCGCCGAATGTTTCGTCCAACAGCGTGCGAGTTTCTGTATCTGTTAGTGTCCCCAGATAGCGCTTCACCGCCAGAGGCTGGGTGATCTGCACCGCATACTCATGATGCATCTCCACCCCCGACACGGCGCTGAGCGCCTTGTGCAGCATGGCGGTGCCGCTGCGTCCGGACGAGACGATAAAGAAAGGCCTTGCGCTCACGGCTTGACGGCAATCACCACGGCTTCGCGGCCGATGCCCAGCCTGGCCATGGCGCGATAGAAGTCGCGCCGCGTCGCGGTCAGGCCGGCTTTTTCGAAGGCGAAATCGAAATTCTTGCGCTTGGTGTGGCAGGCGCGGCCCAGGGTGGGATCGCCGACATAATTCTCGCCCATCATCACAAAGGCTTCCATCGGGAAGCTGGTGGTGCGTTCGACCAGTTTCAGGCCGAGCTTTTCGATGGCCCCTTCCAGCGAGTCGAAATCGAAGTAATTCAGGTGATGCGGCGGCGCCAGCCACCAGTCGCCGGTATCGGCGACGGTGCGCGCCGCGATCTGGAAAAGCGAAAAATCATTGGGCACGCCGACGCACAGCATGCCGCCCGGTTGCAGCAGATTGCTGGCGCGGCTCAGGGTCTGCGCCGCATCCGGCACATGCTCCAGCACATTGGTGAGATTGACCACGTCATAGCGGCCCAGGCGCTGGGCGCTGTCCCAGTTGAAAAAGCCTTCCGTCACGGTGGCGCCCAGCGCGCGGGCATGGGCGGCGGCCTGCTTGGACGGCTCGATGCCATGGCCTTCCCAGCCGCGGGAAATGGCGGTTTTCAGGAAAAAGCCGGGGCCGCAGCCGATATCCAGCAGCTTGCGGCGGGGGGCGGGCAGAAGTTTTTCGAAGATGGCCAGGCGATCGGTCTGCGCCAGCTCGAACCAGTCCTGGTCCTCGCCGGCATGGGCGATGAAGTTGGGCTTTTCGTCGGCATAGTAATTTTCGCGATATTCCCGTTCCAGGCTGGCCGGGTCGGGCAGGGGCAGCACATGGCGGAAACCGCAGGTGAAACAGTCGATAATATCGTGGTTCTTCGCACGGGCGATGCGCGGACCGTTATGGGGGCCATCGCGCAGAAATTCCGAAATCGAAGCGGCCTGGCTCATAAAAGCTTACCCATCCTGTTAACCCCTTTTTAGCCATACGCTCTTTAGATTTGGTTAAATGAACACGATCACTTCTGGCCCTCTTTTCATTGCCGAAGCCTCTTCCAACCATGGCCGCGACCTGGCGCGCGCCCTGGCTTTTGTCGATGCCGCCGCCGATGCCGGATGCGATGCGGTCAAGTTCCAGCTTTTCAAGATCGACCGCATGTTCGCGCCCGAGATCCTGCGCCAAAGCCCAAAGCACCGGGCGCGGGCAGCGTGGGAATTGCCGCTGGAGCATCTTGCGCCCCTGGCCGAACATTGTTCGGCGCGGAAAATCCGGTTTTCCTGTACGCCCTTCTACCTGGAAGCCGTGGCTGAACTGGCGCCTTTTGTCGATTTCTACAAGGTGGCGTCCTATGAACTTTTGGTGACGGACCTGCTCAAGGCCTGTGCCGCGACGGGCAAGCCCATCGTGTTGTCCACCGGCATGTCCACCATGGAAGAAATCGCCGCCGCCGCCAAGACGCTGAGCCAGGCCGGTGCCCGCGACGTCACACTGCTGCATTGCGTGTCTGCCTATCCGACGCCTGCCGCGGAAGCGAACCTGGCCGCCATCGCCGCCATCCGCGCCGCCACCGGCTTGGCCGTCGGCTGGTCCGACCATACCCGCCGTCCGGCGGTGATCGAACGCGCCGTGCATCACTGGGGCGCCACCGTGGTCGAGTTCCATCTCGATCTTGACGGCGAAGGCGCCGAATATGCCGCCGGCCATTGCTGGCTGCCGGAAGAAATCGCGCCGGTGATTGCGCGTATCCGGGAAAGCGCCGTTGCCGATGGCGTGGGCTTCAAGGGGCCGCAGCCGTCCGAACTCTCCGACCGCGAATGGCGGGCCGATCCGTCCGACGGCTTGAGGCCGCTCAAGCACATTCGTCTCTCTTACAAGGGCGAGGCTGCGTGAAAAGCCATCAGCAACGCGTTGTTGCGGTGATTCAAGCGCGCATGGGCTCGACCCGGCTGCCGGGCAAGGTGCTCAAGCCGATCGCCGGCAAGCCGTTGCTCTGGCACATTGTCCATCGCCTGCGCTGCTGTGATACGATCGAGGATATCGCTATCGCCACCAGCACCAATCCACGCGATGACGCCATCGTCGAATGGGGCGCCGCCGAAGACGTCATTGTCGTGCGCGGACCCGAGGATGACGTGCTGGCGCGTTTTGCCCGCGCCGCCGAGGCGCTCGACGCCGATGTGATCGTGCGCGTCTCGTCCGATGCCCCCTTCATCGATGCCGGTTTTGTCGA
>DATFFI010000111.1:0-17188 GCA_035250225.1 Rhizomicrobium sp. | reverse complement strand
CAACGCATTGATGCGCTGCGTCAGGCCTTTGGCGCCACTACTGGCAAGGGTCGAAGCGAAATCGGACCGCTTTTGCGCCATCTGGCTGATATTACCGTTCAGGAAGATGTCGAATATCTTCCAGTCGCCATTCACCTGCCGCATGCGGTAGTTGAAGGGAATGGTTTCCTTGCCCGAAACCAGCTTGCTGCGGATCAGCTTCTCGGCGCCGCGCGGCACCGGCACGGGATCGACGGTGAATTGCTCGCCGCTGAAGCTGTCGAAATTCTTCACATAGTTGGCGATGGTCATGCGCTCGAACGCGTCGGTGAGCGCCTTCTGGTCGCCGGCCGGCAGCGAGGCCCAGGTCGGGCCCACCGCCACGGCGGTCATGCCGGAAAGATCGAAGGCCTTCTCCACCGCCGGCTTGAGCATGTCGTAGCGCGCCCTGGTGGCGCCGCCCCGCTTCATCTGGGCCACCAGCGCGTCATAGAAGCCCTGGATCTGCGCCGCAGCGGGGTCGGCCTGGGCAAAAGCTGGCAGGGGCAGCAGGGCCGCGACAGCGACGGCGGACAGGAGGGCCAGGGAGTGACGGCGGTCAAGCAAGGTGGTCATGGGATCAGCCTTAAGGGGAACTCTTCGGTGAAACGCACAAGCCAGCAAATATGACACGCAGATTCCGGCAAAAATCAGGAATACCGGTCCAGCCCCGGGACGCTATGCGTCCCGATCCAACAAATAAAACGGCAGGGCCACCAGGCTGGGGGCCCGGGCGGCATGGGGCCCTAGGGCGTCCACCGCCTTCTGCGCTCGCTTTTCGGCCTCGGCCCGGGCGCCCGCAATTCCCAGCAGGGTGACCAGGGTCTGCTTGCCGGCGTCGGCATCCTTGCCCACTGCCTTGCCGGTCTTTTCGGCGGTCGAGGTCACGTCCAGCAGGTCGTCGGTGATCTGGAAGACCACGCCCATTTCCTCGGCATAGGCCTTGAGCCGGGCCCGGTCTTCGCCGGACGCCTCACCCAGGATGGGGCCGGCCTCGCACGAGAATTCGAACAGCTGGCCGGTCTTGCGGCGTTGCAGGTCGATCACGTCTTCGATGCCGAAACTCGCATCGGCCAGCATGTCGATGATCTGGCCACCGATCATGCCGGAATGGCCCGACGCGTCGGCCAGCCGCGCAATCAAGGCGCAACGCACCTCGGCGTTGGGGTGCGTGGCAGCGGCGGAAAGAAAATCAAAAGCAATCGTCAGCAGCGCGTCACCCGCCAGCACCGCCGTCATTTCGTCGAAAGCGATATGGGTGGTGGGACGGCCGCGGCGCAGATCGTCGTCATCCATGCAGGGCAGATCGTCATGCACCAGACTGTAGGTGTGCAGAGCCTCGATGGCGGCGCCGACCCGCAAGGAACGGACATCCGGCACCCCGAACAGCCGCGCCGATTGCAGCACCAGGAAAGGGCGCAACCGCTTGCCGCCCGCCTGGATGGCATAGCGCATCGCCTCCTGTACCCGGGCCTGGCGGCCCTGGGGCGGCGGCAGCAGGGCGTCGAGGGTGGAATCGACCAGTCCGGCCGACTCGGCGATGGCGGCCTTGAGGGCCCCGGCGTCATAATTGCGGGCAGACATGGCGTACTGGGTTCCGTTCGGGGTAGCCCCGGTTTTGCCCCCAAAACCGGCTGACAACCTCGGGTGAAGGAGCGCTTTTAGCCGTTCCCCCGGCAAATCCGCCAGTCCCCCGGGGCGTTGCCAAAGCATTATCAGGGCGTTATCGGGGCGCTCCCGCTAACCCCTTTTCGCAACGCGGCTATTCAGCTACAGCCCGGGGGCCGGAAAGTGTTGCGGCGCGGGGCCTGATGCGGGACAATGCTGCATTGCGGCCGCGCCGGGTTCCGGGCGGCTTTGTCGTTCATTGGGTTCAGGTACCCGGGAGCACCATGCGCGTCATCCTTGCCCAGCCCCGCGGCTTCTGCGCCGGCGTCGTCCGCGCCATCGATATCGTCGAAAAGGCGCTCGATAAGTATGGCGAGCCCGTCTATGTGCGCCACGAGATCGTGCACAACAAGCATGTGGTCGACACGCTGAAGAACAAGGGCGCCCGCTTCGTCGAGGAACTGGACGAAGTGCCCGAAGGCGCCGTCACCGTTTTCTCCGCCCATGGCGTGCCCCTCTCGGTGGTCAACACCGCCAAGGATCGCGGCTTGCCGGTGCTGGACGCCACCTGCCCGCTGGTTTCCAAGGTGCACAACCAGGGCAAGCGCTATGTCGCCCAGGGCCGCACCCTGATCCTGATCGGCCATGCCGGCCATCCCGAAGTCGAAGGCACGATGGGCCAGGTCGGCGCGCCGGTGACGCTGGTGCAGACCGAGGACGAAGTGACGACGCTGAACATTCCCGCCGACACGCCGGTCGCCTATATCACCCAGACCACGCTGTCGATCGACGACACCAAGGGCATCATCCTGGCGCTGAAGAAGCGCTTCACCGATATCGTCGGGCCCGAAACCTCCGACATCTGCTACGCCACCCAGAACCGCCAGACCTCGGTGCGCGAGCTTGCCAAGCTGGCCGATGTCATCCTGGTGGTGGGCGCGGCCAACAGCTCCAATTCCAACCGCCTGCGCGAGATCGGCATCGAGGAAGGCCTGCCTTCCTACCTGATCAATGACGGCAGCGAGCTCAAGCCCGAATGGGTCCAGGGCAAGAAGGTGGTGGGCCTCACCGCGGGCGCCAGCGCGCCGGAAGAGCTGGTGAAGCATGTGATCGAGGCGCTGGAGCGCATCGAACCCGTCACCGTCGAAACCATGGACGGCAAGAAGGAACATATCGAGTTCCGTCTGCCCGCCGAGTTGAGGGCCTAACGCCATGCCGTCGCTTCCCTTCCGCCAGGCCGCCAAGATCGGCGCCTATGTCATGAAGCAGGAATTTTCGGGCAAGAAGCGCTACCCGCTGGTGCTGATGCTGGAGCCGTTGTTCCGCTGCAACCTGGCCTGCGCCGGCTGCGGCAAGATCGATTATCCGGATGACATCCTCAACCAGCGCCTTTCCTTCGCGCAATGCATGGACGCGATCGAGGAATGCGGCGCGCCCGCCGTTTCCATCGCCGGCGGCGAACCGCTGCTGCACAAGGATATGCCCAAGATCGTCGAAGGCTATCTGGAGCGCGACAAGTTCGTCATTCTCTGTACCAATGCGCTGCTGCTGGCCAAGAAGATCGACCAGTACAAGCCGCATCCGAATTTCACCTGGTCGATCCATCTGGACGGCGACAAGGTGATGCATGACAAGTCGGTCTGCCTGGACGGCACCTATGACAAGGCCATCGCCGCCATCAGGATGTGCAAGGAACGCGGCTTCCGCACCCAGATCAACTGCACCCTGTTCGACGGCGCCGACCCGGAACGCACCGCCGCCTTCTTCGATTTGATGATGGAGATGGACGTGGACGGCATCACGGTGTCGCCCGGCTATGCCTATGAGCGCGCCCCGGACCAGGAGCATTTCCTCAACCGCGAGCGCACCAAGAAGATGTTCCGCGAGATCTTTGCCCGTGGGCGTGGCGGCAAGAATTGGGACTTCACCAATTCCGGTCTCTTCCTCGACTTCCTGGCAGGCAACCAGACCTATGAATGCACGCCCTGGTCGATGCCGCTCTACACCGTGTTTGGCTGGCAGAAGCCCTGCTACCTCTTGGGCGAAGGCTATGCCAAGACCTTCAACGAGTTGATGGAAGGCACCGAGTGGGAGAAGTATGGCGTCGGCAAGTATGAGAAATGCGCCGACTGCATGGTCCATTGCGGCTTTGAAGGCACCGCCGCCAAGGACATGCTCCGGAACCCGCTCAAGGCCGTGCCGCTGATGGTGCGCGGCGTGAAGACCGACGGCCCAATGGCCAAGGATATCGACCTCTCCAACCAGCGGCCGGCGGAGTACATGTTCTCCAGCCATGTGCAGCAGAAGATGTCAGAGATCCACGCCGCCAAGGCCGCTTCCTCCAAGTCCGGGGCCCAACAAGCCACGGCAGCGGAGTAATCGCTTAAGGGCTTTTGAGGAATCGCGGCCGGTGCGGATCAGCGCCGGCAATTGCAGCGGATTCTTCGCCAGCGACCACAGCACGCGGCCCAGCGCCACGCCGCCATCCGGCTTCATCGCCACCAGGGCGGCGGGCGGCAGGGCATGGGCGGCATCGTCGGAAATCACCCGCAATACCGCCAGCTTCAGTTCGCGTTTGGCGGCGAAACGCGCCGCCACCTGGCTTTCCATATCCACCGCCAGCGCCCCGCCGCTGCTCGCGAACAGGGCCGCCTTAGCGGCAACACTGTCCACCACCGTTCCGCTGGCCGCCACCGCGCCCTGCTGGCCGGCGCGCAGCCGCGCCGCCAGGGCGACGCGCCAGAGATTGTCGCATCTGTAGCTCTCGGGCCCGGCGATGACCCGTTCACCGATCACGATGTCGCCGACCCGCAGGTGCGGCGACAGCGCCCCGCCCAGGCCGATGGAGATCACGCCGGTGATGTCGCCATGCAAAGCATCGAGTTTTTCGGCAAGGGTCTTGGCGTCACCGCCGCCCGCCACCGCCACCAC
Source organism: Rhizomicrobium sp. (assembly GCA_035250225.1). Taxonomy (GTDB): domain Bacteria; phylum Pseudomonadota; class Alphaproteobacteria; order Micropepsales; family Micropepsaceae; genus Rhizomicrobium. The sequence goes on along the minus strand of DATFFI010000111.1, from coordinate 12,631 downwards.
GCCATCGGTGCCGACAATTTCGGCTTCCTTGGTCAGCCCCGTGACCGCGAGGATCGTCACAGCCCGTATTCCACACGCCGTGAATTACCGGCCTTGAGATTGCGGTAACGCGCCAGGGCCCAGAGCGGGAAGAAGCGCGGATAGCCGTGATAGTTGAGATAGAAGACGCGCGGGAAGCCGCCGCCGGTATAGTGCGGCTGGGTCCAGAGCCCGTCCTGTTCCTGCCGCGCCGTCAGCCATGCGACGCCACGCGCCATGGCCGGATGATCGACTTGGCCTCCCGCCATCAGGCCCAGCAAGGCCCAGGCGGTCTGTGACGCGGTCGACGGCGCCGGTTCATAGCCTTTGTAATCCAGCTTGTAGCTGTCGCAATTCTCGCCCCAGCCGCCATCCGGATTCTGGATGGCGATCAGCCAGTCGGCGCCGCGCTTTATCGTGTCGTCTTCCGGACCGATGCCGGCGCCGTTGAGGCCCGCCAGCGCCGACCAGGTGCCATAGATGTAATTGACGCCCCAGCGGCCCCACCAGGAGCCGTCCTCGCGCTGCGTCTTGCGAAGATAATCAACGCCCTCGTCCAGCCGCGCGCCGCCCTCGCCCAACTGTGCCAGCATGCCGACGCAGCGGCCCGAGACATCCTCGGTCGGCGGATCAAGCAGCGCGCCATGATCGGCGAAAGGGATGTTGTTGAGGTAGTAATAGGCATTGTTGGCGTCGAAGGCGCCCCAGCCGCCACCCCTGCTCTGCAGGCCCTCGACCCACTCGCGGCCGCGCCCCACCGCCTCTTTATACTCCGGCGCGATACCGGCCTTGGCGGCGCGGTCCATCGCCATCACCACCACGGCGGTGTCGTCCAGGTCGGGATAATGATCGTTGCGATACTGGAAGGCCCAGCCACCGGGACGGACATCGGGCTTTTCCTCGGCCCAGTCGCCTTTCACATCCAGCACCTGCAACGGCTTCAGCCAGGCCAATCCCTTCGCCACCGCCGCATCGGCGCGGGCGTCCTTGGCTTCCAGCAGGGCATGCGCCACCAACGCGGTGTCCCACACCGGCGAGACGCAGGGCTGGCAATAGGCTTCGTCGTCTTTCACCACCAGCAGCAATTCGACCGATTTGCGTGCGATAGCGCGGTCGGGATGGTCCGCCGGATAGCCCAGCAGGTCATACATCATCACGCTGTTGGCCATGGCGGGATAGATCGCGCCCAACCCGTCCTCGCCATTGAGCCGTTCGGTGGTCCAGGCGCGGCATTTCTCGATGGCGCGATTGCGCGGCCCTTCCGGCCACTGCACTTTTTTCAGAATCCTATCCAGCAACGTGAAGAAGGCCGACCAGCCGGCACTCTGGTGCGGCGCACGCGGACTGGCGGCGGGTACGCCCGGCACAAAGAGTTCGGGGATATGGACACCGCGCGGATTGCGCGCCAGCGGCTGCTTGGCGCAGAGCACCAGCAACGGCACGATCACGGTGCGGGCCCAATAGCTCATCTTGGACAGATGCACCGGGAACCAGCGCGGCAGCAGGATCAGCTCGGGCGGCACCGTCGGGACATCGTTCCAGGAACATTCGCCGTACAGCGCCAGCAGGATGCGGGTGAAGACATTGGCCTTGATGGCGCCGCCCCGGGCATGGATCGCTTCGCGGGCGCGGACCATATGCGGCGCGTCGATATCGTCGCCGATCATCTTCAGCGCGAAATAGGCCTTCACCGTCGCGGAGATATCGAAAGCGCCTTCGTGATAGAGCGGCCAGCCCCCATGCGCGCCCTGGATGCGGCGCAGATAATTGCCGATCTTGCGCTCCAGCTCGAGATTGGGTGTCTCCGCCAGGTAATGCACCAAGAGGACATATTCCGCCGGGATGGTGGCGTCGGCCTCCAGTTCATAGACCCAATGGCCGTCCGGCCGCTGCTCCTTGAGCAGCCCGTCGGTCGCGGCCTTGATGGCAGCTTCCAAGGTTTCTTTGGCGAGATCGGCATTGGGCAAGGGCGCGTTCATGGGGCGACTATAGATTGAGATGGCGCAGAGCCAAACGCGCCGCGGTATCGCCCGAGCGGATCGCCCCCTCGATGGTGGCGGGCAGGCCGGTCTGGGTCCAATCCCCCGCCAGGATAACGTTGCGGATGGGGCCGCGGGGGCCCGGGCGCAGGGCATCCTGTGCCGGGGTGGCGGCGAAGGTGGCGCGCTTTTCCTTGACGATCTGCCAGGGGGGCAGCGGCACATCCAGATTCAGAGCCTTACGGACATCCTCCCAAATGCGGACGGCCAGGCTTTCACGCTCCTCATCCACAATGGCGTCAGCACCGGAAATAGTGACCGAGATGCGGTCATGAAAAGTGAATATCCATTCCGCCGTGCCGCCGATCACCCCAAGCATAGGTGACGCTCCGGACGGTGGGACGATCTTGAAATGCGCATTGACGATGGCGCGAAAATCGTTGGGCGCCTTGAGGCCGGGCAGCAAGTCCTGCGCCACCGGCGCATTCACCGCCAGGATGACGGCGTCCTTCATGCCGGTGGGAATGACGGCATCGGAAAATTCCAGCGCCCGCGCCGCCCGCCCCGCGATGGTGAAGCCGCGCAGCCGGGTGGAGAGGTTGACCTTGGCGCCCTTGCTTTCGAGATAGGCCAGCGCCGGATCGACAAAAGCCGCCGCCAATGTGGGATGGGCGATACGGGGACGACTGGCATGGCCGCCCCGAACCAGACTCTGCCGCAGGACCGAACCGGCCAGGGCGGCTGAACCCTCTTCCGGTTCGGTATTCAGCGCCGACAGCAGGAAAGGATGCATAAGCCGCCGCCACAGCACCCCGCGCTCTTTCACGGCCTGGCCGATGGTCTGGCTCTTGTTGGCCCAGAGCAGCGGCGCGTACGCCGCGTAGTCCTTCACATGGGTGCCGGGCACGCGCTTGCTGTCGGAAAAGATCCAGGCGGGGACAATCCCGTCGCTCAATTGCAGGCGCCAGCTCTTGTCGTCGCGCAGATCGACGAAATCCACCACCGCGTGATCCGGCCCCGCCAAAACAGGCATCTGGCCCTTGGTGGCGCCGATACGGGCCAGATAGCCCATGACGGCGCGATTGCCCGACAGCACCAGATGATTGCCATTGTCGATCACCGATCCGATGGTGGGATCGAAATAAGAGCGGCAGCGCCCGCCGGCCTGCGGCCCGGCTTCGAACAGTTCGACCGCGACGCCGCGCTTGGCCAGCGCCGTCGCCGCCGCCAGCCCCGCCATGCCACCGCCGATAACGTAAGCTCTACCCGAGGCCATGTCTGACGACGAGCATAAGGAGCCGCCACTTGCTCAAGGAAACCCGGCGGCGCGGCGGCGCGAAACCCAGCTTTTCGCTTTCGGCCAGGATTTCGGAATAGACCGCGCCCATCAGGGCTGGGGTGGCGATGCGGCCCTTGGGCCTGGCCGCCATGATCCTGTGAGCGGCTTCGTAATGGGTATGCGCCAGCGCCGCAACCTTGCGGCAGACGCCGTCGATCTGCGGCTGGTTCACCACCCAGCCGGGATCGAGCGACTTGGCGCAATCCCGCTCGAACAGATATTCGCGCGGCAGGTAAAGCCGGCCGATGGCGGCGTCTTCATCGATGTCGCGCAGGATGTTGGTGAGCTGCAGGGCGCGGCCCAGATGATGCGCCAGCTCGAAGCCCGGCCGCTCATCCATGCCGAAAACCTTGATCGACAACCGCCCCACGGCGCTGGCGACCCGGTCGCAATAGAGATCCAGCGTCGCCAGGTTCGGCGCCACGATATCCTCGGCCACGTCCATCGCCATGCCGTCCAGCACGGCGATGAAATCCTCCTGCCGCAGGCCATAACGCGCCACGATGGGGACCAGGAACTGCGCCTGGCCGGAGGGCTCACCGCGATAAAGGGCTGCGATATCGTCGCGCCAGGCATCCAGCTTCCTGCGGCGCTCCTCCCGTGTGCCCACCCCGTCATCGGCAATGTCGTCGACCTTGCGGCAAAAGGCATAGATCGCGAACATGGCGTCGCGCTCGGCTTCCGGCATCAGCCGCATGGCCAGATAGAAGGAGCTGCCACTGGCCTTCTTCTTCACCGCCTTGGCTTGCGGCGCATCCAGGGTGCTGCTCATGCCGGGCCCCGCCCCTCTTCCCCTTGAAAAACCCGGCCCCAGGCAAAGCCGGGCAGCCTGCAGGCAAACAGGCGCGCCACGGCGAATTTGGAATGATGCACGGGCTCGGACAAGGGATCGCGGCGCATGAGCTTGGTATTGAGGTCCTGGGCGAGGGTTTGAATGAGATCGACTTCCAGCGCAAGCCGCCCATCCTTGATGCCCCGGAAGAAGATGCGGGATTTGGCCAGCAATTCCGCGTTTTTCGCCGCCAGCCCATGGATCACGGATTTCAGCCCTGCGCTGGCTGCCGGGGCGGCCAGGTCTTCGACCCCGACCCCGGCCAAGGCCAAGGCATCCTCGGGCAGATAGACCCGATTGAGCTGGCGATAGTCCTTGGCGCAATCCTGCAGATGGTTGATCACCTGCAGCGCGGCGCAGAGCGCGTCATTGGCGGGCCACAGGGCCTGGCTTTCACCATGCACATCCAGCACAAAGCGTCCCACCGGCATGGCGGAATAGCGGCAATAATCGATCAGATCGTCCCAGTCGCGATAACGCAGCTTGGTGACATCGCGGCGAAAGGCTTCCAGCAGATCCAGCGCATGCACCGGCGAAAGCTTGCGTTCGGCCAGGACGGTGCGCAGCGCCACCCCTTCCGGTGACGTGTCGCTTTCATTTTCCAATGTCGCGCGCATCTGTTCCAGCAGATGCAGCTTTTCCGCCGGAGCCGCGGTGGCGTGATCGGCAATATCGTCGGCGAAGCGGACGAAACGATAAAAGGCCAGCACCGGCGGGCGGTGCTGCGGCGCAATCAGGACGGAGGCGACGGGAAAATTCTCGCCGGTATGATCCTTGCCGGATTGCAGCGCGCTTCCTTGCTGAAGAGGGGCGCTCATGCCTGACTCCGCGCATCGGCTTGGGCCCGGCCTTTCCACATCCCACCCTTGCCACGCCAATACTGCAAAGCTGAGTCGAAGGTGAACCAGGCATAGAAGGCGGCGATAAACGGCAGCGCCAGACCCCAGAGTGGCGAGAGGCGATAGAAGCGCAGGATCGGCTGCATCATGATCACCATGATCAGACAGGCAGCCCAGCCGGCCAGTTGCGAGATACCCCAGGCGAACAAAGCCGTGGCCGGCGGCGCCAGATAGACCAGCACCAGCCCTGCCAGGGTGCCGATCAGGCGCAGCAGCGAATAATTCAGCTCGGCATAGGCCGAGCGCGCCACCATGCGGCGGATACCGGCCAGATGCTCGTACGGCCTGAGCGACACAGCGCGGGCGGACAATCCCAGCCAGATTGGGCCTTGCGCCTTCATCAGCCGGCCCAGATTGACGTCGTCGATGATGTGATGGCGGATGGCCTGGATGCCGCCGACTTTTTCCAGCGGCACGCGGCGCGCCAGCATGCAGCCGCCGGCGGCGGCAGCCAGCTTGCGCTTCGGATTGTTCACCGCCCCGAAGGGATAAAGCATGGCGAAGAAGAAGACGAAGGCGGGAATGAGGAAATGCTCGACCATGGTGGCGGTGGACAATTTCGCCATCTGCGAAGTCAGCACCTGCCCGCCCGCCTCGGCCCGCGCCACCAGCCGCGCCAGATTGTCGGGGGCATGGGCGATATCGGCATCGGTGAACCAGATGAATTCGGGGTTGCGCGCTTTGGCGGAATCAAGGCCCTGGCTCATCGCCCAGAGCTTGCCGGTCCAGCCCGGCGGCCGCGCCGCGCCCTGCAAAACGGTGACGCGGTCGGAGCCCAGCGCCCGGGCCGCAATGGCGGTGCCGTCATCGCTCTGGTCGTCGACCAGGATGATGTGGAAATCGCCGGGATAATTCTGTCCGATCAGGCTGCCCAGCGAACGGGCGATGACATCGGCCTCGTCGCGCGCCGGCACCACCGCCACCACGCTGGGCCAGCTGTCCGGCGTGGGCAGGCGCTGGTCGGCATCGCGCTCGCGGAACAGCCAGAACATGTCGCGGCCCAGCAGCATATAAAGCCACACCGCCAGCGGGACGAAACCGAAGATAATGCCCGCGATCATTTCCGTAAGTACCCGTTGGCGCCGAACCAGGTCATGGCGTCTTCCAGTCCGCTGCGATAGGGCCGCGCCCGGTAGCCCAGATCACGCGCCGCTTTGGCCGATGAAAAGAACATGTGATAACGCGACATGCGCAGCGCGTCGGCGGTGAGAAAAGGCTCCTTGTTGGTGAAGCGGGCAACCGCTTCCGCGGCATAGGCCAGGGGAAATAGGGGTCCGCGCGGCAACTTGAGGCGCGGCGCCTTGCGGCCGGCGAGCGCGGCGATATCGCCGAGCATAGCCTGCAGGCTGACATCGGTGCCGCCCAGGATGTAATTCTCGCCGGTCTTGCCCTTCTCCAGCGCCAGGAAATGGCCCTCGGCGACATCATCGACATGCACCAGATTGAGGCCGGTATCGAGAAAAGCCGGCATCTTGCCGTTTGCCATCTCGACAATGACGCGCCCGGTCGGGGTCGGTTTGATGTCGCGCGGGCCTATCGGCGTCGACGGAGCGACGATGACGCAAGGCAGCCCCTCTTCCGCGATGCGGCGCTCGACTTCACGCTCGGCCAGCAGCTTGGACAGCTTGTAGGCGCCGATCACGCTTTGCGGCGTATGGCGCGAGGTTTCGTCCACCGCCACGCCATTGCCCGGCTTCAGGGCGGCGACCGAAGACGTATAGACGATGCGTTCGACGCCGGTCGCCCTGGCCGCACCCATCACGGCCCGCGCCCCTTCCAGATTGTTGCGGGCGATCTCCATCGGATCCTTGGCCCAGAGCCGGTAATCGGCGGCGACATGGAAAAGATAACGCACGCCGTCCAGCGCCCTGGTCATCGAAGCCTGGTCGCGCATGTCGCCCGGCACCGCCTCGACATCCAGGCCGGCAATATTGGCGTGGTTGGCGGCGGGGCGCATCAGCACCTTGGTCTTGTAGCCGCGCGCCACCGCGGCGCGGGCGACGGCAGCGCCGACAAAACCGGAGGCGCCGGTGACAAGGACGGTGTCCCTCATGCCCGATTGCTCATGATTGGGCACTCCGCAGGGCGGCGCGGCCTTCTACGCTTTGCCAGTAGAGCAGCGCCGGAATGCCCAGCACGATCTCACGCGCCCGCTTCAAAAGCGACACCGCCAGGCCCATTTCGGCGGGCAGGCCGAACAACTGCGCCAGCGCGACATAGCCGCCTTCCTGCACGCCGATCGCGGCGGGGACGAAGACCGCGATGGAGCGCAGGGTACAGAGCAACGCCTCGATCGCCATGGCGTCGAGGAAAGAGACCTCGGCACCCACCAGCCGGAAGGCGATCCAGGTGGCGCCGCCCGCGCCGACCCAGGCGACCAGGTGCCAGAAAGCCGAGGCCGCCAGCAATTTCGGCGAGTCATAAAGGTGATGGATGGCGTCGCGGAACGAAACGCCGTCTTTTGCCTGTGGAAAGAAGCGCAACGCCATGCGCTCGGCAAAACCCGAGCCCCGCTTCTGCAAAAAGATCAGGCCGGCAATGCCGGGAATGGCCAGCAGCAGCGTCGCAATCATCGCCTGCAGCAAGGGCCCTGAACCGGCAACACTGCCCAGATGCAGCACTGCCATCACCACGCCGAACGCCAGGAACACGACCTGCGCCATCGCCTCGGTGGTGGCGTCGGCCGCGACCGAGGCCGAGGCATAGGCGCCGTTCATGCCCTTCAGGATCATCAGCCGCGCCGCGGCGACCATGCCACCCACGGGCGAGAATGGCGAAATCTCGGCGATGGAATCGCGCACCAGCCGGCCGAGATAGAAATAGCGCATTGGGATGCGCCGCTCCGGCGGCAGCATAGTGGACCATGCCAAGGCCAACGTGATGAAGACAACCGCGGAATAAACGCAGAGCAGCGTCAGTCCGCCAAAGCCGGCCTGCGCCACCGCGCCCCAGACGGCGTCGAAGCCCACCGCCCAGACCACCCAGACGGCGGCCACCAGACCCGCCAACAACGCAAGAACCATGCCCCACTTCATGGGAAACTATGCCGGCAGCGGCTTGGCGCGGAAGCTCCAGAACCGCATGGCCGAAAGCGCGGTTTCCGCCAGCTGCGGCAGGAAGCTGGGACGCAGCAATTCCTTGTCGAAATCGCCCATGCGGCGGCGGTTCTCCGAATAGCAATCTTCCAGGAAGCGGCGGAAGGTGAAGCCGTCCAGGAAGACGCTCGCCTGGGTGGCCGAGAATTCCTTGCCGTCATTCAGTTCGGCGCCGCGGCGGGCGGTGCCGACCAGCCGGCCCAGCGCCCGCATGTAATAGCGGAAATCGGTCAGTGGCAGCATCGCGCGCGCGACGAAACCCTTCTGCGCCTGGTTGTACGCCATCCAGTTGACGAAGAAGACGATGTGACGGGTCTCCTCGTACATCAGGGTTTCGAAGATGGCGAACATCTCCTTGGGCAGGAACTGGGACTGCATGGCGATCTTGAAGACGCCGAAGCCCAGGAAGGAATCCATGCATTCGCCGAAGCCGAAATCCTTGAAGCGGGTCTCGATATTGTCCGAGACATCTTCCAGCGGCCGTTCGGCGGCATCGATGCCGTAGCGCTCGATCATCACCCGGATCATCTTGGCGTGGCGGGCTTCCTCGAAGCCCTGCAGCGCCACCGCCTCCTTCATCACCGGATCCTTGATGGTCTTGACGAATTCGGCCACGATCGCGCCGGCGCGGCGCTCGGTATAGAAAACCTCTTCCCAGAAGGGCACCGCCTTGAGGCGGGTCAGCGCCTCCGCGTCCAGCTCCGGCCAGGGCAGCGTATCCGGATCGAACTCGGTATAGGTCTGCATGAAATGGCGACAGAACGTGTCGCGATGCTCGGGCGATCCGATCTTCATTTTACGCAACCTTCCGGTTATCTGCTTTTTTTGGCGGACCAATAAACCTGAGCGCCAGCCGTGCCACGAAGGGCACGAAACGCGGGCGCTTGAGGCGGGAATCGTAGGGCGCCAGCCGCCGGTCATTCTCTTCCAGGCACACCGCCACCAGCCCGCCGACATCCAGGTCGGAGCCCAGCGCTTCGGCGCCATTGACGGTGAAATTGGCGTCCTGCTCGCCATGGCCGACATCCTTGGCGATGCCGATGCGCTCATAGATCAGGAAGATCCAGACCGCGAGAACCTTGAGTTCGAACCAGGGCCGACGCCAGAGCGGCATGTTGCGGCGATGCCAGGCGATCCAGTTGACGAAGAACAGGATGTGGCGCGCCTCTTCATTCACCACCGGATCGAAGGTCTGCACCAGCTCGGGCGGGAAATAGCCGGTATCCTTCGCCGCCTTGAAGAGGCCGAAGGCGAAGAATGAGTCGATGCATTCGCTATAGCCGGTGACCATGAAGGCCCATTCCGGATCCCTGGGCCGCGGCGGCACCGGCTCGGGCGCCAACTTGACGCCATAGGCCTCGACCAGATTGGCCAGCACATGCCGGTGGCGGCGCTCTTCAAAGCCGTTGAGTTCGATCGCCTTGCGCAGCAACGGATCGGGCACGCCTTCGGCATAGGTGCAGACATTCATGCCGGCCTTGTTCTCGGTCTGCACCGCGATGTCCCAGATCGGCAGCGACGTGATGCGCTTTTCCGCTTCCGCTTCCAGCTTGGGCCAGTCCAGCACGGCGGGGCGATAGGGATCGAACGTGTCGAGCAGCGTCTTGCAGAAAAGCCGCTTGTGCTCGTCCGAGCCGAAACGGATCGGACCGTCGCCGGGCCAGGTGCCGGTATCGCGCGACAGATCGGGCGGAGCTGCGAATGCGTGACTGCTCATGATGGGCCTTAATGTACCGGAAAGTCGCAAAAGCCGCCAAGGCGAATATCCCCGCATCTGGCGGCAGCAACAACGGCAGGATCCAGCAAAGCCGCGCGTTCCGCGGCATAGGCATAGCCGGGCGCGGAACCGGGATAGTCGCCGGTTGCGGGATGCAGATAGATTTCGCTGAGACCCTCGGGCAGATGCGCGATGATTCCCCGAAGGCGCGCTGCGGTCATGGCGCCGGACCAGGCCAATCCGAACACCTGGTCGGGCGAGGCAATGCCGGCGCGGGCGAAGCGGCGGCGCAGCCCTTGTGCGAAGGGCCGGGTGATGGCGGCGATGGCGGAGCCAATATAGGGCTCGACCCGGGACAGTGTCCCTGCCGGCTCCAGCGGCACCCGCGCTGCTTTCAGGCCGAACTCGCGGCCGATCGAGAGCATCAGGCCGGCGATGGTGGGATGGAGATGAAAATGCTTATGGGCGTTGACATGATCCAGCGCCAGACCGGTGGCGCGGAAGGCGGCGAACTGGGCCGCGATCTCCGCCGCCAATTGCCTTTTCACATGGGGCAGGAAAAACATCGCCGCCCCTGCCCGCGCCATGTCGGTGCGAAAATGGCCGGAAGCATCGATCAGGTCCGGCACCTGCGCCGCCGGCAGCACCGGCTTGCCTTCGACCAGCACCAGGTGCAGCCCGACACGCAGTGTCGGTGTCGCCTTGGCGCGCGCCACCGCATCGGCGGCAGCGGGTGCCGCAACCATCAGGCTGGCAGCGGTGAGAATGCCGTTGGCATGCGCATCCAGCACCGCGTCATTGACTTCCTGCGCGGCTCCAAAATCGTCAGCAGTAACAACTAACTTCTTCATGGCACCTGACGCAGGATTGCCGTACGGCCGCTCGCCCAAGCTCGCGGCGCTCATCGCTCAAAACGGTCCACTGGACCGTTTTGTTCGCCGTTGGCGAACCGCTCCTCGCCTTCGGCGGTGACAACCAGTTGCCGCAAATCAGGCGGCGTTCTGGTTCTGGCGGTCGCGCAGGAACTGGAAGAACTCCACGCCCTCGCGCAAGCGGCGCTTCATCATGCCTTCCTGGGTCACCATCTCCTTGACGATGGCGCCGATCTTGCTCGGCCGGAAATAGAACTGGCGATAGAAGGTCTCCAGCGAGTCGAAGATTTGCTTGTGGCTCAGATGCGGATAATGCAGCGGCGCGATCTGGATGCCGTCATCGGTCACCAGTTCGGCATTGGCGGCATCGAGCCAGCCATTCTGCACCGCCTGGTTATAGAGGAAGGTACCCGGATAGGGCGCGGCCAGCGAGATCTGCACGGTGTGCGGATTGATGCGCTTGGCGAATTCGCGGGTCTCGCGCATCGTCTCCAGCGTCTCGCCCGGCAGGCCCAGGATGAAGGTGCCGTGGATCTGGATGCCCAGCGCGTGGCAGTCCTTGGTGAACTGCTCGGCGACTTCGATGCGCATGCCCTTCTTGATGTTGTGCAGGATCTGCTGGTTGCCGGATTCGTAACCGACAAGAAGAAGACGCAAGCCGCCATCCTTCAGCTTCTTCAGCGTCGAATAGGGCACATTGGCCTTGGCATTGCACGCCCAGGAGATGCCCAGCTTGCCCAGCTCGGCGGCGATGGCTTCGGCGCGCGGCAGATTATCGGTGAAGGTGTCGTCGTCGAAGAAGAATTCCTTGGTCTGCGGGAAGGCCTTCATCGCCCATTTGATCTCCTCAACCACATGACTGACCGAGCGGGTGCGGTAATTGTGGCCGCCCACGGTCTGGGGCCAGAGGCAGAAGGTGCAGCGCGATTTGCAGCCGCGGCCGGTATAGATCGAGATATAGGGGTGCTTGAGATAGCCGATGAAGTACTTCTCCATCTCCAGGTCGCGCTTATAGACCGGCGTCACCCAGGGCAGCGTGTCCATATTCTCGATGATGGGGCGGTCGGCATTGTGCACGATCACGCCTGACTTGTTGCGGTACGAGATGCCCTTGATGCCGCTCCAGTCCTGGTCGTCGGCGACATCCTTGATGGTGAAATCGAACTCGTTGCGGGCGACGAAATCGATCGCCGGCGCCTTGAGCATCGAGCCCTCGGCATCGACGGCGACCTTGGCGCCGATCAGGCCGGCCTTGAGGTTGGGATTGGCGGCCTTCAGCGCCTCGATCACCCGCACGTCACTGGCGAAGGATGGAACGGAAGTATGCGCCACCACCAGGTCGAAATCCCTGGCCTGGGCCACGACTTCCGACAGCTGGGTGTTGTGCGGCGGCGCGTCGATCAGCTTGGAGTTTTCCACCAGCGCGGCCGGCTGGGCCAGCCAGGTGGGATACCAGAAGCTCCTGATCTCGCGCTTGGCCTGATAGCGCGAACCGGCGCCGCCGTCGAAGCCGTCAAAGGAAGGCGCCTGCAGGAAGAGCGTACGCATCGTCATCGGAATGGGTCCTTCAGTTCACGGATTGGGTCATGGCGCCGGACGGCGCGACATCGAAACGGTTGCCGCGCCAATGCACGCTCTCACCGAACAGCGCATTGACGAAAACGGCGAAGCTCAGAAGATCGCGCAGCGGCAGCAGCCAGAAGGGGCCGGCATAGGTGCCGAAAATGCTGTCGATGCGGTGCTTGAGGAAAAGCCGGGCGCCGAAAGCGGCGGCGACCGCGAAAAGCCCGACAAAAGAGAAATCCAGCATCACCGCCGCCATCAGCGCGAAGGCAAAGCCAAAAGTGACGCTGCTGCCGGCATTGCCGGCCGGATCGATG
>DATFFI010000110.1:0-3441 GCA_035250225.1 Rhizomicrobium sp. | reverse complement strand
CCGATGGCGCGCATGGCGCAATGCAGCGCCGCCGTACCGGAATTGACCGCCACGGCTTCTTTCGCGCCGCAATGGGCCGCAAAGGCTTTTTCGAATTCGCCCACCCGAGGACCGGTGGTGAGCCAGCCGGAGCTCAGGGCTTCGATGACGGCCTTGATATCGGCATCGCCGATCTCCTGCTTGCCGTAAGGCAGGAAGGATGGAACCGCTTCCAGTTTCGGAGCGGCAGGGAGCGACCGCCCAGCAGGTTCGGTCGCGCCAGCGACCGTACCGTCAGCGCCTGGCACGCAAAGCGCGCCATTTTTTTCAAGGGGCGCTTCGCGCCCGCTCGGCGCGACCCTCAATTTAGGCATAGGACATCTGCAGCAGAGTCTGCAGCCCCCGCGCGTCCAGCTTTTCGGGATTGCTGTCCGACGAATAGCTGAAGCCTTCCGCCACCGGCTTGCCGCCGCGATGCAGATAGGCCTCACGCGCCGCATTGGCGAAGCTCTGCAGGATCACATAGCGATCCTCCAGCTCCACGGTGCAATGGGCGTCATCGGTCGGGATCATGGTCTCATGCAGCTTCTCGCCCGGACGGATGCCGATGACATGCTGCTTGAGGTCCGGCTGCACCAGGGTGGCGAGCTGCGGAATGGTGCTGGAAGCGATCTTGGGAACATAGATCTCGCCGCCCTTCATCAGTTCCATGCTGGAGAGCACGAAATTGACGCCCTGGGTGAGCGTGATCCAGAAGCGGGTCATGCGCGGATCGGTGATGGGGAGGCTGTCGGCGCCGTCGGCCACCAGCTTCTTGAAGAAGGGCACCACCGAACCGCGGCTGCCGAAAACGTTGCCGTAGCGCACCACCGAGAAGCGGCAGCCATCGGCGCCCGCCAGATTGTTGGCGGCGACGAAAATCTTGTCCGAGGCCAGCTTGGAGGCGCCGTAAAGGTTGACGGGGTTGGCGGCCTTGTCCGTGGACAGGGCGACCACGCGCTTGACGCCGGCGCGGATACAGGCGCTCACCACATTCTCCGCCCCGAAGACATTGGTGCGGATACATTCAAAGGGATTGTACTCGGCGGTCGTGACCTGCTTGAGGGCGGCGGCGTGAACCACATAGTCGACGCCGTTCAGCGCCATCTCCAGGCGGTCGCGGTCGCGGACATCGCCGATGAAATAGCGGATAAAGGGGTATTTGTCCTGGCCGAATTCATTCTGCATGTCGAACTGCTTGAGTTCGTCGCGGGAGAAGACGATCAGCTTTTTCGGCTTGTAGTTGGCGATGACAGTTTTGAGAAAATGCTTGCCGAAGCTGCCGGTGCCGCCGGTGACCAGCACGGTCTTGTCGTTGAGATCCATCCAGGGCTGCGAAAAATCGCGCAGCGACGCGGAGATCTCGGCCTTGCCCGGGATGGGCGAGGACATGGGTTCGGCAAGAGCGAGCGCGGAGGGACTCATGAGATTTTCCTGTCTGTACCGTCCCAGTCTCCTCCCGTCATGGTTGACAAAGCGTTGCTTGGTGAACGGCGCTTAGGGTTACTGAAATCTTACCGCGCCGGCCCCAAAGGCCCGTTTTCCGGCATTTTGCCACGGCTCCCACCCTTGAACGGCCCCCGCTTTCGCGCCAAACAGGGATCATGATCCTTGTCACCGGCGCAGCCGGCTTCATCGGGGCGGCCGTCGCCCAAGCCCTGCTGGCCCGGGGCGAGCGGGTGATCGGCATCGACAATCTCAACGACTATTACGAAGTGTCGCTGAAGGAGGCCCGGCTGGCGCGCCTGACCGCGAACGCCAGCTTCACCTTCCGCAAGCTGGATGTCTCCGACCGCGACGGCGTCCTGGGCCTGGCGAAGGAATTTCCGGCGCTGGACCGGGTGGTGCATCTGGCGGCGCAGGCGGGCGTGCGTTACTCGCTGATCAATCCCTATGCCTATGTCACCGCCAATGTGATGGGCCAGGTGGTGATGCTGGAACTGGCGCGGGCCATTCCCGGGCTGAAGCATTTCGTCTATGCCAGCTCTTCCTCGGTCTATGGCGCGAACACCAAGACGCCCTTTGCGGTGGGTGATCCCGTGGAGCATCCCAACTCGCTCTATGCCGCCACCAAGCGCGCCGATGAACTGTTCGGACATACCTATGCCCATCTCTATGGCATCCCTTCCACGGGCCTGCGCTTCTTCACGGTCTATGGTCCTTGGGGACGGCCCGACATGGCGCCGATGCTGTTTGCCCGCGCCATCACCGCCGGCGAGACAATCAAGGTCTTCAATCATGGCGAGATGTGGCGCGACTTCACCTATATCGACGACATTGTCGATGGTGTCCTGCGCGCGCTGGACCGGCCGGCAACGGGAACGCCGCCGCACGCCGTCTACAATCTGGGCAACCACAAATCGGAAAAGCTCACCGACTTCATCGCCGAGATCGAAAAGGCGCTGGGCCGCAGGGCCGTGATGGAGATGCAACCGATGCAGCCCGGCGATGTACCGGCAACCTATGCCGATATCGAGGCCAGCCGGCAGGCGCTGGGTTTCGAGCCCACCACCCCGATCGGCGTCGGCATTCCGAAATTCATCGACTGGTTCCGCGGCTATAACGGCTGATAGAGCTCAGCCGAGGTAGCCCTTCTTCCGCAGGTAATCGACAATCGCCTGGGCGTGATGCTCCGGCTCGGCCTGGACCGTATGGATGGTCAGATCGGCCTGTTCCGGGGTCTCGTACGGGCTGTCGATGCCCGTGAAGTTCTTGATCTTGCCGGCCCGCGCCTTCTCGTACAGGCCCTTGGGATCGCGTTGCTGGCAGATCTCGATCGGGGTATCGATGAAGATCTCGATGAATTCCGCCTCGCCCACCAGTTCGCGCACCATGCGGCGCTCGGACCGGAAGGGCGAGATGAAGGCGGTGAGCACGATTGTGCCGGCATCGATGAACAGTTTCGCCACTTCGCCGACGCGGCGGATATTTTCCACCCGGTCGGCATCGGTGAAGCCCAGATCCTTGTTGAGGCCATGGCGGACATTGTCGCCGTCCAGCAGGTAGGTGTGCTTGCCCTCGGCCGTCAGGCTCTTTTCCACCAGATTGGCGATGGTTGACTTGCCCGAACCCGACAGGCCGGTGAACCAGAGGATCACCGGCTTCTGGCCCTTCATGGCGGCGCGGGCGGACTTGTTCACGTCCAGCGCCTGCCAATGGACATTGGTGGCGCGCATCAGCGAGAAGTCGATCATCCCCGCCGCCACCGTGGCGTTGGAGAAACGGTCGATCAGGATGAAGCCGCCGGTATCACGATTGTCGCGATAGGGATCGAACGCCAGGGGCTGGGCCAGGGCGAAATTGCCATACCCGACTTCGTTCAGCGCCAGGGTCTTGCCGGCCATATGCTCCAGCGTGTTGACATCGACCTTGTGCTTCAATTCGCTCATCTGCACCGGCAGGGTCGCCGTGCCGATCTTGAGC
>DATFFI010000109.1:0-11041 GCA_035250225.1 Rhizomicrobium sp. | reverse complement strand
GAACGCTGTTGCTACGCGCCGGGGGCCGGCCATGGCGAGTGGAAGAATTGAACTCTTAACTCCTCGCCCATACCGGATTGTCGCCAAGCTCCTTGGCGACAAAGGCGGCATGGCGCGCCTGTTCTTCCTCCGTCAGCAGCGACGGCAGCTTGACGGGGCGCTGGCGCGCCGGGCCCGGCCCTTGCGGCGCGGCGGCGGCGATTTCGGCCGGCGCCAGCACAAACCCCTTCTGGCGGCCGCCGATCAGTTCCAGATAGACCTGGGCCGTCAGCTGGGCGTCGAGCAGCGCACCATGCTTGCTGCGTACCGCCAGGTCGATGGCGAAGCGCTTGCACAGTTCGTCCAGCGAATAGCGCGCGCCCGGCAGCTTGCGCTTGGCGATTTCGATCGTGTCGATGGCGCGATGCAGCGGAATGGGTTCGCGCTTCACCCGCGCCAGCTCGGCATTGATGAATTTGATATCGAAGGCGGCATTGTGGATCACCAGCGGCGCATCGCCGATGAAGGTGAGGAATTCCTCGACCACGCTCGCGAAAAGCGGCTTGTCGGCCAGGAATTCGCCGGAAAGGCCGTGCACCCGCTGGGACTCGATCGGCACGTCACGTTCGGGGTTGAGATAGAATTGCAGCGTGTTGCCGGTGGGAAAATGATCCACCAGTTCGACCAGGCCTATCTCGACAATCCTGTGACCGTCGCCGGGTTCGAACCCAGTCGTTTCGGTATCGAAGACGATCTCACGCATCTCGCATCGCTTTTTTAGTGACGACCTTCGCTTCGCGAAAGCCGCGGGGGCGACGGCCATCGCCCGGCTCGAAGCCCGTTGCTTCGATATCGAAGACGATCTCACGCACGCAATTTGTTCCGAATGTCGGCCAGGATCATTTTCACCTGTTCGCGGGCGTGATCCAAGCCCTGGTCGGTCATCACCACATAATGCGCCTGTGCACGCTTTTGCGAATCCGACAATTGCCGGGCCGAAAGGGCTGTGAATTTCGCGTCCGTCATGCCCGGGCGGGCCAGCACCCGTTCGCGCTGGACATGGCTGGGGGCCGACGCCACCACCAGCGCATCCACCTCGACCCCGGTTTCCAGCAACAGGGGAATGTCGAACAGCAGGATCGGCGCGGCGGCATGATGCTCCACGAACTGCTCGCGCATGCCCAGCACCACCGGATGGATCAGGGCTTCCAGCCGTTCCAGTTTCTGCGGCGTCATCTGCGCCGCCATGCGGGCGCGGCTGATGCTGCCTTCCACCACCACGCCCGGAAACACCGCTTCGATGTCCCGCTGCACCGCCACCGGATTGGCATAGATGTCATGCACGGCGCGGTCGGCGTCGAAGACGGGAATGCCTTCCTCGGCAAACAGGCGGGCGGTCGTGCTCTTGCCCATGCCCATCGCCCCGGTCAGGCCGATGATGAAAGGCCCCCTTTGACGACTATGCGCGCGCATGCAGCGCCTTCACCAAAGCCTGGCGCAGGCCGGCGCTGACCTCCGGCCAGGTGCCGAAAAAAGCTTCGAAAGACGGCGCCGCCTGGTGCATCAGCATGCCCAGGCCATCGATGGTCTTGAGTCCGCGCGCCGCGGCGTCCTTCAGCAACTGGGTTTCCAGCGGATGATAGACAATGTCGCAGACCGCGGCGTCTTTCGACAGGCGCGCAAGGTCGATCGCTAGCGGCGGGTTGTCGCCCATGCCGGCGCTGGTGCTGTTGACCGCAAGCACCGCCGCGCCGGCCACGTCATTCCAATCCCCGAGCGCGCCGGCCACGATTTTGGCGTTCAGCCGCGCCGCCAGTAACGCGGCCAGGCTCATGGCGCGCACCGGGTCGCGATTGAGCAGATGAATGGTGCCAGCGCCCAATTGATCCAGCGCCACGGCGACGCCGCGCGCCGCGCCGCCCGCTCCCAGCAGCACCACGCTTTCACCGGCCAGCGGAGCGATATTTTCCCGCAACGAGGCCATCAGGCCATAGGAGTCGGTGTTGCGGCCTTCGATATGATCATTGTGAAACACCAGAAGATTGGTGGCGCCGGCCAGTTTGGCGGCCGCGTCATTGTCCTGCGCCAGCGCAAAGGCCGCCTCCTTGTGCGGCACCGTGACATTGACGCCGCTATAGCCTTCGCCGCGCAGCCGGGCGATGACGGTTGCAAATTCCTCGGGCGCGGCGGGAATTTTTTCGTAAGCGCCGGCGATGCCGTACTGCTGCAGCCAATAGCCATGCAGCACCGGCGAAAGCGAATGGGCGACCGGCCAGCCGATGACGCCTGCCCTTTTCATCTTTGAAGTTTCATGTCTTCAAGACGCCTTGTTCCCTCAAGGCCGCCAGCACGTCCAGCAGCGGCAGGCCCAGGATGGAGAAATAATCGCCTTCGATCTTAGCGAAAAGCTGGGCGCCGCGCCCCTCCAGATGATAGCAGCCCACCGATGCAAGCACCGCAGGGGCCTCCGCCGCCAGATAGGCGTCGAGGAACCCGTCACTGAGGGGGCGCATGGTCAGGCGCCCCTCGCCGACATGACGCCAGAGGATCTGGCCGTCCCGCGCCAGGGCCGCCGCCGAGACGATGCGATGGACCTGCCCCGACAGGCGCAGCAGCAGTTTTTTCGCCGCCGCCACATCGGGGCTTTTGCTGATCAGTTCGGCGCCAAACGCCAGGATCGAATCCCCGCCCAGCACCAGGGCGCCGGGATGGCGCTGAGATACCGCCACCGCCTTTTCTTCCGCCAGGACGCGGGCGACGATTTCCGCCGGCTCGCCCGGCCGCATCAGCGCGGCCTCATCGATATCGGCCGGGTCCGCCATGAATTCCACGCCCGCTTCCGTCAGCAACCGCGCCCTGCTGGCGCTGCCCGAAGCGAGCACCAGGGCGCTCATGCGTCCTGGTCCCGCTTTTCCGTCAGCAGATTCATCACCGCCGCCGCGGTTTCCTCGATCGAGCGGCGGGTGACGTCGATGGTCGGCCAGCCCTGGGCTTCGAACAATTGCCGCGTGGCGCCCACTTCCTGGCGCACCTGGTCGAGATCGACATAATCGGTCTCGCGGCTTTCCCCCATGGTGTTGAGCCGGTTGCGGCGCACCTGCACCAGCCGGTCGGGCGATACCCACAGGCCCACCACCAGCGCCTTGGTGTCCAGTAGCTGCAGCGGCGCCGGCATGCCCGGCACCAGCGGCACATTGGCGGCGCGGATGCCGCGAATGGCGAGATAGACGCAGGTCGGCGTCTTGGAGGTGCGGCTGGCGCCGGTCAGCACCACTTCGGCGCGGCTGAGGCCTTCGAGCGCCTGGCCATCGTCATGGGCGATGGCGAAATTCAGGGTTTCAATTCGTTCGAGATAGCGCTGGTCGACCTGATGCTGGCGGCCCACCTTGTGGCTTTCGCTTTTGCCGAAGAAGCGGCCCATCACATTGAGCGGCGCTTCCAGCACATCGATGCAGTCAACCGGGATGATGGCGCAGCGCGCCACCAGCCTCTGGTTGAGGGTCGGGCTGGCCAGGGTGAAGAAGACCAGGCCCGGCGCGGTGGCGACATGATCCAGCGCCCGCGTCAGCTGATGCTCGCTGCGCACCAGGGCATAGGAATGGATCTGGACCTCGACATTTTCAAACTGGGCCAGGGCGGCATTGGCCATGGCGTTCAGCGTGTCGCCGGTGGAATCCGAGATCAGGTGGAGATGGAATTTTCGATCCACAGACGATCCCGCGCAAAGGACACAATTGCTCCCCAGCGGCCATAGCCCGGTGGAGAAAACCCCGCAAGAGCGGCAGTTCCCGGCTGGGTCTGTGTGGGGGCGGTATGCTCTGGGTGTGAAAGCGGTCTCATGGTGGATGACGGCTTAACCTTGCCTGTCACGCCAAGCACTTGAGTCGATTTGAGGTTCGGCTTAGACGAAGCCCATGTCCCCGGTTTGGCCCACAACCCACAGCCCTAACATCATCTTCACCATACTTAGATTCTAGGAGTCTTGTTTTGAAGAAGGATGTAAAACTCCTGCGCGTCCTGGCGGGAGAAGCGGAAAGCGTGGCCCCGGTCTGGCTGATGCGCCAGGCAGGACGCTATCTGCCGGAGTACCGGGAATTAAGGGAAAAGGCCGGTTCCTTCTGGGGCATGGCGCTCAATCCCGGCTATGCCGCCGAAGCGACGCTGCAGCCGATCCGCCGTTTCGGTTTCGATGCCGCCATCCTGTTCTCGGATATCCTCACGGTACCCGAAGCGCTGGGCCGACAAGTCACCTTCACGGCCGGCGAAGGTCCCAGCCTTGACCCGGTGACCAGTGCCAAGGGCTTCGACGAAAACCAGGATAATTGGGCAAGCTATTTTGAACCGGTCTATGAGGCGCTGCGGCGTACCCGGGAAGGCCTGCCGCAGGGTACGGCGCTGCTGGGGTTCGCCGGTGCGCCCTGGACGCTGGCGACCTATCTGGCGGCAGGGTGCGGCGGCGACGAACAGAAGGCGGCCAAGCTCTGGGCCTATCGCGATCCGGAGGGCTTTGGATATCTTCTGGATATTCTTTCTGAATGTGTTGCCTTTCACCTGGTGCGCCAGCTCGAGGCCGGCGCCGATGCGGTGCAGATCTTCGACAGCTGGGCCGGCGGCGTGCCCGATGCCCTGTTCGAGCAGGTGGTGATCAGGCCCACCCGCGCCATTGTGAAGAAGGTCCGCGAAGCGCGGCCCGAGGCCAACATTATCGGTTTTCCCCGCGCCGCCACCCTGGCCGGCTATGAGCAGTATGCCCGCTGCACCGGTGTCGATGCCATGTCGCTGGATACGGCGGCGCCGATGGGCTGGGCAGCCAAAACCATTACCCCGCTCTGCGCGGTACAGGGCAACCTCGATCCCCTCGTCCTGATCGCCGGCGGCGTGGCGCTGGATGCGGCGGTGGACCGCATTCTGGAAGCGATGGCCGGCACGCCTTTCATCTTCAATCTGGGCCATGGCATCCTGCCGGAAACACCGATTGCGCATGTCGAGCAATTGTTGAAGCGGATACGCCGGGGTCAGTCGAAGTGAGGCTTGCCGTCGTCCTGTTCAATCTGGGCGGACCCGACAGCCCCGAAGCGGTGCAGCCCTTCCTGCGCAACCTGTTTTCCGATCCCGCCATCATCACCCTGCCCGGCATCATCCGCCTGCCGCTGGCGCACCTGATCGCCAAACGCCGCGCCCCGGTGGCGAAGGAGATTTACGGCAAAATCGGCGGCCGCTCGCCGATTGTCGAAGAGACCCAGAAGCAGGCGCGGGTGCTGGAACAGATGCTCAGCCGCGATGGCGTCACCGCCAAAGCCTTCATCGCCATGCGCTACTGGCATCCTTTCAGCGATGGCGCCGCGCAGGCGGTCAAAGCGTTTGGGCCCGATAAAATCGTGCTTCTACCGCTCTATCCGCAATTCTCCACCACCACCACGGGGTCTTCGCTCAAGGATTGGAAGCGCGCCGCGGCCAAGGCCGGCCTGCCCGAAGGCGCCAGCATTTGCTGCTATCCCGAGGATGCGGGCTTTGTCCGCGCCGCCGCCGCCAGAATCCGCGAGACCATGGCAGGTGCGCGCCGCGATATCGGCTGGCGCCTCTTGCTGTCGGCGCATGGCCTGCCCAAGAAGATCGTCGCGCGCGGCGATCCCTATCAGCGCCAGGTGGAGCAGACGGCAGCCGCGATTGTGCGCGAGCTGTCGCTACCGGAACTTGAAACCATTGTCTGCTACCAGAGCCAGGTCGGGCCGTTGGAATGGATCGGCCCAGCCACCGATGCCGAGATCGAACGCGCCGGCGCCGAGGGCAAGGGCGTGATCGTGGCCCCGCTCGCCTTTGTCAGCGAGCATTCCGAGACACTGGTGGAGCTGGATATCGAGTATCGCCATCTGGCGGCACAAAGCGGCGTGCCGGAATATCGCCGCGCCGCCACCGTGGGCGCCGATTCCGATTTCATCGGCGGCCTGGCCGCTCTTGTGCGCCGGGCGGCGGCAGGCGAAACTGAGATCTGCGCCATGCCCGGCGACTGCCCGCCCCGGAACCTGTGATGCAAGACCTGCTTCTGCCCTGGCTGCCCTGGCTGCTTTGGATCAAGGCGTTTCACGTCATCGCCGTGATCGCCTGGATGGCGGGCATGCTCTATCTGCCCCGCCTGTTCGTCTATCACTGCCAGACCCCGCCGGGCAGTGAGGGCAGCGAGCGCTTCAAGGTGATGGAGCGCAAACTGCTCAAGGGCATCATCAAACCGTCGATGATGCTGGTCTGGGTGCTGGGTCTTGCACTGGCCTGGTTGACCGACGCGCATCTGCAGCTCTGGTTCCAGCTTAAATTCCTGCTGGTGCTGATCCTCAGCGGCTTTCACGGATTCCTGACGCGCTGCTGGCGGGACTTCGCCCATGACCGCAATCAGCGCAGCGAGCGCTTCTTTCGCCTGATCAACGAGGTCCCGGCCGTGCTGATGATGGGGATTGTTATCCTTGTCGTGGTCCGTCCGTTCAGCTGAGATTTACCGCGTTTCAGCCATATTTTGCCCAGTGACCACGTATTTGCATCGGCCAAAATTCCGGCTATAACTCTCCTCGTTCTCCTGATCCGCGGGCGTCGCAGGGCGTACCGGCAAAGGCCGAGGCGGATCGACAAGCCAAACCTTCGCGGCCGTGACGGGGACTTCCCCTTTGCGATCCCCAAGAACGAAAATCCCCTTTTCCAGGTGTTCGCATGACTCTCCAGGACGGCTTGCAGACGATGAAGCTGCAGGATCTCAAGAACAAAAAGCCCGCGGACCTGCTGGCTTTTGCCGAAGAGCTGGAGATCGAGAACGCCTCGTCCATGCGCAAGCAGGACATGCTGTTCGCCATCCTGAAGGAGCTGGCCGAGCGCGAAGTCGAGATCATGGGCCAGGGCGTGGTCGAAATCCTGCAGGACGGCTTCGGCTTCCTGCGCAGCCCGGAATCCAACTATCTGCCGGGTCCGGACGATATCTATGTTTCGCCCTCGCAGATCCGCCGTTTCGGCCTGCGCACCGGCGATACCGCCGAAGGCCCGATCCGGGCGCCGAAGGACGGCGAGCGCTATTTCGCCCTGCTCAAGGTCACCACCATCAATTTCGAGGACCCCGAGCAGATCAAGCACAAGGTCCATTTCGACAATCTGACGCCGCTCTATCCCACCAAGGCGTTGAAGATGGAGCTGGACGACGCCACCCTGAAGGACAAGACCGGCCGCGTCATCGACATTGTCGCGCCCCAGGGCATGGGCCAGCGCGCTTTGATCACCGCACCGCCGCGCACCGGCAAGACCGTCATCCTGCAGAATATCGCCAAGGCGATCGCCGCCAATCATCCCAATGTCTACCTGATCGTGCTTCTGATCGACGAACGTCCCGAAGAAGTCACCGACATGCAGCGCACGGTGATCGGCGAAGTGATTTCCTCGACCTTCGACGAGCCGGCGACGCGCCACGTCCAGGTCGCCGAAATGCTGATCGAAAAGGCCAAGCGCCTGGTCGAGCATAAGCGCGATGTGGTGATCCTGCTGGACTCCATCACCCGCCTGGGCCGCGCCTACAACACGGTCGTGCCGTCCTCGGGCAAGGTGCTGACCGGCGGTGTCGACGCCAACGCCCTGCAGCGGCCCAAGCGCTTCTTCGGCGCCGCCCGCAATATCGAGGAGGGCGGCAGCCTGACCATCATCGCCACGGCGCTGATCGATACCGGCAGCCGCATGGACGAAGTCATCTTCGAAGAATTCAAGGGCACCGGTAACAGCGAAATCATCCTGGACCGCAAGGTCGCCGACAAGCGCGTCTTCCCGGCCATCGACATCATGCGTTCGGGCACCCGCAAGGACGAGCTGCTGGTCGAGAAGGGCCAGCTCGCCAAGACTTACGTTCTGCGCCGCATCCTCTCGCCCATGGGCACGGTCGATGCGATCGAATTCCTGCTCGACAAGCTGCGCAACTCGAAGAACAACGGCGATTTCTTTGAGTCGATGAACACATAACTGGAAAATGGCAGTAGTAACCGCCAAATAATCTCGCGATTAAACTTTTCCCCAGGCCTTCTCGGCCGTTGCGCGATCCGCATCGCTCTTGAAATAGAAGCGGACATGCCTGTCTGTTTTCAGCAGTAGCTTCTCTCGAACCGCGCCGAGAGATTGCTGCTGCTTGCCGACCTTTACCATTATGTTTTTGAGAAAGTTCTCATCCATAACCTCATACTGCTTGATGCCCTTTGGCTTTGGATAGTCCATATGAAACCAGATGCCCTTTTCTTCTAGGCGCTCTCTAAGAGCGTTTGTGCGGCCCATATCTGGTTCGCGATTAGGATCATTTGGCTCGTAGCAGCGAAGTGGTTGTCGGGAGAGAAACCGCTGCGCAAAATCCGTCGCCAATCCGACTTTTTTTGTGCTTAGCGATTTCAGAAGGGATATGACGTCTGTATCGTCGAGTTTCAGATATTGAGAGAGCCTATCTTTTGGTTTTGCGTCATAGTAGTTGATTAGGCTGCTTGTGACGCCTTGGCGCTCGAGCCTTTCCCGATCTTTGAGAGCATCAATAAGCGCGAATTGCGCGAGAAATTGAATGCCGCGCGTCACTTTATGAAAATAGATGGATTCATACAGTTTTATGTACGCGGTTACGTAGCCCTCAATTGCGCCGAGTCCTTTTTGCAAAACCACGAAAGTTTTCTTTGTCTGGCCCGCTAACGGACCATAAGAAACGTCTTCGATGCGCAGGCTATCCAGTAGCCACACTAAATCTATCTGTCCTTGTTGGATGCCAGTGAAGTATCGGTCGCGAGTTAGAAAATCTAACCGGTCAGCATCCATTTCACTTGAGAGAATCGAAGCATATGGATTTGTCGGGTTATCGGTAGTGAAGAACGAAACCACCTCTTTCAGAATCCCATACTTCTCCAGGATTGATGCGATTTCATCGGACTGAATAATTTCGCGCGTTATCTCTTCGTGGGCCTTGTGCTGTTTGACGGCCGTCGAGATTTCTTCAAAAACATGCGAGTACGGACCGTGCCCAATATCATGCAGGAGTACGGCCGCTAACGTAGCCCCGCGCATTTTTTTATGATCTTTGGATGGAAGGGCTTTGTTTCTCTCGAATGCTTCGAGCATTTGACGCGCAGTTTGCATCGCGCCAAGGACGTGAGAAAATCTTGTGTGCGTGGCGCCTGGATATACAAACTCGGAAAACCCGAGTTGTTTTATTCGCCTCAGGCGCTGGCAGGCGTTGCTCTGAAGGAGTGCCCATAGGCAATGGTCAAATTTTTCGCTAGATGAAAATTTGATCAGATTATGGACGGGATCTCGAACACGCTGATCTTTTTCCATCCCACCTATGCATGAACCGCACGCAGGTCAGCCAAAAGTTTGCGCGACTGTTGAATATTGGAAGTATTGGCGATCGCGGGCTTCATGTCCTTTGTTTTTTGCTCGGCGACTTTTTCGGACAATCCAGTTTCTTCAAAATAGGCAATCGTCGAAGCGACTTCTAAAACTGGCGTACTCTCGCGCGAGAGCAGGTCAACGATTGCTTTTAATCGCGGCGGGCAAGCGTAGTCTTGTGGTGAGGGAGTCTGGAAGACTGTTGCGAAGTAGTTATTAGCGCCTACGCGTGTTTCTGCCGTATCGAGATAGCTGAACGTGCTTAGGAATGCCAAAGTTTCAGCGAGCTCGTCACTGAACACACCAAAGTGCTTGATGTAGAAGCTTGCTGGCACAGATTCTCCAGCACATTGCGAAAGATAGAGCGTTTTATGAACGCGCTTCTTGCCTTCTATTTGATGATTGGGGGATGCAGCTATTACGCAAAGAAGAAGTTTATCGAGGCGCATCGCTGTTCCTGATTCGGTTCGTGATTGTATTCCGCGATGATAGAACAAATAGAGAACAATTCAAGCCTGGAAACGAATCAAGGTGTTAATTACTAGCTGTGATCAAACAGTTTTAGTTCCGGTGCTGGACTCTAGGCCGTTTTCGGCCACTACTGCTTGATGATCTGCCCCCATCCGGCAAGCGTATTTCATCCCAGCCGCCACTGAGCGGGTTGGTGCGGTTGAAGGGGGCCGCCACCCGGAAAGCGCGAGCGCGATTACTCGGAGGAAAGAAACGCCGCCACCACCGGATCATTCTTCAACTGCTTCAGTTCGTCTTCGCTCGGCAGTTTGGGCTTGTCGCGTTCGACATTGACCATGCAGAGGAAACCCATCGGCGTATCGCCCCTGGTGCGGAACTGATGCCAGGTCATGGGCGGGATGCGCACCAGGTCATGTGTCTTGACGTGGCGCACGTCGTTGCCCACCAGCACATCGGCCTGCCCACGCAGGATCATCACGCCATGGGTATGCTCGTGGCGCTCCAGGGTGGAATAGCCGCCGGGCGCGACTTCGAAATAGCGCATCTCGCAGCGCAGTTCGGAATCCTGGAACAGGACCTGGCGGGAAATGGCTTTGAACGGCGCCGAGCCTTCTTCCTTGTAGGGAAGAAAGGGAACGCCTTCCCAGCGATAGTTCTCCAGGAAGGACCGGAAGGGCTCCGCGGGCTTTTTCTCTTCGTTCTTCATCGGGCGCTCCCGGCCCTGGCCGCCGCGGCGGTGAAGGCGGCCGCCTCCTCGGTCATGCGCGGACCGGCAGCCAACAGGCCGCCGCCGATCAGCAGCATCACATCCTGGCCGTAGAATTCCAGCATCTCGGGCACGCGGTCGGGGGTCATGCCGCCGGCCGGAACCGGGACGCAAGGTGAGAGATCGCCCCAGGGCGCCAGCGCGGCCTCGGCCAGGGCGCGGCAGGTGGCGGGCGAATAGCCGAAGCGGCCGCCATGATTGGGAAACACCGTGGCGTCGGCGCCGAACAGGCGGAAGAGCTTGCCCAGCAGCAAGGGCGGCGCGATATGCGACGGGCCGGCCAGAGCCGGATGGGCCATGATGGCAATATCGGGATTTTCGCGCGCCAAGGTATGGAAGCTGGGCACGCCCGTTGTCATGGGCGCGATCAGCACCGCATCCAGGCCTGCTTGGCGCACGATCTCGATCTGCCGCCGCATCTGGTCGAGATTGCCGTTGAGCGAA
>DATFFI010000108.1:0-20633 GCA_035250225.1 Rhizomicrobium sp. | reverse complement strand
TCAATCACTTTTCCGTAAGCCGGCCGCCGGCGGCGGCGCATTCGCCGGCGGTCAAGTCCTTGAAGCCCTGGCCCTTGCAGCCATTCTGGCCGCGGCACTCATTCTTCGCGGTCTTGCAGGCGGACTGGCCCTTGCAGCTGTTGACGCCATAGCAATGCAGTTTGGCGTCTTGCGCGAAAGACGCGGTAGGAACGGCGCTCGCCGTCAGCGCGATGAGGGCGGCGGCCGCGGCCAGGCTGGTGCCGGACTTGATTGTGATCATGATGGTTCTCCAAAGGTTGGTGCGTATGCATCTCCTTCGGATGTATGGCGCGCATGGTTACAGCTACCAGCGCAAGAGTCGCGGTCCGGCCAACATCCCGATCACCGCCGCCAGCAGCATGCCCAGCGTGTACCAGACCAGGATGAAAAGCGCGGCGGATTCGGGACAATGCAGGCTGTAAAGTGTGGCCGACGATGCGCCGGCGGCAAGGCCGGCCATCAGTCCCGTCAGCCGCAAATTGTCCGGCGCCAGCCGCCGGAAGGCCCAGACCAGTCCGGCAAAGATGGGCAGGGCAAACCACAACACCCAGAGCGAGCACACATCGGCGCTGCGGCCGGCGACCAGCGCCGGCCAGCCGGCCATTGGCGTCTGCGCCAGTTCCAGGCCCGCCAGCAAACTCATCACCAGGACAGGCAGCGCCAGCAGCCGCAATACGGAAAAGGGCTTGGCGTCGGGCCGCGCCAGGTGGATGGTCGCCAGCACCGCGCCGGCCGCCAGCGCGATCGTGTAGATCCATTTCATCCAGAACGCCAAACCCAGCATCGCCGGGCCCAGATCGGGCCGGAGCCCCAACCGGATCGCGATATAGCCCAACGCCACCATGGCCCCTGCCGCAAGGCCCAGCGCGATACGCCGCTCGACGGCGCGGTGCGGCACGGGCGCGAAATCCTTCGCCAGCGACAGGACCAGGTCATCCGTCTGCATGATTTGCTCCGTTCAATCGCATCATCAGCGCCTTCAGGCCGCGATGGACCGAGACCTTCACATCCACCTGGCTGATGCCGGCGGCCTTGGCGGCCTCGGCGACGCTCAATCCTTCCACCTTGGTGGCGCGGATCGCTTGCGCCTGCTTTGCCGGCAATCCGTTCAGCAGGCGTCCGACATCCATGCGTGCAGCGGCGGCATCCTCGAAGCCTTCCGCCTGCAATATGTCATTCAGCCCCTCGATCGAGACGGTGCGGCGGTTGCGCCGAAAATGGTCCACCATCTTGTGGCGCGCCACCGCATAGACCCAGGCCGAAACCGGGCGGGCGCGGTCATACGTGCCTCTGCGGGCGTGAATCGCCACCAGGGTTTCCTGCACCAGATCCTCCACATCATCGGTGGCGCCGAACATCCGGCGGCCGAAAAAGGATCGCAGCAGCGGCACGAGTATGCGCAACAGGGCATGGTAGGCGGCGGCATCGCCGTCCAGCCCACCGATCATCAACGCCCGAAGCTGCTCTTCGCTCGCCCGCATATGCTCTCCCGTCGAGCTTTTCGCAGCACCGGGGCGGAAGGTTACAGCGGCAAAAATAAAATCCCAAAAGGGCAATTCGCGGCTCCCGCCTGTAACGCTTCGGCGGCGGCCGGCGAAGGAGGCACATGACCCGGCCCGCAAGGCCTCCCGGGGTCATCATGCGGCGGTGGCGCCATGGCGCGCCGCCGCATGTCCCTGAAAACCCAAGGAGACTTTCATGACACGTACACATGCTGCGCTGGCCGCCACCCTGGCCCTGACCATGATCGGCAGTGCCGCCCATGCCCAGGACGCCACGCCCGCCAAGACCGAGAAATGCTACGGCGTTTCCCTGGCCGGCCAGAATGATTGCAAGGCGGGCGCCGGCACCAGTTGCGCCGGCACCTCGCGCACCGCCTACCAGGGCGATGCCTGGAAGCTGGTCCCCGCCGGCACCTGCACCGCCATCAAGACCCCCAAGGGCAACGGCTCGCTTACCCCCAAGGCCTGATGCTCCGATCCTGGTGCGGCCTTTAAGACAGAGGGAGACGATGATGACGCTTTTCGCCAATCTCTACGCGACCGCAGCGCGGACCCTGGATCGGCTATTGCCGCAGAGCCTATTGTTGCTGGTCGCAAGGCTGAGTGTCGCCGCGATCTTTCTCCTGTCGGGCCGCACCAAGGTGGAGGGCGTTCTGGCCGTGACACCTGCTACCTACGATCTTTTCCGCACCGAATATGCCCTGCCGTTGTTGCCGCCCGAACTCGCGGCCCATGCCGCAACTTACGCCGAACATTTTTTCCCGCTGCTGCTGGTGCTGGGCCTGTTCACCCGGCCCGCCGCCGCGGCTCTGTTGGGCATGACGCTGGTGATCCAGATTTTCGTCTATCCGGATGCCTGGCCCACGCATCTGAGTTGGTTGGGGCTGCTGCTGCCCCTGATCGCGCGTGGCGGCGGCGCCTGGTCGCTGGACGCGGCGCTGGGCGTGGAAGCCGACCACGAACCCGCGCCGCGCCCTGCTGCGGCAAATCCACGGAAGTGATGCCGGCCGCCGCGATCGGCGGGATCAGCAGCCGATTGCGCTTGGTGTCGTACCCGATGGCGGCCGGTACGCTGCGCTCGCCATGGACAATGCTGCCGTGGCACGCGGCATGTCGCTGCTGACGCGCGCCTTCTGTATACCGCTACTCTATCAGCCGCACCGGCAGGGGGCGTTCATCGCTGCGGCCGTGATCGTCCACCACCCGCACTCGGTAGTCCCCCGCGCTGGGCGGCTTCCAGTAAAAGGTCTGGCCGGGGTTGCTGCGTCCGGCAAAGGCGCCGTCCACGAACCAGAACAGGGCGCGGGCATCGGCATCCGCCGTGGCGGTAAAGGCGAAATTGTCGCGATCCTTCTGCTTCAGCCGCAGCACATAGGTACTGGCGCGGCCGGGCGAGGTGATCTGCAGGCTGGCATTTTCCGACTCTCCGGCACGGGCGCAATCGGGGTTCTGCGGTGGCTTGCGGCGCGGAATGCCGGCCTGGACGAAGACCTGCTGCAGGTCGGTAGGCCAGAATTCATACAATTCCTCGCGCACATTCTTGCCGGCATAGGGCGGGCAGGCAGGGCGGCCGGTGGCGCTGTCGATCACCACGGGCCGGTGCACGGCGCTGACTTGAATGGGCGATTTTCCGGGAATGAACCAGGTCGTGCCCTTTTGCGGACACCAGCGATTGGGCAACTGGCCGCTCGCCAGGCAAATGTCCACCCGCTTCACGCCGGCCGGCGGACGGCGCAGGGGTTCGACCTGCCCGGGGCGCGAGGCGCGCACCGCATCCGCGATCTGGAAGAAGAGCGGCGCGGCGGCGTCGGTACCGATAAAAACCGGATTGCCCGAGCCGTCGAAATTTCCCGCCCAGACGACCAGCGCATAG
This sequence comes from Rhizomicrobium sp., assembly GCA_035250225.1. Lineage (GTDB taxonomy): Bacteria > Pseudomonadota > Alphaproteobacteria > Micropepsales > Micropepsaceae > Rhizomicrobium. The sequence continues at coordinate 17,237 of DATFFI010000108.1, read as the reverse complement.
TGGCCGAAAATGCCGGCGGTCCAGGCATCGCGGAAGGCCCAGGATGTGCCGGTCTTCCAATAGATCGGGGCGTGCACCGGCTGCGCCCCGGTGGTTTCGTCCGGCCGCACATGCTGTCCCAGCATGTCCATCACCAGGAAGCTGGCTTCGGGGCTGAGCAGCCTTGTACCCGGCGTTTGTGCTTCGTCGCGGTTCAGGCGCAGCCGGCGCAATTCCCCGCCATTGGCCAGCATGGCGTAGAGGCCGGCGAGTTCCTGCATGCTGACCTCGCCGCCGCCCAGCACCAGCGCCAGGCCGTAGTGATGGGCGCTCGCCATGTTGCCGACGCCGGCGCTTCGCAGAAATTGATAAAGGTCGGGCGACCGCAGCTGCGCCGCGACCCAGACGGCGGGAATGTTGCGGCTGCGGTTCAGGGCGTCGGTCGCCGTCACCGGCCCCAGGAACCGGCCATCGAAATTCTCCGGCGTGAAGGGGCCAAAGGAGGTTGGCACATCCCGCAGCACGCTTTGCGGATGCAGGACGCCCTGGTCGAAGCCCAGCCCATAGATGAAGGGCTTCAGCGTCGATCCGGGTGAGCGGCGCGCCAGGGTGCCATTGACCTGGCCCGCCAGGCTCTTGTCGAAATAGTCGGCCGAGCCGGCCAGCGCCTTGACCCCCATGTCGCGCGTATCGACCAGGATGGCGGAAACATTATGGATACCGCTGGGACGGGCACGCGCCACATAGCGCGCGATCTGCCGTTCCAGCAGATGCTGCAGGTCCAGATCGATGGTGCTGTCGAGGCGGGGGCCGCCGCCGCCCGCCGCCCGCCGCGCCGCCAGAATCTGTTCCACCGCATGCGGCGCTTCAAAGGGCAGGGCGGAAAGCGGCTTTACGGTCATGGGCAGTTCGAAGACCGGCCGCAGCGCCGCGTCCTCCGGATGGCGGGCCAGCCAGCGCCGGTAGAGACGGCCGCGCGCGTCGGTCAGTCGTTTGGCCATGATGCCTTCGGCGGCGCGCCGGCCCGGTTCCTGCGGAATGACCGCCAGCGCCAGCGCCTCGGGCAGTGTCAGAGCACCCGCCGGCTTGCCGAAATAGGCCAGGCTGGCGGCGCCTGCCCCTTCGACATTGCGGCCATAGGGCGCGTAGTTGAGATAGGCCTCCAGGATGTCGTGCTTGGAATAAAAGAGTTCGAGTTGAAGCGCGCGGGCGATCTGCCGCAGCTTGCCCATCGGCGTGCGGGTGTTCAGCGGCCAGAGCAGGCGCGCCAGCTGCATGGTGACGGTGGAGCCGCCCTGGCGGTTGCCGCCGCCGATATAGGTGACCCAGGCGCCGCGGATGAGCCCATAGGGATTGAAGCCGGGATGCCAGGTGAACCAGCGGTCCTCATGCAGCAGCACCGCCTCCCGCAATTGCGGTGAGATTTCCGCCAGCGGAACCCAGAGGCGATAGCGGTCATCGCTGGCCAGCACCAGCCGCAGCAGTCTTCCATGATCATCATGGACCGCCACCGAAGACGGCTTCCAGTTCTCCAGCGACGGATGCGGCCACAGCCGCACGCCCACCAGCGCCGCCAGCAGCAGCACCAGCGCAGCCAGGGTCTTGCGCCGCCGCTGCGCCCGGTCCCGAAGAAGCTGCCAGGCAGATGTGAGAAGGGCTGAAACCCGTGACACGGCTTTCGTCCTGCTAGGGCCGCACCACCGTCAGGGCCGCGCCGCCGGCCGATCGTGCCTGGATACGCCGGTCATACATCGACTCGCCATAGGCCGGCGGCACGATAAAGCGTCCCGCATTGCTGGCCTTGATGCGATAGATGAATTCCTGCACCCCGGAACTGGCGTTGCCATAGATCACCACCCGGTCCTCGCGCACATCGGTATAGACGGGACTCCAGGTGGAGTTGGACAGCCGCAGCGTGGGACTGACCGGCATGTCGGCGGCTTCTCCCTCCGATACCGATGTCTGTGCTCCCGCCTGCGGCACGGAGAAGACAGGATCGAACCCGCCGGGCAGCAGGTCGACAATGGCGAGATTGCCGATGCCCTTATCGCCGGTGGCGCGGATTTTCACATGCACGTCGATCTCGTCGCCCAGCGCGATGCGTCCCAGCGGCCGGCCATTTTTGTCGGTATATTCGCGAATGATCTCCAGTCCGTTGCGGATGGGCTGGGACGGGACATCGCTGTCATAACCCGCCTGGTTCACCACCAGCCAGGCCGGTTGCGGGCTGGCATCGGTGAAGCGCAGCCCCGCCGCCGTGCCGCTGAAGCTGGCAGCCTGCATCAGCTTGCCCTGGATGGCGGAAATCGGACGGCCGGGGGCTCCGGCGCGCAGCTCCGTGATCCCCAGCCTTTCCAGATTGCCCGCCGCCGTGCCGGCATAGGCGTCCAGCGCCAGCATGGTCATGGCGGCGGAGAGGGTGTTGAACTGGTCCCGTTCCAGCGGCCGGGCGATGTTTTCCATCACCCGGGGCGACAGCGCCTTGGCCCGTGCCGGGAAATGCCGCGCCAGCAGATAGAGCGTCGAGGCATCCCGGGTCAGCGGATCGATATAATAGCCATAGTCGAACGTGCCCCTATCGGTGGCGCGTTCGAGCAGTGTTTGCGGACCCGCGATCAGGCTTTCGGCGTCCTTGTCCTTCTTCAGCAACTGGTAGGACGCGGCCAGCCAGGCGGCGGAAAGGTCGGTCTTCCAATTGTTGGGGAAGGCATCCTGCAGCCGCTTCTGCACCGCCGCCAGATTGTTGGTGGTGACATTGCCCTGGCGGGTCAGGAGATAGACCGCATAGGCGCGCTGGCGCAGCTCGGCCAATGTGCTCGCGCTCTCATCGGCGGCCAGCTGGCGCAGGTAGGAATTGCCGGAATCCAGCATGTCCTGCGGGATGGCGACGCCGCGCTCCCGCGCTTCCAGCAACAGATGCACCGCATAGGCCGAGACGAAAGGCTCGGGATCGGGCGTCGCGCTCCAGAGGCCGAAGCCGCCCCGGGCATTCTGGCGCGCACGCAGCGCATCGATCTGCGCCGCCAGGGCGACGTTATTGTCGACCGCGCCGCTTGCCGGCTGCAGCGCACGCCCAAAGGCGGGCACGGACGACCATTTCGCCGCCACCAGCCGCGGCATGGTGGCGCTGATGATCTGCTCGCTGCAGTAATTCTGGTAATTTACCAGCCAGCTCGTCAGTCCTTCGGTCAGGACCAGCGGCACCGTCGAAATGCTGGCGCTGCGGCGGGCATTCGCCTCATACATGCGGCGCAAATTGTTGATGTTCCGCGTCCCATTGGGCGCCAGGCGCGCCACGTCGATCTGGGTGCGATAGACGCTGGCCGGCCGTACCGAAACCGCGACATTGCGCTGGGCGGTCCGGCCGCCGGCACGGGCGGTGAAGCCCAGATTGCCCGAACCCAGCGCATTGGTGGCGCGGACCCGGAAACTGACAACGCCTTCGCGCATCGAGGCCAGCGGGATGCGTTGCGTCGCATTGCCGACGACCTGCAATTGCGGCCCGGTCTTCAGCGCCACCTCGACCGGCACGGTGCCGCCGGCGGTCAGGTTATTGGCGACACCGACACTGACATCGGCTTCGTCGCCGGGCGCCAGGGTGGTGGGAATGTTGGGCGAGAGGACGAAGTCGCCGCGCACGGTCACCGCGTCTTCAAAGGTGCCGACTTCGTTGGGTGTGACCGAGACCGCCATCACCCGCAATCTGCCGTTGAAATAGTCGGGCACGGTGTAACGCAGCTCCCGTTCGCCGCGCACTTCCACAATGCCGGACCAGTAGGTCACCGGCTTGTCCTGCCGCCGCTTGAAGGGGTTGAGCTGGCGGCCGATGGCGTCATCGCCGTCACCGCCCGGCGCCGAGGCCGTCACCAGTTTCTTGAACTCGGGCAGTATCAGATCGAGGATCTGCGAGGTTTCCACGTCCAGGACGCGCTTGCGGAAGAAGAAGTCGAGCGGATCGCCCAGCTTGTAGCGGGCAACCTGCAGGATGCCCTCATCGACCGCGAACAGTACGGCCTTGGCCGGCCGGGCGGAGCGCAGCCGGAAGCTTACCGTCTCGCCGGGCTTGACCAGTTTTGGCGCCGCGACCGTCAAGCCGCTGCGATGCGCATCGAGGTTCACCGTAAAGGGCACGACGCCATAGCTCAGCGGGCTCATGAAGATCTCGTCCGAGGACGGATCGCGGATGAACTGCACATTGATATAGCCATTGCCCTCGAAGCCGCGCGGCACGGTGATGCGCTGCACCGAATTGGTGGTGCTCGCCTTGAACCAGGCATGGGCGTAGACCTTGTCGCGCTCGATGGTGATCAAGCCGCTGCCGGTATAGGGCGCCCGCAGCGAGATTTCGATCTGTTCCCCGGCCGAGAAGTCCGGCTTGTTGAGCTTGACCTGCAGTTCGGCATTGCGTTCCAGGGAGCGCGAGATGTTGGCGCCGCCGGTGACGGAATATTCCACCCGGTTGACGTCGATACCGCCCTGGCGGATCAGCAGGGCATAATCGCCGGGCTTGTCGGTGGGCAGGGCATAGTCGGTGCCGCCGGCGGGGATGGCGATGGGCCGGGCGCTGATCGGCACTTCCTTTAGCCGCGATTCATATTTGTAGGCGCCGGAATCCTGTTTGGTCAGGACCGAGACATAGCGCCGCTCGATCAGCTGCGCTTCCAGTCCGCCCAAGGCGATGGACCGGGTTTGGGGATCGATCGCGACCAGGCGAACCGTGCGGCGGGCGTTGCGCGGGACATAGGCAAGATCGTCGACGCTCTTGTAGCCAACCAGCCAGGCATTGCTGGAGACCAGGGTTTCGGCGCTGCTGGCGACATTGCGGCCGCCTTCCGGCTCATAGGCCTTGGCGAGGAAGGCCAGCCGGTAGGTGGCGTCGGCATATTTTTTGAGGTCGAGGTCGAACTCGGCATGACCGGCCTCGTTGCTGCGGCCATCCTGCAGCGCCGCCGTATAACCTTCCTTGGCATGACGCAGATCGTAGAAACGGTATTCCGGCCAGTCGCGGAAGGCAGGGAAGGTGGGATTGAGCGTCAGCGAGGCTTCGATGCGCCGGTTGGCCGCCGGCGTGCCGAACAGGTTCTGGACATCGACCAGGCCCTTGAGCTGGTCGGGCTTGACCCAGCCATCGGCGACATAGGCCGACAGGCTCGCCACCGCCTTCATGCTGTCGGGCAGGAATTCCTTCACCGAGACGGTGGTTGAGCCGATCGCGGTTTCGTCCCTGTTCCTGCCGACAATATAAAGATTGACCGCCCAGGTGCCGGTGGGCGCGGTTTCGGAGGGTGCATAGTCCAACTCGGTGAAGCCGGACGCATCCACCGACAAGGGCATGCGCTTGACGGTGATGCCGCGCGGATCGACGATTTCCGCGATCAGCGAGGCTCCGGCCGGGCTTCGGGCCCAGTTGGCGGTGCGCACGATGGTGCCGATATGGAATCGGTCGCCGGGCCGGTAGATGCCGCGGTCGGAGAAGAGATAGGCCGACAGTTCCCCATCGGCCGTCGCATTGTCGGCGCCGCCGACATCGAAGCGGGAATAGTTGAGCTTGCGGTCGTCACGGTCGATGGGCAGGAACGAGAAATCGCGGTCCCGGGTCACGACATACATGACCGGTTCCTTCTCGCGACCCAGGCCGGTCAGGCTGGGGAAACGCACCACGCCGTCCGCCGAACTGGTCTCGGTGAACAGTGTCTGGCCGTTGACGGCGATGACGGAAACCGTGGCGCCGCCCACCGGCTGGCCGCTCTGGATGGACTGGACAAAGACATCCAGGCTGCCGTCCAGCGATTTCTTGGCCAGAAGGCCCAGATCGGTGACCACGACCAGGCGGCTGTCGCTGTTGTCGCTGCCGCTGTCATTCGGCCTCTTCGGATCGTAGCTGGACAGGCGCAGCAGGAAGACGCCGCGCTTGCCCGCCTGCAAATGGTCGCTGAGATCGACGCCTTCATAATGGGCCTGGCCGGGTTTGAGGGCAGGGAAGGCGCGCACTTCCTCGAAGCGTTCGACCAGATGGTCTTCCCGCACCGGGTCGAAGAGCTCGGGACGGGCATAGTTGCCGCCGTTGAAATTCACCAGATTCTGGATCTGGTCGGGCAGGACGCGCCCGATCCGCAGGCGCATGCCGGGCAGGTTGCGCGCCACCACCGAGACCCGTTTTTCGCCATTGAGCGACAACAGGGCGCCGTCGGCCATGAAGCGCAGCATGGTGGGATAGGCGGGGACGGCGAAGGTGTTGGCGTCGGGCTTGGCCAGGACATAGCCGCCGAAGGATTTCAGGCCGGCGGGGATGCGGATATAGATGCGCTGGCCGGGCTCCGCCTTGTATTTGAAGCTCTGCTCGGCGGAATATTCGCGCTCGGTGGGCACCAGCTCCAGCTTGAGCGGCTGCGAGGCGCGCAGCACTTCTTCGCTGATCTCGCTGAGGTCCCAGCCATAGGGGGCGGCGCTGTCTGACTGCCGATAGCCGGGCTTGCGCTTGGGCAATATCCAGGCCCGGATCGCGCCGGCCAGGGTTTCGCCCCGCACCGCGTCGCTGGTGGTCAGCATGACGATCTGTTCCGGCTCGAACTGGTCGTCATTGACCAAAGCGGTGCGCAGGTTGGAGACGGCCAGGCTGTAAAGGCCCGGTACCACCACTTCCATCCGGACTTCGGTTTCGGTCGGCTCGCCGCCGCGCGAACTGCGCACGCCTTCGGCGAGCTTCAGCACCACCGCATCCGTGTCGCGCGGCAACTCGAGCGGCTGGGAATGGACAAAGGCCTTCAGCTTGAGCGGGTCGTAGGTGACCGTGAATTTCAGCGCCTGGCTGCCGCGTCCGTCGCGGCCTTTCAGGGCCAGGGAAATCCGTTTTTCCAGCTCGGCCGGATCGACGGGATAGTTGAAGACCAGCGGCATGATGGTCTTCTTGGCCGCCGGATTTTGCGGGTCCTGGTAGAATTCGCCGCTACCGGCGGTCGCCACGAAAGCGGGCATGTCGAATTCGAAAGAATCATCCGCCATCAGCACATGCGGCGCGAAGGCCTGGGCGGTATTGAACTCAACTTCGACATGGGCGCCGACCGGCCAGTCCATCGAAGGGGCGAAGCGCAGGGTCCGGTCATCGACCCAGCTCCATTCGCCCTTGAGCGCCGGCTCCATGGTGATGCCGCTGGTGGCGACTTTGCCGACCCGTTCGATGGGAGCGGCCGAACCCGAGAAGCGGACCTCCAGCGGATGGATGATGGTCCTGGGGCCGGTATCGGTTTGGCGATAGTCGCTGATCGCGGGCGCCGCGACTTCCATGGTGATGCGCTCGGGCTCGGGCGGGCGCGGCAGGCTGAGATACCATTGCCAGCCACCATAGCCCAAGGCGATGGCGGTCACCGCGCCCAGCGCGCCGCCGGCAAATTCCTTGGGATGGCGGCGGATCGTAGCCGCCAGCGCCGGCATCCAGCCAGGCGGTGTCCAGGAGAAACTTGGCCTGCCGAAAATCCTTCCCAGCGCGGGAGGGATGGCGTGGGCCAACTGGCGCGAACGGGAGGGAAGCTTGCGGGCCAGCCCTGCGAAGCGAGTCCCCGCTTCGGCCAGGCGCACCTGTAGCGTCGAGAAAAGTTGCTGAAAATCCATGGCATGCCCCCTGTGAAGAGGGGCCGGCGACCGCCCCTCTTTTTCCTTTACGGACCCCAGTCGCTCCTGGGGCGCAAGGCTAGCAGGTTTGATGGATATTCAAAGCGCGGGCCGGACTTCACTCACCGATGGAAAGACACTGGCGCAATCGGGCGACTGCGCATGAGAGGCTTTCCGGATCGGTGAAACACGAGAGGCGGTGCGTTTTCCTGTTGCACTGCGTACGGGAATATTGATCGCGCCAAAGGTTGACGGAATTGCGGCGTGCAAGGATCGCATTGTGGCGATCTCGAGAAACTATTGTTGCAAGATGTTGCTCGTCGATGGTCAAGCCGGCGTGATGTCGTTAGCCGGCGGGAGGCGCGATCGGCTCCGCCGGCGTATGCGGATGACGCCGGACGCCCTTCAGCATCAGCCGCACGGCCTCATAGTGAATGGCGGCCACGACTTTCACGGTCATCAGGGGATAGCGCAGGAACATGCCCAGCAGGGCGCCATCGCTCAGAGGACGGCGGTCGCCGGCGAAGCTGGCCGAGAGGATCGGCTCCCCCGCTTCATGCTCGTTAATGGCCACCGCCACTTTTTCCCCCGGCGGGCAGGTGCGGAAATGATAGCGGCAGCCCCGGGACAGGAAGGGCGAGACGTAGAAATCCTTGTCGCAGGCATGGCGCTCCAGCGCCGCGCCGTTACAGGCCAGGACATAGGCATGGCGTTCGCCATAGGTGTTGTGGACCTCATAGATGACGGCTTTCAGCGTCCCGCCCGGGTCATGGCAGAACCAGACGCTCAGCGGATTGAAGACATAGCCCAGGATGCGGGGATAGCAGAGCACCTGCTTTGGTCCCGGCGCGCTGATCCCCGCCGCCGCCAGCTGGGCATCCAGCCAGGCCGTCAGCGGGCGGCCATCGCCATGGTCGCTGTCGTGGAAACTGAACAGGGCGCGCCGGTTCCAGCCGAACAGCCAAAGCCGGCGCGACAGGTCGGGCAATTCCTCCAGGTCCAGCAGCAGGGAAAAGACGCGATAGCGGAAGCGGTGCGCCCGGGGCCGGAGCCGCCGGTGCATCACCCAGCCGGTGTAAAGCGCCGATATTCCCACCTCTAACGCTCCAGCCGCAGGACAAGCCAGGCGCCCGCCGTCGCGGCGACGCCGGTCACCAGCGCGCCCCAGGCGATATCCAGTATGGCCAGCCGCAGCGGCCACGTTTTCAGGGTCGCCATATTGGTCAGGTCGTAGGTGGCATAGGCCAGCAAGCCCAGCGCGGCGCCGTGCAGCAGGGCATCGCGCAGATTGCCGCTTGCCAGCGCCGGCCGTACCGCGAAGAACACGGTGCCGGCGGCATAGAGCAGGTAGAAGGCCCCGGCCGCGATATAATTGACGTTTTCCGCCAGCAGAGGCCCCAGCGCCCGCTGGAACATGGGCCCCATCACCAGCGTCAGCCAGATGGCGTCCAGCGCCAGCAAGGTCCCGGCCGTGGCCGCAAAGGCAATCAGGCTGTCGCGCATCTTCGGCTCCTCCCATTGTCACTACGCGCCCGCAACGAATTTGGATCACCGGCTGATCCGTTTCCCGGCCCCGCCCGTACAAGCCGGGATACCAAGGGGGCGCCATGGGCAGGATCGCGATTATCGGCAGCGGCATTTCCGGGCTGGGGGCGGCGCATCTGCTACACCCCGACCATGACATCACGGTCTATGAGCGCCAGGGCCGGATCGGCGGCCATAGCCGGACGGTGACGGTCGATTATGACGGCCGCGCCATTCCGGTCGATACCGGCTTCATCGTCTTCAACAAGACCAACTATCCCAACCTGACCGGACTTTTTGCCCAATTGGAGGTACCGGTTCACAAGAGCGACATGTCCTTCGCCGCCACCATCAACAAGGGCTGGCTGGAATGGGGCGCTTGCGACCTCAACGCTGTTTTCGGCCAGCGGCGCAATCTGTTCAGCCCGCGTTTCGCCCGGCTGGTGCGCGATGTCTTCCGCTTCAACACCCAGGCCGAGCGGGTGGTGGAGGAAAATCCCGACTTCACCCTGGGCGCGCTGATCTCGCACATGCAGCTGGGCGACTGGTTCCGCCGCTACTATCTGCTGCCGATGGCGGGTGCGATCTGGAGCTGCCCCACCGCCCAGATGATGGTGTTTCCCGCCCGCAGCCTGGTGCGCTTTTTCGTCAATCATCACCTGCTATCGGTCAGCGGCCAGCCGCAATGGTACACGGTGACCGGCGGCTCGCAGGAATATGTCCGGCGCCTGACGGCGGGCTTGGCCGGCAAGGTGCGCACCGCCTGCGGCGCGGTGGCGATCAGCCGCCAAGATGGCAAGAAGGGCGGCAAGGTGCAGGTGCAGGACAGCGACGGCGGCAGCGCCGTCTATGATGAAATCGTGCTGGCCTGCCATGGCAATGAGGCGCTGGCCCTGCTTGCGGACGCCGATGCGCGCGAGCGTGAGGCGCTGTCTCCCTTCCGCTATCAGCGCAATGTCGCGGTGTTGCACCGGGATGTGCGCGTCATGCCGCGGCGGCGGCGCTGCTGGGCCAGTTGGGTCTATAGCTCGGACGGCGCGGCGGAAAGCAGCGGCATCACCGTGCATTACTGGATGAACCGGCTGCAACGCATCGACAATGATTTTCCGCTTTTCGTCAGCCTCAACCCGGTCGAGGAGATTCCGGCGCACCTCACCTTCGACCGTCACGAATTCGATCATCCGCTGTTCGACAGCGCCGCCATTGCCGCCCAGCCCCGGGTGCAGGCGCTGCAAGGGTTGCGCAACACCTGGTATTGCGGCGCCCATCTTGGGCATGGCTTCCATGAAGACGGGCTGGCCAGCGCCGTCCAGGTGGCGCGGCTGATGGGCAGCGATATTCCCTGGTCCAATGACACCCAGCCGGCCTTGCTTCGCGCGCGTGCGGCCGCGTGAGGATGGATGCGATGGCCATGGCCGTCCCGCGCCGTCCCTTGCAGCGATTTGCTGCCTACCGGCGCGCCGCTATAGTGGGCCATGCCTCATCTTGCCACCTTCATCTGATGCTGGAACGGGAATCGCCCGAAGCTTTGTTGTGCCGCGTCGCGCAGGCGCAGGATCGCGGCGCGTTCCAGTTCCTGTTCCAGCATTTCGCGCCGCGGATAAAATCCTATCTGCTGCGGACGGGCACAGCATCGCAACAGGCCGAAGAGCTGGCCCAGGAAGCGATGCTGACCGTGTGGCGCAAGGCGGCGCTGTTCGATCCCGCGCGCGCGTCGGCCGCGACCTGGATCTTCACCATCGCCCGCAATCTGCGCATCGACCTGATCCGGCGCGAGCGCCATCCCGGCTTCGACCCCGCCGATCCGACGCTGTTGCCGGAAGAGATGGGTTCGGCGGATGCGGGTATGGAAGCCCGCCAGGAGGCGCTGGCAGTGCAGGCGGCGTTGCGCGACCTGCCGCCCGAACAGGCCGAAGTCATCGCGCTATTCTTTTATGGCGACAAGCCGCATAGCGAGATTGCCACCGCGCTGGATATTCCGCTGGGCACAGTAAAATCCCGCCTGCGCCTGGCGATGGCGCGCCTGCGCCTGCGCCTGGGAGACCCGCGCCAGGGAGACCCACTTCCGGGAGATAAGTCATGAGCATCCGGCATCACCCTGAGGAAGCGCTGCTGCTGGCCCATGCCGCGGGCAGTCTCGATCCCGCCATGGCGCTGATCCTGGCGACGCATCTGCATTTCTGTGCCGCGTGCCGGGCGCAGGCCGCGCTGGGCGACATGGTGGGCGGCGCATTGCTGGAAGAAGCGCAACCGGCGCCGCTGGCGGCGGATGCGTTGGCGCGCACCCTGGCGCGCCTCGATACGCCTGCCGCCCCGATGCCCCGTGCGGCCTCCAATGACAATACGCCGCCGCCGTTGCGCGCTTTCCTGGGCGGCGATCTTTCGGCGGTGCGCTGGCGCGCGATGGGACCGCAGCTGGGCTATCGCACGCTGTATCGCCAAGGCGGCCTGGCGCTGCGGCTGCTCCGCGGCAGTCCCGGCAGCGATATCGGTTCGCACAGCCATCGCGGCCAGGAATATACGCTGGTGCTGAAGGGCGGCTATCGCGACGAAACCGGCGCCTATGGGCCGGGCGATTTCCAGGCCGCGGGCGGCGATATCACCCACAATCCGGTGGCCGATCCGGGCGAGGATTGCATCAATCTCGCCGTCACCATCGGCGGCCTGCGCTTCAAGAGCGCCGGCCAGAATCTGGTGGCACGCCTGTTCGGTTTCTGATTTTTTGGGCTTCTGATTTTGGGGCTTCCGATCAGCGCAGCATCGGCCACAGCGTTGCCGCCAGCGCCAGGCCCATCGTGATGTTGAACCATTTCAGCCGCACCGGATCGGACAGGAAGGTCCGCAGGCCCACCCCGAACAGCACCCAGACGGGAACGCAGGGAAAGCCGGCCAGCGCGAAGGCGCCGCTGATCATGACGACCGACAGATAGGGCTGTGCCGGGTCGGTATAGATCGCCATGGCGGCAAGGCCCGAGACCCAGGCCTTGGGATTGACCCAGGTAAACATCATGGCCTCGATGAAATTCATCGGCCTGGCCGCGGTCTGCTTTCCGTCGGAGAGCGAACGGGCGCTGGCGATTTTCCAGGCCAGGAACAGCAGCCAGGCGCCGCCGGCGATCTTCAGGGCAAGATGGAAAGGCGGATAGAGGGTCAGGAGGGTGCCCAGGCCGAAGCCGACGGCCAGCAGCAGCCACAGGAAGCCCAGGCAGCTGCCGGCCATGTGCGGCAGGGTGCGGCGGAAGCCGAAATTCACGCCGGAGGCCAGCAGCAGGAAATTGTTCGGCCCCGGCGTGATCGACGCCACGAAGGCAAACACCAGCATGGCGAGAAACAGGTCAATCGACATGGGCTATCGCAGCAGCGGCCACAGCGTCGCCGCCAGCGCCAGGCCCATCGTGATGTTGAACCATTTCAGCCGCACCGGATCGGAGAGGAATTGGCGCATTGCGACGCCGAACAGGGTCCAGCTGGAGATGCAGGGCGCATTCACCAGCGCAAAGACCGCGCCGACCAAGATGACGGAGAAGAAGGGCCGCGCCGGATCACTGTAGACCGCCATGGCGGTGACGGCCATGACCCAGGCCTTCGGGTTGACCCACTGGAACATGGCGGCCTGGAAAAAGGTCAGGGGTTTTGCCGTCCCGTCCTTTCCGTCCGACAAGGCGCGGGCATTGGCGATCTTCCAGGCGAGATAGAGCAGATAGGCGCCGCCCGCGATCCTCAGCGCGCTGTGAAGCGGCGGATAAAGCGTCAGCAGCGCACCCAGCCCGAAGCCCACCGCCAGGATCAGCCACAGGAAGCCGATGGCGACGCCGGCCATGTGCGGCAGGCTACGGCGAAAGCCGAAATTGACCCCCGAGGCCAGCAGCATGAAATTGTTCGGTCCCGGTGTGATCGACGAGACGAAGCAAAATACCGTCAGGGCCATGAACTGGTCGAGCGACATGGGCGGGATGCTAGGGTTCCCGGCGCCCCTGACTAGCCGTCAGGGTTGCATAGCAGCGATGTCCGGCTTCGAATTTTTGTCAGGCGGCCGGCGAATTGCGCAGCTGGCGGAAGGAAATCAGCTGCTGCTGGGTCTCACACCACAGCGTAAGCCGCACGTTGCGGAAACTTTCCATCAGGGTGATGCGCCCGACCCGCGCCAGCTCCGGCCGGTCCTGCAGGACATGGGGCAGCCGGTAGAAGGGGATACGGCTGCACAGATGGTGGATATGGTGCGCGCCGATATTGGCGGTGAACCAGCGCAGGATGCCCGGCAACACATAGTGCGAGCTGCCGTAAAAGGCGGCTTCGAGCAGATCCCACTCTTCATTGTTGGCCCAGATGGTGTGTTCGAACTGGTGCTGGACATAGAACAGCCAGACGCCGATCGATGCCGCCAGGGCCATGATCGGCAGCTGAATCAGCAGGAACGGAACGACGCCGACCAGCATCATCATGCCCGCCACGGCCACCGCGATGGCGGCGTTGGTGGCAAGCGAACTGATCCAGGGCCGCCAGCCTTCGCGCATCATGCCGAAGGGCAGCCGGTGCTTCAGGAAGAATTGGTAGGCCGGCCCGATGCCGAACAGCACGATGGGATTGCGATACAGCCGGTAGGCCAGCCGTCCGCTCCAGGGCCGGGCGCGATACTCGCGCACCGTGATGGTTTCGATATCGCCGATGCCGCGGCGGTCGAGATTGCCGGTCGTGGCGTGATGCAGGGCATGGGCCCGGCGCCAGACATCATAGGGCGTCAGGGTCAGGACGCCCAGCGCCCGGCCCACCCAGTTGTTCATCGCATGGCGGCGGAAAAAGGCGCCATGGCCGCAATCGTGCTGGATCAGAAAGACGCGCACGACGAAAAAGGCGGCCGGGATCGCCAGCAGCAGGGTCAGCCAGTAACCGACCTGGAGGGATGCCAGCATCGCCGCCCATAGCAGCACCAGCGGTCCCAGGGTGACGATCAGTTCGAACAGGCTGCGCACAAGGCTGGGATTGCGATAGCCCGCCACCACGGGAATCAGGGATTTGGGGTCAAGGGCGTCCTTGCCGGCGAGTTCAGAGGAGCGGGGCGCCAGCGTCGCGCGCTCGCTTTGGTGTTCGATCTGCATTGCGATGTCCGGGATTCTCGGGGGACCGTATAGCCTGTGGTTGGGTTCCCGGACAGAGGGAGATTACGTATTTCCCCAGTTGGAACAGGCTGGAACGCGGCTGGTGTAGGGAAATGTTTCACGAGAAACCTGCAGAAGCCGGGGGAATCAACTCCCCCGCGCGCGCTGGCCCCCTGCCAGGGTGATGACGGCGATGATGATGAGCCCGGTGAGGAGCATCCTTACGCCGGGGCTGACGCCGAAGGTATTGAGCATGGTCAGCAGCAGCACCAGGAACAGGGATGCGCCCCAGATTCCCGGCAAATTGGCCTTGCCGCCCGCCACCGAGGTCCCGCCGATCACCACCACGGCGATGGAGGCCAGCAGATATTCGTTGCCCAGATCGTTGCTGGCGCCGCGGAAATAGCCGGCCAGCAGCGCCCCGTTCAACCCGCCCAGCAGGCCGCACAGGGCGTAGGTGATGGCGCGGATGCGTTCCACGGGAATTCCGGCCAGATGGGCCGCATTCATATTCTGTCCCGTCGCCAGCACGCCCCGGCCGAACAGCGTGCGCTGCAGGACGATGGCGGCGGCGATGGTGAAGACCACCGCGCCCAGCGCCGGCACCGGCAATCCAAAAAGCTGCGCGTTGGCGAAATCGGCAAACCCATCCGGCGGCTTGATCTGCAACCCGCGGCCATAGGAGATGGCGATGGACTGGATGATGAAGCTGGCCGAAAGCGTGGCGATGATGGGCGGTATGCGCAGCAGGCGGATCAGCAGATAGTTGGCGATACCGATCGCCAGCCCCGTGCCCGCCGCCGCGGCGAGCCCCAGCGCCACCAGGCTGTCGTCATTGTTCATCACGGTCATGGCGACGGCGCTAGCCAGGCCGATATTGGCCGGCAGCGAGAGGTCGACATTTCCGGGACCCAGGGTGATGACGAACATCTGGCCCACGCCCACGATCACCATGAAGGTCGCCAGCGCCAGCGCCGAGGTGATCATGCCGCCCGCGCCATAGCCGCCGGTGAAGGCGATGGAGGCCAGCCACACCAGGACGGCGCCGGCGAAAGATAGCAGCCAGGGCCGTTCCGCGAATTTGTCAGCCAACAGGCCTATCCGGGCGCTCATGCCGCGCTCCGCCGGCTGATCAGCACGCGCGCCGCCAGCACGATGATCAAGATGGCGCCATTGGCCGCGATCTGCCAATCCGGCGGGACCTGCATGAAGGTGAGCAGCGAGGATGCCGCCAGCGACAGGGTCAGCGCGCCCATCACCGCCCCGATGGGCGAGACGCGCCCGCCCACGAATTCGCCGCCACCCAGGATGACGCCGGCGATGGACAGCAGTGTGTAGCCGGCGCCGATATTGGCGTCGCCCGAGGTGGTGATGCCGATCAGCGCCAGGCCCGACAACACGCCGAACAGGCCGGCCATGGCGTAAAGCGCCATCTTGATCTTGAGCAGCGACCAGCCCGCCCGCGCCACGGCGGTGGCGTTGCCGCCCGAGGCGCGCAGGACGGTACCGTGGGATGTGCGCATCAGGAGGAAATGGGTCACGCCGGCAATGAGAAGGGCGGCGATGATGGGGAAGGGGATATAGGGCGGCTGGACGCCCATCATGCTCATCAGCCATTCCGGCGCGGCGCCGCCGGGGTCGGGCAGTACCAGGATCGCCAGGCCCTGCCAGACGAAACTCATGCCCAGCGTCACCACGATGGACGGCAGATTGCGCCAATGGATCAGCGCCCCCATCAGGGCATAGACCAAAATGCTGCCGGCCAGGATGGCAACGCCCAGCAGCGGATTTTCGTTCAGCCAGGTGGCGACGACGCAGCCGACAAAGCCGATAAAGGCGCCGATGGAAAGATCCAGATCATTGCCCGCGATCACGAAAAGCTGCGCCATGGTGGCGAGGATGATCGGGATCGCCAGGTTGAGCATCAGGTTGAAGCCCAGATAGCTGATGGCGATGGGATTCAGACAGGCGATGGCGGCTACCACCAGCGCCAGCGAAAAGGCGGGCAGCAATTGCCGCGCGGCCACCGCGAAGTCGATCCGGCGCCGGGCCCCTTGCGTCATCTCAGCCGGCCTCATGGCCCACCTCATGAAAAGAGGCGTGGATGACTTTTTCCTCGGTCACCTCGGTTTGCGCCATCTCAGCCACAATAAGTCCGCCGCGAAAAACGTAAGTCTGGTCGCAATGCAGCAACTCTTCCGTCTCGGTGGTGTACCAGAGGAAGGTGCGGCCATTGGCGGCTTCCTGCCGGATGATGTCATAGACTTCCAGCTTGGTGCTGATGTCGACGCCGCGCATGGGATCGTCCATCAGGATGATGGCGGCGTCGGACGCCAGGGCCCGGGCGAACAATGCCTTTTGCTGGTTGCCGCCCGAAAGCGACAGGATGGGATTGTCCATGTCGGGCGTCTTGATGCGGATGCGCTGTTGCCAGCTTTCGGCCAGTTCCTTTTCGCGTGCGGATGAAATCAGCGCGCCCTGGCGCAACGTTTTGAGCGAACGCACCGTGATGTTGCGGGCGATGGACCAGGAGGGAAAAACACCATCGCTCTGGCGATCACCGGCCACCAGCGCCACCGGACCGTCCAGGCTGATGGCCCCACGGCCACGGGGCGCGGCGTCGAAGATGGCGCGCAGGAGCGCGGTCTGGCCATGTCCCGCCAGGCCCGCCAGGCCGATGATCTCGCCCTTGTGCGCCACCAGTTCGATGCCGCCGCGCTGCCCCCTGGGGCGGGCGCGCACCCGCACCGGAGTGGCGCCGCGCACGAAGCTGGAAGATGGGAGGGCGTGCGCGGCGTCTTCCGCGCCGCCCATCTCGGCCACCAGCCGGTCGCGGCTGAAGGCGGATGCCGCATCCGACACCACCGTGCGGCCGTCGCGCATCACCACGATGCGGTCGCTATGGCCCAGGATTTCGCCCAGCATGTGCGAGATCAGGATGAAGCTCATCCCCGCGCGCGCCTGGCGGCGCAGATGGGACAGAAGCTGCTCCGACGTCCGGCCGTCCAGCGACGAGGTGGGCTCGTCCAG